>NZ_JAMJPH010000003.1:0-448521 GCF_023554635.1 Nocardioides bruguierae
CGGGGGCCCCCCCCCACCACGGTCGGGCCCGTAACATCGGGACGCACCGGCCGGACCGTTCCGCACCCGTCGGCCCCACCGGGCCGGCACTGGAGGAGACTCGTGTACGCCTACATCGTCAAGCGACTGCTCTCGGGAGTGGTGGTGCTCTTCCTCGTCTCGTTCTCGGTGTTCGCGTTGTTCTGGTTCGGCCCGAGCGCGCCGGCCCGACCGATGTGCGAGTCCAAGACCTCGAACCACTGCACCGACGACCGGCTCGAGCGCTTCACCGAGGAGCTCGGCTACAACAACAACATGTTCGCCGAGTACGGGCGCTACATGGGCGGCATCGTCACCGGCCGTGACGTCACCATCTCCGGCCAGACCACCGAGTGCCCCGCCCCCTGCTTCGGCCTCTCGTACACCACCGGCAAGCCCGTGTGGGACGACATGAAGGACCGGCTGCCCGCCACCATCTCCGTGGCCGTCGGCGGCGCGTTCCTCTACCTGATCATCGGCGTGCCCATGGGCGTGGCCGCCGCCAGACGCCGAGGGACCCTGGCCGACAAGGCGCTGGTCTCCTCGTTCCTGGTGCTCAGCTCCGTGCCCTACTACCTCTTCGCCCTCCTCACCTACCTGTACGTGGCGGTGTGGTGGGGCGTGCCCGGCATCGGGTCACCCGGCTACACGCCGATCACCGAGAACCCCGCGGCCTGGGTCTCCGGCCTGGCGCTCGCCTGGATCTGCCTCGGCGTCTTCGGCTGCACGCAGTACACCCGATATGCGCGCGGCGCGATGGTGGAGGCCCTCAGCGAGGACTACATCCGCACCGCGAAGGCCAAGGGCCTGCCGACGCGCACCGTGGTCTACAAGCACGGCCTGCGCGCCGCCCTGGTGCCGATCGTGACCATCTTCGGCATCGACTTCGGCACCCTGCTCGCCGGCACCATCTTCACCGAGAAGATCTTCGACATCAGCGGTATCGGCCTGTGGGCCCTCAACGCCATCGGCGACCGCGACCTGCCCATCGTGTCTGCGACCGCGCTCTTCAGCGCCGTGGTGCTGATCGTCAGCAACCTGCTCGTCGACATCGTCTACAGCGCCCTCGACCCGAGAGTGAGGCTTTCGTGACCGTGACCGCCCCCAGCAGCACCCGGCCGGGCGCGTCCAGCGGCGAGCCGTTCCTCGTCGTCGAGGACCTGACGGTGAAGTTCCCGACCGAGGACGGCCAGATCACCGCCGTCCAGGGCCTGAGCTACTCCGTCGAGAAGGGCAGGACCCTCGGCATCGTCGGCGAGTCCGGCTCCGGCAAGTCCGTCTCGTCCATGGCCGTGCTCGGCCTGCACGACACCAAGTCGGCCAAGATCACCGGCAGCATCCGCATCGACGGCCAGGAGGTCGTCGGGCTGAGCGAGTCCAAGATGCGCAAGATCCGCGGCCGCCAGGTCTCGATGATCTTCCAGGACGCCCTCGCGGCACTGCACCCCTTCTACAAGGTCGGCGGCCAGCTGGCCGAGGCCTACCAGGTGCACCACCCCAGCGCCTCCAAGCGGGAGGCCCGCCGCAAGGCGATCGAGATGCTCGACCGCGTCGGCATCCCGCAGCCGGACCGGCGCGCGGACGACTTCCCGCACCAGTTCTCCGGCGGCATGCGCCAGCGCGCCATGATCGCGATGGGCCTGATCAACGACCCGTCGCTCATCGTCGCGGACGAGCCGACGACCGCGCTGGACGTCACCGTGCAGGCGCAGATCCTGGACCTCCTCCAGGACCTCCAGCGCGAGTTCGACTCCGCCATCATCATGATCACCCACGACCTCGGCGTCATCGCCGAGATGGCCGACGACATCCTCGTGATGTACGGCGGCCGCGGCGTGGAGTACGGCACCGCGAAGGACGTCCTCACGCGTCCGCAGATGCCCTACACCTGGGGCCTGCTCTCGAGCGTGCCCGACGTCGCTGGTGACACCGACGCCCCCCTGATCCCGATCCCGGGCAACCCGCCGTCGCTGCTGAAGCCGCCGCCGGGCTGTGCCTTCAACCCCCGCTGCCTCCACAAGGACAAGGTCGCCGGCGGGCTGTGCACCTCGCAGATGCCGGAGCTCCTCGAGAGCCCGACCGTGCCGGGGCACCTGAAGCGCTGCCACCTGGCAGACCCCGACGCCGTGTACCAGGCCGAGGTCCTGCCCGTGATCGCGCCCGAGACGCTCGAGGAGAACGACCCCCGATGACCGAGACCAACGAGCCGACCACGGACGCCACCGGCGGCGCCAGCTTCGCCGACCTGGCCGGCCAGGAGCACCAGCCGCCGCGGCTCGACCCCGACGCCCCGCCCGTGCTGACCGTGGACAACCTGCGCATGTGGTTCCCGGTGAAGTCCTCCGGCGTCGTCTCCCGCACCGTCGGGCACGTGCAGGCCGTGGACGGCGTGTCCTTCGAGGTCCCCAAGGGCGGCGCCCTGGGCCTGGTGGGGGAGTCCGGCTGCGGCAAGTCGACCACCGGCCGGCTGATCACCCGCCTGTACAAGCCCACCTCGGGCTCCATGTACTTCGGTGAGAACCGGCAGGACATCGCCGCCATGTCGAACCGGCAGCTCAAGCCGCTGCGTCGCGACGTGCAGATGATCTTCCAGGACCCCTACACCTCGCTGAACCCCCGCCACACCGTGGGCGCGATCGTGGGTGCCCCGCTCGAGGTCCACAACGTGGTGCCGAAGAAGCAGGTGCTCAAGCGGGTCCAGGAGCTCCTCGAGGTGGTGGGCCTGAACCCGGAGCACTACAACCGGTACCCCAACGAGTTCTCCGGCGGTCAGCGCCAGCGCATCGGCATCGCCCGTGCCCTCACGCTGAACCCGAAGCTCCTCGTCGCCGACGAGCCGGTCTCGGCGCTCGACGTCTCCATCCAGGCCCAGGTGATCAACCTCCTGCAGGACCTGCAGAAGGAGTTCGACATCGCCTTCCTGTTCATCGCCCACGACCTCGCGGTCGTGCGCCACTTCTGCCCCGAGGTGGCCGTGATGTACCTGGGCAAGATCGTCGAGATCGCCGACCGGGACACGCTCTACAAGAGCAGCCACCACCCGTACACGCAGGCCCTGCTCTCCGCCGTGCCGGACATCAAGCAGGCCGCGGTGGGCGGTCGTCGTGAGCGCATCCGCCTCGAGGGCGACGTGCCGAGCCCGATCAACCCGCCGTCCGGCTGCCGGTTCCGCACCCGCTGCCCGATCGCGAAGGAGATCTGCACCAAGGTCGAGCCGCCGCTGATGCAGATCGGCCCGCGGCACAAGGTGGCCTGCCACTTCCCGGCCGAGCTGGGCAAGGCGCCGCAGCACCCCGTCACCGCCGGCCTGCTGGGCGTCGACTCCCAGGGCAGCCCCGACGCCGGCGTGACGCCGACCGCGATCGCCGAGGGCCCCGGCTACGAGAAGCAGTGGTTCGACCTCCAGCGCCGGGAGATGGTGTCCGCCTGACCCCGCCACCCATGGCCGACAGCGGGGACGGCGGTCTCTTCGACGTCCCAGGAGCCGCCCCCGTCACCGGGGGCGGCTCGCTGTCCGTCAACACCAGTGCCTCCGCACCGCTCGCCGTGCGGATGCGTCCGCGCACCCTGGACGAGCTGGTGGGGCAGCCGCAGCTGCGCGAGCCGGGCTCCCCGCTGCGCCAGCTGATCGAGGACCAGCGCTCGCTCTCGCTCCTGCTGTGGGGCCCGCCCGGCACGGGCAAGACGACGATCGCCTCGATCGTCTCCCAGCAGACGTCACGCACCTTCGTCGAGGTCTCGGCCGTGACGGCCGGGGTCAAGGAGGTGCGGGCCGCGATCGACGGGGCGCGGGCCGCGCTGGTGCGCGGGGGCACGGAGACGGTGCTCTTCGTCGACGAGGTGCACCGGTTCTCCAAGGCCCAGCAGGACGCGCTGCTGCCCGGCGTCGAGAACCGCTGGGTCACGCTGGTGGCCGCCACCACCGAGAACCCGTTCTTCTCGGTGATCTCCCCGCTGCTCTCCCGCAGCCTCCTGCTCAAGCTCCAGTCGCTCTCCGACGACGACGTGCGCCGCGTCGTGGACCAGGCGCTGGTCGACGAGCGCGGCCTGGCGGGGGAGTTCACCCTCGCCGAGGACGCGGCGGACCACCTCGTCCGCCTGGCCGGCGGGGACGCCCGCCGCTCGCTGACCTACCTGGAGGCGGCGGCCGGTGCCGCGGCCGGCCGGGGCGTCACCGCGATCGACCTCGAGGCCGCCGAGTCGGCCGTCGACACCGCCGCGGTGCGCTACGACCGGCAGGGCGACCAGCACTACGACGTCATCTCCGCGTTCATCAAGTCGATCCGCGGCTCCGACCCCGACGCCGCCCTGCACTACCTGGCCCGGATGATCGAGGCGGGGGAGGACCCCCGCTTCATCGCTCGACGGCTGGTGGTGCACGCCAGCGAGGACATCGGCCTCGCCGACCCGACGGCCCTCCAGGCGGCCGTGGCCGCGGCCCAGGCCGTGCAGCTGATCGGCATGCCCGAGGCGCGCATCAACCTGGCCCAGGCGACCGTCCACCTCGCGATGGCGCCGAAGTCCAACGCCGTCATCGTCGGGATCGACTCCGCGCTCGCCGACGTGCGTGCGGGCAAGATCGGCCAGGTGCCGCCCCACCTGCGCGACGCCCACTACGGCGGCGCGAAGGACCTGGGCCACGGCAAGGGCTACGCCTACCCGCACGACGAGCCCTACGGGATCGCCGCCCAGCAGTACCTCCCGGACGTGCTCGCGGACACCCGCTACTACCAGCCCAAAGAGATTGGGGCCGAGGCGAGCATCAGAGAGCGCTGGGATCGGTTGCGGAACATTGTTCGCGGTCATCAGTGAAACACGTGACAGTAAAATCGGAAATGATGTAATGTTTCCCTGACGGTCGGGATTCGCCTGACCTCACAGTTGCTTGGGAGACTGATGATGCCGTTTGCAAAGTTTCAGTTGAGGGGTCTAGCGACCCTTGTCGTGGCTGCACTGTTCTTATCTGTTCCGACCACAGCGTCCGCGCAGGCGCAAAAGGCAACCGGGGAGCGGTTAACTACGACTTGTTCCGCGGATAAAGCTGGGAAGCTGCGCTACCGTGTCCGTGAAGACTCGATCAAGCGTAGTTACAGGATTATCGGCGCTGTCGGCCGACAGGACAACTACACTGGGTCACCTATCACAGAGACTGTAACGTACGGCACTGAAGCCAGTCGGACCAACTCGATCTCGGCCTCTGCGAACTATTCGGTAGAGGCTGGAAATGCGGCCTTTGGCAAGGTCTCCGCTCAAGTGGGTGTGGAACTTGGTGAGGTTGGGACCAAGACGAAGTATGCGTCAACGACCCAAACTCGTACCTTTGCGTCGGGAGACACGTATCGAGTCGCGACCGGCGTCGGGCGTTGGGCTGCGACCGTCGGTGTGAAGATTTGTAAGCGTGTGAATCGGGATGACCCCAATTTCTACTGGGAGCCCTGGACGACTCTGAAGCTTGTGGCGTTCCACAAGGAAAACGCGGCCCTTGGCTGCAAGCAGACTCCCGATAACGGTACCTTTAGCAAGTTCGTAAAGAGGCAGACTTGTAGCTGACTTGACTCTGTCGAAGGGGCGGTTGCCGGTGGCAGCCGCCCCTTCGGTCGTCCAACGTCTGCTCAGGGTAGGCTTATACATGTGAGCGTCGATGCTGGTTGGCCCGTTTGGGCGGTCGTCGTGACTCTTGCGCTCATGGCCATCCTCACCATGTCCGTCGTCGTCCTGGACATCGGCCTCCGCCGCGTCCGGCGCGAGGCCGCCTCCGAGGCAGCGGTGCTGCGGGAGCGGCTCACCGCCCTGGAGCGCACGGCCCGGCCCACGGCCACCCCCAGCCGGCCGGCCGAGGAGTTCGTGATCACCGAGCTCGGGTCGGATCCCGGTCACACCCGGCCTGCCGGCTCCGTCCGGCCTGCCGCCACCGACGAGGCCCCGACGGTGCCCGGCCCGCTCTTCGCCGACCTCGTGCTGCGCGAGACCACCGTCCAGGCGGGCGCGCTGCTCGCCGGCGTGCGCCGCGCGCTCGACCCCGAGACCCGGGCACGGGTGCGGGTGGCGATGCGGCAGGAGCTGCGCCGCTCCCGCAAGCAGCGCCGCGTCGAGACCCGGCTCGCCCGACGGGCCTGGGCCGCCCGGCAGCGGCAGCAGCCGGACGCGGCGGAGCGCGTCGCATGAGCCGCGGCCTCTGGTTCGTCGCCGGGGCCGGAGCGGGGATGTGGGCGATGGCGCGCGCACGCCGCGCGGCCGAGGCCCTCACGGCCGACGGGCTCCGCGACCGGCTCTCCGCCCTGTCCGTCGGCGCCCGCATGGTCCGCGACGAGGTCGCCCAGGGCCGCGCCGACGCCGAAACCGATTTGCGCGAGCGCCTCGGCATGTCGCCAGATGGACCGCGAGCCCTGCCCGGAGCAGGGGACCAGCCCACGAGCAGCAGCACCCAGACCAGCCAGGTCGAGCAGGCCGCCCCGCGGCCGATCGAGAACGAGAGAGGCACCGACTGATGGAGACCGCCGAGATCCGGCGCAGGTTCACTGCCCACTTCGAGAAGAACGGGCACACCGTCGTCCCCTCCGCCTCGCTGCTGCTGGACGACCCGAACCTCCTGTTCGTCAACGCCGGCATGGTGCCTTTCAAGCCCTACTTCCTGGGCCAGGAGACGCCGCAGTGGAACCGCGCCACCAGCGTGCAGAAGTGCGTGCGGACCCTCGACATCGAGGAGGTCGGCAAGACCACCCGCCACGGCACGTTCTTCCAGATGTGCGGCAACTTCTCCTTCGGCGACTACTTCAAGGAAGGCGCCATCCGCTTCGCCTGGACCCTCATCACGGGGTCCGTCGAGGAGGGTGGTCTCGGCTTCGACCCGGAGAAGATCTGGGTCACGGTGCTGCCCAGCGACACCGAGGCCAAGGAGCTGTGGCACGAGGTCGCCGGGATGCCGTACGAGCGCATCCAGGAGCGTGGCCTCGAGGACAACTACTGGAACATGGGCGTGCCCGGCCCGGGCGGCCCCTGCTCGGAGATCTACATCGACCGCGGGCCCGAGTACGGCCCCGACGGCGGCCCGAACGCCGACGAGGACCGGTTCCTGGAGATCTGGAACCTCGTCTTCATGCAGGAGTCGCTCTCCCAGGTCCGCTCCAAGGCGGACTTCGACGTCGAGGGCCCGCTGCCGGCCAAGAACATCGACACCGGCATGGGCCTCGAGCGGGTCGCGTACCTGCTCCAGGGCAAGCAGAACATGTACGAGATCGACGAGGTCTTTCCCGTCATCGAGAAGGCCGCCGAGCTCTCCGGCAAGACCTACGGCGAGAACCACGTGGACGACGTCCGCTTCCGCGTCGTCGCCGACCACGTGCGCTCCGCCCTGATGCTGATCAGCGACGGCGTGACCCCGGGCAACGAGGGCCGCGGCTACGTGCTGCGCCGCCTCCTGCGCCGCGCGGTCCGCTCCATGCGCCTGCTGGGCTTCGAGGGCCACGCCCTGGCCGAGCTCATGCCGGTCAGCCGCGACCGGATGAAGGCCTCCTACCCCGAGGTCGAGTCCGGCTGGGAGCGGATCTCCCGCGTCGCCTTCGCCGAGGAGGACGCGTTCCGCAAGACGCTCGCGGCCGGCACCCAGATCTTCGACAACGCCGCGGACCAGGTGAAGGCAGGCGGCGGCACCACCCTGGCCGGCGCCCAGGCGTTCGCGCTGCACGACACCTACGGCTTCCCGATCGACCTGACGCTGGAGATGGCCTCCGAGGCCGGCCTGAGCGTCGACGAGGAGGGCTTCCGCTCCCTCATGGCCGAGCAGCGCGCCCGCGCGAAGGCGGACGCGAAGGCCAAGAAGGGTCAGCACGCCGACACCCACCTGTACCGCGCGGTGCTCGACGAGCACGGTGCCACCGACTGGCTGGCCTACTCGACCCTGGAGACGGAGTCGAGGGCGCTCGCGCTGCTCGCCGGAGGCGAGCCCGTGCAGGTGCTGACCGCCGGCCAGGTCGGCGAGGTCGTCCTCGACCGCACCCCGTTCTACGCCGAGTCCGGCGGCCAGGTCGCGGACGCCGGCACCCTGACGTTCGACGGCGGCAGCCTGGAGGTCCTCGACGTCCAGCGCCCCGTGCGCGGCCTGGTCGTGCACCAGGTCCGCGTCCTCGAGGGCGAGCTGACCCAGGACGCGGCCGTGCACGCCGCGGTCGACCCCGCGTGGCGCACCGGCGCCCGCCAGGCGCACTCGGGCACCCACGTGGTGCACGCGGCGCTGCGCGAGGTGCTCGGCCCCACCGCCCTGCAGGCCGGCTCCTACAACCGCCCCGGCTACCTGCGCCTCGACTTCGGCTGGACGCAGGCGCTGACGCCTGCCCAGGTCAAGGACATCGAGACCGTCTCCAACGAGGCGCTGCGCGCCGACCTGCCCGTCTCCTGGCAGTACATGAGCCTGCCCGAGGCCAAGGTCTGGGGCGCCATCGCCCTGTTCGGCGAGACCTACGACGAGTCGCAGGTGCGCGTCGTCGAGATCGGCGGCCCCTGGTCGCGCGAGCTGTGCGGTGGCACGCACGTCGACCACTCCAGCCAGGTCGGCACCGTCGTCCTCACCAGTGAGTCCTCCGTCGGCTCCGGCAACCGCCGCGTCGAGGCGCTCACCGGTGTCGAGGGCTTCCGGTACCTGGCCAAGGAGCGCGACGTCGTCGCCGAGCTCACCGGCATCCTCAAGACCCAGCCCGACGACCTCGTCGGCCGGGTCGGTGACCTCGTCGAGCGCCTGCGCGGCGCCGAGAAGGAGCTCGAGCGCGTCCGCGTCGCCCAGCTGCTCGCCTCGGCCGGCGACATCGCCCGCGGCGCGGCCAAGGTCGGCACCGTCAACGTCGTGGCCCACCGGGCCGACGGCGCGAGCGGTGGCGACGTCCGCACGCTGGCCACCGACGTCCGCAACCGGCTGCCCCAGGGCGAGGCCGGGGTCGTCGTGGTCGTCGGCGTCGCCGACGGCAAGGTCGCGCTGGTGGCGGCCACCAACGACGAGGCCCGCAGCCGCGGGGTCAAGGCCGGTGACCTGGTGAAGGTGCTCGCGCCCGTGCTCGGCGGCAAGGGCGGCGGCAAGCCCGACATGGCCCAGGGCGGCGGCACCGAGGTCGGCAAGGTGGACGAGGCGCTCGCGCTGGTCGCCACCGAGGTCGGCAAGGCCGTCGGCGTCTGAGGCGGGCGGTCAGCGTGCGGCACGGGGTCCGGTTGGGCGTCGACCCGGGGGACGCCCGGATCGGCGTCGCCCGCAGCGACCCGTCCGGGTTCCTGGCCACGCCGGTCGAGACGGTGAAGCGGGGCAAGGGCGACCTGTCCCGCCTCCGCCGCATCGGCGGGGACATCCAGGCCGAGTCCGAGCTCGTCGAGGTCGTGGTCGGGCTGCCCCGCTCGCTGGCCGGCGGTGAGGGCCCCGCGGCCACCAAGGTGCGCGAGTTCGCCGCACAGCTGGCGGCCAGGTTCGCGCCCGTTCCGGTCCGTCTGGTCGACGAACGGCTCAGCACCGTGGCCGCGGAGGCTATCCTTCGCGGCCAGGGGCGCAAGGGCAGCAAGCGCCGCGAGGTCGTCGACCAGGCGGCCGCAGTCGTCATCCTTCAGCACGCGCTCGACACCGAGCGCGCCACCGGCACGCCGCCGGGCGAGATCGTCGAGGAGCCCGCACGATGAGTGACCACGACCGCGACCCCGCCGTCGGCCCCGAGCCGACGGGCGGTGCGATCGGCGGCCTGTTCTCCGAGCCCGCCGAGGCGCCCACCGAGGAGCGCACGGGGCAGCCCCAGGCAGCCCCCGCCGCCCCGGCCTACGACCCCGGCGGTCGCCGGCGTCGGCGCAAGAGCCGGCTGCCCGGCTACCTCGCCGTCATCGTCGTCCTCGCCCTCGTGGGCGTCGGCGGCTACTACGGCGTGCAGAAGGGCACCGAGTTCCTCCGCTCCCTGACCTACACCCCCGAGGACTACGACGGCCCCGGCCGTGGCCGGGTCCTGGTCGAGGTCGGCGAGGGCGAGACGGCCACCGACATCTGCCGCGTCCTCGCGGACGAGGACGTCGTCGCCTCCGTCGACGCCTGCATCTCCGCCGCCAACGTCGACCCGGACGCGGCGGGCATCCAGGTCGGCTACTACCAGCTCCAGCGGCAGATGTCCGCGGCGGACGCCATCGACGTGCTGGTGGACCCGGCGAACCTGCTGACCACCACGGTGACCGTGCCCGAGGGCCTCACCGTGCGCCAGATCGTCGACACCCTCGCGAAGAACACCGACTTCTCTAAGAAGCAGTTCAACCAGGTCCTCTCGCGCCCCGGCAAGATCGGCCTGCCCGACTACGCCGACGGCAACGCGGAGGGCTACCTGTTCCCGGCGACCTACGCGTTCGCCCCCACGGACAAGCCCGTGGACATGGTCTCCCAGATGGTCGAGCGCTGGCGCCAGGCCGCCGACGAGGCGAACCTCGAGGCCCGGGCCGAGGCCCTGGGCTACACGCCGGGCGAGCTGATGGTCGTGGCCAGCCTCGTGCAGGCGGAGGGGCGCGGCGACGACATGGTCAAGGTCGCCCGGGTCATCTACAACCGCGTGGAGAACCCGCAGAACGGGATCACCAACGGCCTGCTCCAGATCGACGCGGCCGTGAACTACGCGCTCGACCAGTCCCCGATCGCGCGCCTGACGACCGACCAGATCGACTCGGTCGCCGACAGCCCGTACAACACCTACACCCAGACCGGCCTGCCGCCGACGCCCATCGAGGCGCCCGGCGACGACGCGATCGAGGCTGCGGCCAACCCCGCCAAGGGCGACTGGCTGTTCTACGTGACGGTGAACCTCGCCACCGGCAAGACCAAGTTCACCGACTCCTACTCCGAGTTCCTCTCCTTCCGTCAGGAGCTCGACGACTACTGCGCCACCCAGTCGGACCGGTGCTGACGCGCGAGCGCGGCCGGGCCCTCGTCATCGGGGACCCGGTCGCGCACTCGCTCTCACCCGTGCTGCACCGCGCCGGCTACGCCGCCGCGGGCCTGGCCTCGCGCAGCTACGACCACCAGCGGGTGCCCGAGGGCAGCCTCGCGACGTTCCTCGACGGCCTGGCCGACGACGTCGACGGCCTGTCGGTCACCATGCCGCTCAAGCGGGAGCTGCTGGCGCTGGCCGAGGAACGCGGCTGGCCCATCAGCGCGCACGCCGCAGCGGCGTCCGGTGCCAACACCTGGGTGCGCGACCCCGCGGCCCCGGGAGGGGCGCGCGTGGACAACACCGACCTGCCCGGCGCCGCCGCGGCCGTGCGCGAGCGGTGGAGCGGTTCCGTCGAGCGGGTCGCGGTGCTCGGCGGCGGTGCGACGGCGGCGTCGGTGGCGCTGGCGCTGACGGACCTCGGCGCCCGCTCGGTCCGCTTCCTGGTGCGCTCCCCGGAGCGCGCCCGGGCCACGATCGAGGCGGTGACCGCGTACGCGCCCGGGGTAGGTGTCGACGCGGTGGACCTGACGGCGGAGGTGCCGGCCGACGTCCTGGTCTCGACGGTGCCGGCCGACGCGCAGGACGCCCGCCAGTGCGCGCGTGCCGAGGCCCCGGTGGTCTTCGAGGTCGTCTACGACCCGTGGCCCACGCCCCTGGCCGCGGCCGCCCTCGCGCAGGGCAGCGTGCTGGTGACCGGGCTGGACCTGCTGGTGCACCAGGCGGTGCTCCAGTTCGAGCAGTTCACGGGCGTGCCGGGCCCGCTCGCCGCGATGCGCGCGGCGGGCGAGGCCGCCGTGGCGGCGCGTCGGGACGACGGCGCGCGCTGAGCAGGGAAGACTGGACGTCGTGGATGCCGCCCCGCTGATCACCGCCCTCGTGGCGGCGCTGGTGGTCGGCGTGCTGGGCGCGTGCGCGCCGGCCGTGGTGCGGCGCCTGCCGGCGCCGGCGGGGGAGCCGCACCCCGACGACCCGCCGCGTCCCTCCTGGGACGAGCTGGCCTCGGGCCGGTGGCTGGCCCTCGGCTGCGGGCTCGCCGCCGCGGCCGCCGCCGCGCTGCTCACCCTGGCGCTGGGCGCCGGGTGGTGGCTCGCGTGGCTGCTGCCCGTCGTCCCCGTGGCCGCCTGGCTGGCCGTGATCGACGCGCGGACCCGGCTGCTGCCCCGGGTGCTGGTGCTCCCCGCCACCGCCGTCGTGCTCGTCGTGGCGCTGCTGGAGTGGCTGGTCGCCGGCCACGGGCGCACGGTGCTGGTGGCCGTCCTGCTCGCGCTCGCGGCCCGCAGCGTCTTCTGGGTGCTGTGGCGGGTCAACGCCTCCGGCCTCGGCTTCGGCGACGTCCGGCTCGCGCTGCTCCTCGGCCTGCCGCTGGCCCGGCTGGGCCCCGGCGAGCTGGTGCTGGGGCTGTGGCTGGGCTTCCTGCTCGTCGGCGCCGCCGGCCTGGGGCGGGTGGTGGCACGCCGCGACCGCTCGCTGCTGCGCAGCCACGTGCCCCTCGGGCCGGGCCTGATCGTCGGTGCCCTGCTCGGGGCGCTGCTCGGCGGTGCGCTGCTCTGAGGCCCGTCGGTCTCGCGCCGTGACGGTGCTGCGGGCGCCGTGTGACGAGCGTGAAACACTGACCCCATGCTGCGTTGGCTCACTGCGGGGGAGTCCCACGGACCCGCCCTGGTCGCGATCCTCGAAGGTCTGCCCGCCCACGTCCAGGTGACGTCGGGCGACATCGCCGACTCCCTGGCCCGGCGTCGGCTGGGCCACGGCCGCGGTGCCCGGATGAAGTTCGAGCAGGACCAGGTGACCTTGACCGGCGGCGTCCGCCACGGCGAGACGCTCGGCGGCCCCGTCGCCATCGAGGTCGGCAACACCGAGTGGCCCAAGTGGGAGCAGGTCATGTCGGCCGACCCGGTCGACGCCGAGGTCCTCGACGGCCTCGCGCGCAACGCCAAGCTCACCCGGCCCCGCCCCGGTCACGCCGACCTGGTGGGCATGCAGAAGTACGGCTTCGACGAGGCCCGGCCGATCCTGGAGCGTGCCTCGGCCCGCGAGACCGCCGCCCGCGTGGCCCTCGGCCGGGTGGCCTCCAACTTCCTCGAGCAGGCCTGCGGCATCCGCCTGCTCTCCCACGTCGTCGAGATCGCCGGGATCAAGGTCCCCGCGGGCACGGTGCCCCCGGACGCCTCCGAGGCCACCGTGGCGGCGCTCGACGCGGACCCGGTCCGTTGCTGGGACGCCGACACCGCCAAGCTGATGACCGAGCGGATCGACCAGGGCCACTCGGACGGCGACACGCTCGGCGGCGTCGTCGAGGTCGTCGTCCACGACCTCCCGCCGGGGCTGGGCAGCCACGTCCACTGGGACCGTCGCCTCGACGCGAAGCTCGCCGGCGCCCTCATGGGCATCCAGGCGATCAAGGGCGTGGAGGTCGGTGACGGCTTCGAGCTCGCCTCGACGCCGGGCTCGCAGGCCCACGACGAGATCGTGCCCACCGACGACGGGATCCGCCGCACCTCGGGCCGCTCCGGCGGCACCGAGGGCGGCATGAGCACCGGCGAGGTGCTGCGCGTGCGTGCCGCGATGAAGCCCATCGCCACCGTGCCCCGGGCGCTGCGCACCGTCGACGTCGCCACCGGCGAGGAGGCCGTCGCGCACCACCAGCGCTCCGACGTCTGCGCCGTGCCGGCCGCCGGCATCGTCGCCGAGGCCATGGTCGCGCTGGTCATCGCCGACGCCGTCCTGGAGAAGTTCGGTGGCGACTCGGTGGCCGAGGTCGCGCGCAACGTCCGCTCGTACATGGAGACGCTGAACTACCGATGAGCCAGGACCCGGCGATGAGCCAGCCGAGCGGCGGCCCGCGCGTGGTGCTCGTGGGCACCATGGGCGCCGGCAAGACCACGGTGGCCGGTCTGCTCGGTGAGCTCCTGGGCCTCGAGGTGCGCGACACCGACCTCGACATCGTCGCCGCGGAGGGTCGCGAGATCAGCGACATCTTCGTCGACGACGGCGAGGCGCACTTCCGCGCGCTGGAACGAGCAGCGGTCGCCTCGGCGCTGGCCGACCACCCCGGCGTCCTGGCCCTGGGCGGGGGAGCGGTGCTCGACCCCACCACCCGCGCCCTGCTCGCCGAGCACCCCGTCGTCTTCCTCCGGGTCGGGCTCACCGACGCCGTGCGCCGCGTCGGCCTGGGCTCCTCGCGGCCGATGCTGCTCGGCAACGTCCGCGCCCGCGTCAAGCAGCTCATCGACGAGCGCACCCCCGTCTACGAGTCCGTCGCGCGGCACAGCGTCGACACCGACGGCCGCACCCCCGCCGAGGTGGCCGCCGAGGTCGCCGCGCTGCTGCAGGAGGCCCCGCGATGAGCACCACCGACCAGCCCACCGTCCTGCACGTGGGTGGCTCCGCCCCCTACGACGTGGTGGTCGGCCACGGTGTCGCCCAGCGGCTCGTCGACCTCCTCGGCGAGCGGCCGACCCGGGTCGCGCTCGTCGTCGCGGAGGCCCTCGTCGAGCTCGCGGGCCCCGTGCGCGAGGCGCTCGCGGGCGCCTACCGGCTCACCGAGGTCGTCGTGCCCGACGGCGAGGCCGCCAAGACCCCGGCGGTCGCCGCACGGTGCTGGGACGCGCTCGGCGAGGCCGGCTTCACCCGCTCCGACGCCGTGGTCACCTTCGGTGGCGGCGCCACCACCGACCTCGGCGGCTTCGTGGCCGCCTCCTGGTTGCGCGGCGTGCCGGTCGTGCACGTGCCGACCACGCTGCTGGCCATGGTCGACGCCGCCGTCGGCGGCAAGACCGGCGTGAACACGGACGCGGGCAAGAACCTGGTCGGCGCCTTCCACGAGCCCGCGGGCGTGCTGTGCGACCTGTCGCTGCTGGCCGGCCTGCCCCGCCGCGACCTCGTCGCCGGCATGGGTGAGGTCGTCAAGTGCGGCTTCATCGCCGACGAGCGCATCCTGGAGCTGGTGGAGACCCAGGACGTGGAGGCGGTGCTCGACACCGACGGACCCGTGCTGCGCGAGCTGGTGGAGCGGGCCGTCGCGGTGAAGATCGACGTCGTCGTGGGCGACCTCAAGGAGGCCGGGGGCTCCGAGCTGACCGGCGCCCACCCCGGTCGCGAGGCGCTCAACTACGGCCACACGATGGGCCACGCCATCGAGCGCGCCGAGCACTACCGCATGCGGCACGGGGACGGCGTGGCCATCGGCTGCTGCTACGTCGCCGAGGTCGCCCGGCTGGCGGGCGTCCTGGACGAGGCCACCGCCGCCCGGCACCGCGCCGCCTTCGCGCGCGTCGGGCTGCCCACCGGCTACGACGGCGCCGGCTTCGAGGAGCTGCTGGCCGGCATGAAGCTGGACAAGAAGACCCGCGGCGACCAGCTGCGGCTCGTCGTCCTGGACGCCGTGGGCCGCCCGCGCATCCTCGCGGGGCCCGCCGAGGAGCACCTGCGCGCCGCCGACGCACTGATGCGGGCGCACGCATGAGCGAGGCGCCGCGGCCCGTGCTCGTGCTCAACGGCCCGAACCTGGGTCGACTGGGGCGACGGCAGCCGGAGATCTACGGGACCACCACCCACGCCGAGCTCGTCGCCCTGTGCGAGCAGTGGGGCGCCGAGCGCGGCCTGGCGGTCGAGGTGCGCCAGACCAACCACGAGGGGGTGCTCGTGGACTGGCTCAACGTCGCCGCGGACGAGCGCACCCCCGTCGTCCTCAACGCCGCTGCCCTCACGCACTACTCCTACGCCGTCCACGACGCCTGCGCGCAGCTCGAGGCGCCGCTGGTCGAGGTGCACCTCTCCGACCCGGAGGCCCGGCCCGAGGAGTGGCGCCACCACTCCGTCGTCCGCCCCCACGCCGTCGAGGTGGTCAAGGGCCACGGCGTCGACGGGTACCGGCTGGCGCTGGGAGTCCTCGCCGACGTGCTCACCGGCACCGATCGGACGTAGACTTCCGCCGGTGCGCCCTGCCCCTCGCAGGTGCCGCGCCCACCGCACCTGCGCGGCCCCCGCGGTCCGCGCGTCACCTGAACACGGATAGGGAACCAGCGAGCGCATGGCCACCACGAACGACCTCAAGAACGGCATGGTCCTCAACATCGACGGCCAGCTCTGGTCCGTCGTCGAGTTCCAGCACGTGAAGCCGGGCAAGGGCCCCGCGTTCGTGCGTACCAAGCTGAAGAACGTCGAGTCGAACAAGACCGTCGACAAGACCTTCAACGCCGGCACCAAGGTCGAGACCGCCACGGTCGACCGCCGCAGCTACCAGTACCTCTACAACGACGGCACGAACTTCGTGTTCATGGACACCTCCACCTACGAGCAGCTCGAGGTGACCCCGGAGATCGTCGGCGACGCCGCGAACTTCCTGCTCGAGAACAACGAGGCGATCATCGCCACGAACGAGGGCCGCGTGCTCTTCGTCGAGCTCCCCGCCTCCGTCGAGATGGTCATCACCTTCACCGAGCCCGGCCTGGCCGGCGACTCCGCGACCGGCCGCACCAAGCCGGCCACCCTGGAGACCGGTCACGAGATCCAGGTTCCGCTGTTCATCAACCAGGGCGAGAAGGTCAAGGTCGACACCCGCGACTCCTCCTACCTCTCCCGCGTGAAGGGCTGACGCCTCCCTCCATGGCTGCACGCACCAAGGCACGCAAGCGCGCGCTCGACCTGCTCTTCGCCTCCGAGCTCCGGAGCGAGTCGGCCGTCGACGCCCTCGACCGGGCCGTCGCCGAGGGCGACGCCCCGACCAACCCCTACACGGGCGTCCTCGTCCGTGGGGTGGTCGAGCACGCCGAGGAGATCGACGCGCTGATCTCCGCCCACGCGACCGGCTGGACGCTCCAGCGGATGCCGGCCGTCGACCGCAACGTCCTGCGCGTCGCGGTCTGGGAGATGCTGCACGCCGACGACGTCCCGGCCGCGGTCGCGATCTCCGAGGCCGTGGGCCTGGTCCGCGACCTCTCCACCGACGAGAGCCCGCAGTTCGTCAACGGCGTCCTCGGTGGCGTCCAGCGGGGCCTCGCCAAGGCCTGAGCGCCCGTCCGTCGCAGCGCTCCTCGCACCGTCCTGCGCCCCGTCCGCCCTCCCGGGTGGGCGGGGCGCGGTGCTTCCCGAGGCAGGCTGGGCCCATGAGCGCGTCTCCCGCCCCCGAGCCCCTGTCCGTCGACCTCTGCGTGATCGGCCTCGGCCCGGGCGGGGAGGCGGCCGCCTCGGGCGCCGCCACCGCCGGCTTGGACGTGCTCGCCGTCGACGCCCACCTCGTCGGCGGCGAGTGCCCCTACTACGGGTGCATCCCGTCGAAGATGATGGTCCGCGCCGCCGACGCGCTGGGTGAGGCCCACCGCGTCGGCACCCTGGCCGGTGACGTCGAGGTCGTCCCCTCCTGGACGCCGGTGGCGACGCGCATCCGGGACGAGGCCACCACCGGCTGGGACGACACCATCGCCGTGCGACGACTCCAGGACGCCGGCGCCACCGTGCTGCACGGCACCGCCCGCCTCGTCGGGGAGCGGGCCGTGGAGGTGACGCTGCCCGACGGGTCGGTGCGCGCGGTGACGGCCCGTCGCGGCGTCCTGCTGAACCCGGGCACCCGCCCCGCGACGCCGCCCGTCGACGGCCTGGCGGGCACCCCGTTCTGGACCAACCGCGACTCCGTGCGGGCCACCGCGGTGCCGCCGCGCCTCGTCGTGCTCGGCGGTGGTCCCGTCGGGGTCGAGCAGGCGCAGGTCTTCGCCCGGTTCGGCGCACGGGTGACGATCGTGCAGCACGGCGAGCGGCTGCTGCCCGGGGACGAGCCCGAGGCCTCCCGCCTGCTCGAGGACGTCCTGGTCGGCGAGGGGCTGCGCGTGCTGACCGGGCGCTCGCTGGAGCACGTCGCGCACGCCGACGGGCTGTTCTCGCTGACGCTCGACGACGGTGAGCACCTCGAGGCCGAGCAGCTGCTCGTGGCCGCCGGGCGCACGCCCAACCTCGACCGGGTGGGCCTCGAGAGGGTCGGGCTGGACCCGTCCTCGCGCACGCTCGAGGTCGACGACCGCTGCCGGGTGACGGCGCTCGGCGACGCGGACCCGTGGCTGTGGGCCATCGGGGACGTCACCGGCCACGGAGCCTTCACCCATGTCTCGATGTACCAGTCCGCGGTCGCCCTCGCCGACGTCCTGAGCGCCGACCACGAGCCCGCCCGCTACCACGCGGTGCCGCACGTGACCTTCACCGATCCCGAGGTCGGCGGGGTGGGACTCACCGAGGCCGCCGCGCGCGAGGGCGGGCTCACCGTGCGCACCGGCACGACCGCCCTGGAGTCCTCCAGCCGCGGCTTCACCCACGGGCCCGGCGCCCGCGGCGTCCTGAAGCTGGTCGAGGACGCCGAGCGGGGGGTGCTGGTCGGGGCGACCGCCGTCGGCCCCGGCGGTGGCGAGATCCTCGGCCTGCTCGCGCTGGCCGTGCACGCGGAGGTGCCCGTGGCCACGCTGCGCACGATGATCTACGCCTACCCGACGTTCCACCGAGCCGTGGAGACGGCCCTTGCGGACCTCTCCTGACCACCCGGCCGGGTGAGAGGGTCCGTCACCCACCCGGGTACCGGTCCGGCATGACCTCACTCGCCGACCGTGCGCCCTCGCCCAGCCACCTGAAGCCCTCGGACAGCAAGCTCCACACGGCCGGCCGCATCGGCATGGCGGCCTACGGGGTCGTCTACATCCTGGTGGGCTGGCTGGCGCTGCAGCTCGCCATCGGCTCCGGCGGGGACAACGCCAACGCCTCCAGCTCCGGGGCCATCCACCAGCTCGCGCAGCAGCCGCTCGGCGCCGTCCTCGTCTGGGCCGTGGCGATCGGGCTCATCGCGCTCGTGGTGTGGCAGCTGAGCCAGGCGATCTGGGGCCACACCGACGAGGACGGCGCCAAGATGTGGGCCAAGCGCGGCAAGTCCCTGGCCAAGGCCGTCACCTACGGCTTCATCGCGGCCTCCGCCATCCAGGTGGCCGTCGCCGACTCCACCGGCGGCGGTGGCGGTGGGGGCGGCGGTTCCTCCACCGACTCGTGGACGGCTCGCCTGATGAGCGCCCCGGCCGGGCAGCTCCTGGTCGGCGCGGTCGGTCTGTTCATCATCGGCCTGGGCGTCTACTACGTCGTGAAGGCCTACACGGAACGCTTCCGCAAGGAGCTCGACGGCGAGGGCAAGAGCGGTCAGAGCGGTCGCGCGCTCCTGATCCTCGGCAAGGTCGGGTACACCGCCCGCGGCATCGCGTTCGGCGTCGTCGGTGGCCTGTTCGTGTACGCGGCCGCCACCCACTCCGCCAAGCAGTCGGGCGGCCTCGACCAGGCGCTGCTCACCATCCGCGACGCCCCGGCGGGTCCGTGGCTGCTCGGAGCCGTGGCCGTCGGCATCGCCTGCTACGGCGTCTTCTGCCTCGCACGGGCCAAGCACCTGACCGAGAGCTGAGCCCGGCAGACTGCTCCGCATGAGCACCAGCCCCACCGCCGACGACCCCACCCGCCCGCAGCCCCTCCACCGCACCGTCGACGTGGTCGTGCTCGGCATGGGCAGCGGCGGGGAGCACGTCGCCCACAAGCTGCTCGACGCCGGGCTCGAGGTCGCGGGCGTCGAGGCGGGCCTGGTGGGCGGCGAGTGCCCGTTCTGGGGCTGCACCCCGTCCAAGCTGCTGATCCGGTCCGCCGACGCCCTGGCCGAGGCGCGGCGTGCCGGGCACCTCGCCGGCGACGTCGACGTCCGCCGCCCCGACCTGGGGCCCGCCGCGGCGCGCGTGCGGGAGGCCAACCACGACTGGGACGACGAGGCCCACGCCGGCCCGCTGCTGGGCAAGGGCCTCGACCTGGTGCGCGGGCACGGCCGGCTCGAGGGGAGGGACGCGGACGGGGCGGTCCGGGTGCGCGCCACGACCAGTACCGGCTCCGTGCTGCTCACGGCCCGCCGCGGCGTCGTCCTCAACACCGGCACCGAGCCGGCCGTGCCGCCGGTCGAGGGCCTGGCCGGCACGCCCTACTGGACCAACCGCGACGCCGTCGCGCTCACCGCCGCGCCCGCCTCGGTGGTCGTGCTCGGCGGCGGCCCCATCGGCGCCGAGCTCACGCAGGTGCTCGCCCGGTTCGGCTCGCGCACCACGCTGGTGGAGACCGAGCCCCGGCTGCTGGGGCCCGAGGAGCCCGAGGCCGGCGACCTGCTCGCCGACGTCCTGCGCACCGAGGGCGTGGACGTGCGCACCGGCACCACCCTCACCCGCGTGGCCCACGGCGACGACGGGTTCACCTGCACCCTCACCGCGGCCGAGGACGGTGCCGAGGACGGTGCCGAGGACGGGCGCGAGGCCACCGTGACCGCGGACCACCTGCTCGTCGCGACCGGGCGACGCCCCCTGCTCGACGACCTCGGCCTGGAGACGGTCGGCCTCGACCCCGCGGCCGCCTCCGTGCCCGTCGACGCCCGCTGTCGCTCCGCCGCCGACGGGGTCTGGGCCGTCGGCGACATCACCGGCGAGGGCGCGTTCACGTCGGTCGCGCTCTACCAGGGTGCGCTGGTCGTGCAGGACCTGCTCGGCACCGCCACCGGTGGACCCGACACCCACCCCGAGGAGTGGGGCGACTACCGCGCGGTCGCCCGCGCGACGTTCACCGACCCGGAGGTCGGCGCGGTGGGCCTGACCGAGGCACAGGCCCGCGAGGCAGGCATCGACGTGGTCACCGCGATCGCGGACGTCGGCCGGGACTCGCGCGGCTGGATCCACGGCGCCCACGGACTGATCAAGGTCGTGGCCGACCGCGAGGCCGGCGTCCTGGTCGGGGCCACGGCGGTCTCACCGGCCGGGGGAGAGGTGATCGGCCTGTTCACGACCGCCGTGCACGCGCGCGTGCCGGTCGCGACGCTGCGTCGGATGCACCTGGCCTACCCGACCTTCCACCGGACCGCCCGCGTCGTGCTCGCGAAGCTGGGCGAGGCCGGCGTGTGAGCACCGTGCCGACCTAGACGAACCACTGCCGGCGCTCGCGCGCGGCCTCCTCCTGCGCCGCCTCCGCACGCTGCTCGCGGCGGTGACGGCCGAGCAGGGAGAGGAAGATGAGGGACGCGGACCCGGCCAGGCCGATGGTCGTGCAGCCCGGCGCCAGGCCCGCGAGCAGCACCAGGCAGACCGTCAGCGCGGCCATGGCGGCGTGCGGGCTCCTCATGCGCGTCCCATCGGCGGGCGTCCGCCGGACCTGACCCGGACCTGAACCGGACGTGAACCGGGTCCCTGATCGGGTCCGTGATCCGGGTACCTGACCCGGCCGCCTGGGGAGACATGTGTGAGGGCGGACCTGGCGGGGAATCACTCCGTGCGATCCCCTCATCCGCTCGACATCTCGGGAGATGCCGATGACCCAGACCGACGACCGCACCGAGCAGCGGCAGGGCGCCCCGCGCGGAGGCGCGCACGCCGAGCCGCGTCGGTTCGCCACCGCCACCGACTTCCTCGACCGGCGCGCCGCCGAGGCGACGACCGGTCCGGCCACCTGGGGCTGGCGGGGCGCCGTGCGGCGCATGAGCGGCGGCCTGGTGTCTCCGGCGATGGGTCCGGCCGAGGCCGAGCACCACGACCTGCGCCGTCGCGTGCAGCGCGACCTCGACGGGCCGCGCACCATCGCCTTCGTGAACCCCAAGGGCGGGGCCGCCAAGACCACCGGCGTGCTGGCGGCCGGCTGCACGTTCGGCACGGTGCGCGGCGGCGGGGTCGTGGCCTGGGACAACAACGAGACCCGCGGCACCCTCGGCATCCGGGGTGCCCGCGCCGGGCACCACAACACCACCCGCGAGCTGCTGGAGGACCTGGAGCGCTTCGACCAGGTCGGTTCGTCGCGCATCGGGGACCTCGGTGCCTACGTCCGCTCGCAGGGCGACGCCCACTTCGACGTCCTCGCCTCCGACGAGCGTCCGGACGTCACGGGGACCATCCACGCCGACGACTTCGGCGCGGTGCACGGCCTGCTCGAGCGCTTCTACCGAGTGATCCTCGTCGACACCGGCAACAACATGCGTGCCGAGAACTGGCTGGCGGCCGCCGGTGCCGCCGACCTGCTCGTCGTGACCTCCACCGTCCGCGAGGACACCGGCTACTCGGGCCTGTGGATGCTCGACGCCCTGGCCGACGCCGGCGTCCCGGACCTCAAGCACCGCACGCTCACGGTGCTCTCCGACCCCTCGCCCACGGTGGACAAGGGCCTCGCCGCCGACCTCGAGGACGTCTACGAGCAGCGCACCCGCAGCGTCCACCGCGTGCCCTACGACCCTGCGCTCGTCTCGGGCTCGGTGGTGCCCTACACCGAGCTCTCGCGTGCGACCCAGCGGTCGTGGCTGGCGGCCTGCGCCGCGATGGCGGACGCGCTCTGACCCACCAGCCGGGACCTTGGTCCCGATCCTCGGCGCGACGGCGTGGACTGCCCGGACGTTCCTGACAGGACGGTCCGGCGGCCCTACGCTGCGGGCATGGCCCGACCCGTCCTGCTCACGCACCCCGAGGGCGCCGACGTCGCCACCGCCACGCAGAAGCCCGTGCTCGGCGACTACCACTACGACGGGCGCCGGTGGCTGCGGTTCAGCGGCCGCCGGTGGCAGCGGGCTCTGTACTCCTGCGACCCGGCGGTGCTCGAGGCGAAGGCGGGGCCCGAGGCCTGGCACGAGGTCGACGACGCGGAGCGCACCCGTCTGCTGGACGTGGCGGTGCGGGACCGCGTGCTGACCACCAACGGGCAGGTCCTGTACCGCGACGACCACTCCGCGGTGCTGCGGCACCGTCGTCGGCCCGCGCACGTCGCACACTTCCTGGCCACGGTGCTCACGCTCGGCGCGTGGCTCGTCGTGTGGATCGCGGCCACCGTGCTGGCCGGCGAGGACCGCGTGATGCTGGTGGTCGACCGGTGGGGCCACGTCTGGCCGCAGACCAGCACCCGCTGACTCTCGCCGACCCGACGAGACGCCGGTTCTCACCCCCTCGTCGGGAACACCGCCCGGGGGTCGGGACGCTGCACACGACATGCGAGCAGTCGTGTACTCCGAGACCGGTCCGTCCTCCGTCCTGACCCTCGTCGACCGGCCCGTGCCCGAGCCGGGCCCGGGCGAGGTCCGGGTCCGGGTGGTGCGCGCGGGCGTGAACCCCACCGACTGGAAGTTCCGGGCCGGCGGCATGAACGGCGACTTCACCGAGGTCAGCCCCGGGCAGGACGCCGCCGGTGTCGTCGACGCCGTGGGCGAGGGCGTCACGGGGCTGGAGGTCGGCGAGCGGGTCTGGACCTACCTCGCCCAGGCCGCGGGCCGCGCCTACGGCACGGCGATCGAGCACACCGTGCAGCCGGCCGCCCACGTCGTCCCCCTGCCGGTCGGGGCCTCGTTCGACCTGGGCGCCGCGCTCGGCGTCCCGGCGATGACCGCGCACCGCGCGCTCACCAGCGGTGAGGACGCCGACCGGATCGCCCCCGGTAGCCTGAGCGGCACCACCGTGCTGGTGCAGGGCGGTGCCGGTGCCGTCGGCAACGCCGCGATCCAGCTCGCCCGGTGGGCGGGCGCGCAGGTCGTCGCCACGGTCTCCAGCGAGGAGAAGGCCGCGCTCGCGATCGCGGCCGGTGCGCACCAGACGGTGAACTACCGGGCCGGCTCCGTGCCCGACGCGCTGGCCGAGATCTGCCCCGAGGGCGTCGACCTGGTGGTCGACGTCGCGCTCGGGCCGAACCTGGCCGACGACGTCGCCGTGCTGCGCAACCGCGGCACGATCGCCTTCTACGGCGCGAACCCCGGCGACGAGGCCCACGCCCCGGTGCGCGACCTGATGATCAAGAACGTCCGGCTCCAGGGCGCGATGCTCTACTTCGTCGGCGCGGACCTCCTCGAGGCGGCCGCCGCCGACGTCAACGCCGCCGTGGACGCCGGTGCCCTCCGGGTCGGGCCGGACGCCGGCGTCCCGCTGCACCACTTCGCGCTGGAGGACGCGGCGGCCGCCCACGACGCCGTCGAGAACGGCGCCGTGGGCAAGGTGCTGCTCGACGTGAGCGAGGCCTGAGCCGGCCGCAGCCGGGGCGGCCTCAGCCCCGCTTGCTGAGGTCGTCCTTGTGCGCGCCCCAGCCGTGCCAGTCGGAGATCCGCACCCAGACGTTGGTCCGCGGGCTGACCTGGTCGGGGTAGTCGTGGCCGGTGTAGTGCTGCGAGACCTTGTTCGCGCCGGCCAGCCCGGTGTCGGAGGCGATCTCCACGACCTCGCCCTGGAACGAGACGTGGGTGTACCAGTTCTCCGGGTCGGTCACGGTCAGGGCGATCCGGGGGTCCCGCTTCAGGTGCTGGAGACGGGTGCGGGTGTCGTCGAGGGTGAGGAGCACGCGGTCGTCGTCCTCGAGCAGGTACCAGGTGGCGACCGTGATCGGCGCACCGCTCTTGCGCAGCGTCGCCATGACGGCCGGGTTGGGGCGGGAGAGGAAGGCGCGGACGTCGTCCGGGAAGGGGAGCTTCGACATGGTCCGAGCCTCCTCCGTGCCGCCGGCGCAGCCCACCCCCTGGGGGGATCTGGCACCATGGTCGGCATGAGCGAGGACACGACCGACGCCGAGCGGCCCGTCGACCTGTTCACCCCGGTGGCGGGCCTCGACCTCGGCGTGCGGCCCTCGTCCTCCTGGCGGGGCCTGGTCACCCCGCGCCGACTGCTGGCCACGGTCGTGCTGAGCGTCGTC
Source organism: Nocardioides bruguierae (assembly GCF_023554635.1). Taxonomy (NCBI): domain Bacteria; kingdom Bacillati; phylum Actinomycetota; class Actinomycetes; order Propionibacteriales; family Nocardioidaceae; genus Nocardioides; species Nocardioides bruguierae. The sequence goes on from NZ_JAMJPH010000003.1 coordinate 24,633, forward strand.
CTGGTGCTCGTCTACACCTCCGGCGTGCAGGGCACCGTGACGTCCGGCTACCAGGCCATGATCGCCGTGGCGGCGCTGCTCGGTGGCCTCGCGCTGGCCACCTACGTGCCCGACCCGCGGGCCTCGGTCGCGTCCTCGCCCTGCGCCACGATGGCGGCGGCGTGGGTCGTCCTGCCCGCGTTCGTCCTCGCCTCGCCGGCCGAGCCGGTCACGGCGCTCATGGCCATCGGCGCCGCCGGCTTCGGCCTGCTCCAGCGCGTCCGGGGCGGGGCCTGCGGGATGGCCGGGTGAGCCGTCCTCGCTGCTAGGCTGCGCAGCAGTTCGACATCCTTTAACGAGCCGTCCCGTGAGGCGGAGAAGGAGGTCCGCAGCGTGGTGCCGTCCGGCATTGAGCAGCAGCCCGACCAGCAAGGCCCCCCGTCCGGCACGAGCGGCGAGGAGCGGCCCGGCCGGGTCGTCTTCGACGCCGACGAGATCGCCCGGTCGCTGACCCGCATCGGTCACGAGATCCTGGAGCGCAACCGCGGCGCGGAGGACCTCGTCCTCCTGGGCGTGCCCAGCCGCGGCGTCCCGCTCGCCCAGCGCATCGCCGCGCGGATCGCCGCCGTCGAGGGCGTCGAGGTGCCGGTGGGCTCCCTCGACATCACCTTCTACCGCGACGACCTGCGCAAGAACCCCGCGCGCGGTCCGCAGCACACCGAGATCCCGCCGGTCGGCATCGACGGCAAGACCGTCGTGCTCGTGGACGACGTCCTCTACTCCGGCCGCACGGTGCGCGCCGCGCTGGACGCGATGAACGACCTCGGCCGCCCCGACGTCGTCCGCCTCGCCGTGCTCGTCGACCGGGGCCACCGCGAGCTGCCGATCCGCGCCGACCACGTCGGCAAGAACCTCCCCAGCGCCCGCAGCGAGCGCGTGATGGTCCGGCTGGCCGAGACCGACGGCTACGAGGAGGTCCGCATCGCGGAGGGCCCGAGCAACGTCGGGCGGAAGGGGGAGCAGGCGTGAAGAAGCACCTCCTGAGCGTCCACGACCTCTCGATCGACGACGTCGAGACACTCTTCGCCACCGCCGCCGAGATGCACGACGTGCAGCACCGGCAGGTCAAGAAGCTGCCCGCCCTGCGCGGCCGCACGGTCATCAACCTCTTCTTCGAGGACTCCACGCGCACCCGCTCGAGCTTCGAGATCGCGGGCAAGTGGCTCTCGGCCGACACCATCAACATCACCGGCAAGGGGTCCTCGGCGTCCAAGGGCGAGTCCCTGCGCGACACCGTGCTCACGATCTGCGCGATGGGCGTCGACGCCCTCGTCATGCGCCACTCCGCCTCGGGCGCGGCCCTGCAGGTCAGCCAGTGGGTCGACGCCGCCGTCATCAACGCCGGCGACGGCACGCACGAGCACCCCAGCCAGGCGCTGCTCGACGCGTACACCCTGCAGCGGTACTTCGAGGGCAAGAACCTCGGTCCGCTCGAGGGCAAGCACGTGGTGATCGTCGGCGACCTGACCCACAGCCGGGTCTTCCGCTCCAACGTCGGCATGCTGACGAAGCTGGGCGCCCGCGTCACCGTGGTCGCCCCGCCGACGCTGATGCCCTCCGGCGTCGGCCCGTGGAGCCAGGACGCCGGGTACGCCACGTCCTACGACCTCGACGAGGTGCTCCCGACGGCGGACGCGGTGATGATGCTGCGCGTGCAGAAGGAGCGGATGAGCGGCGGCTTCTTCCCGACGGGTCGCGAGTACACGGTCGGCTACGGCCTCACCCGCCAGCGGCTCTCGCTGCTGCGTCAGGACGTGCCGATCCTGCACCCCGGCCCGATGAACCGCGGCCTGGAGATCGCCGCCGACGCAGCCGACGCCGCGTCCTCGGTCGTGCTCGACCAGGTCTCCGCCGGCGTGGCCGTGCGCATGTCGATCCTGTACCACCTCCTCGCCGGCGAAGGGAACGAGAAGTGAGCCGCCTGCTGATCACCGGGGCCTCCATCGAGGGCGGGGCAGCCGCCGACGTCCTCGTCGTGGACGGGGCCGTCGCCGAGGTCGGCCACGGGCTAGACCGCAGCGGGGCCGAGGTCGTGGACGCCGACGGCCTGGTCGCCCTCCCGGGCCTGGTCGACCTGCACACCCACCTGCGCGAGCCCGGCCGCGAGGACGCCGAGACGATCCTCACCGGCTCCCAGGCCGCCGCCGTCGGCGGGTACACCGCCGTGCTGGCGATGGCCAACACCAACCCGGTCACCGACACCGCCGAGGCCGCCGAGCGCGTGCACGCCCTCGGGCTGGCCGCGGGCGTCGTCGACGTCCACCCGGTCGGCTCGGTCACCAAGGGCCTGGCCGGCGAGGAGCTCTCCGAGATCGGCCTCATGGCCCGCAGCAAGGCCCGGGTCCGGGTCTTCTCCGACGACGGCAGGTGCGTCGGCAACGCCCGCGTCATGCGCCGGGCCCTGGAGTACGTCAAGGCGTTCGGCGGCGTGATCAGCCAGCACAGCCAGGACACCGACCTCGCCGGGTCGGCCTCCTGCTGCCACGAGGGCGAGCTGTCGGGTCGCCTCGGGCTGCCCGGCTGGCCCGGCGTCGCCGAGGACGTCATCGTCGCCCGCGACGTGATGCTGGCCCGGCACACCGGCTCCCGGGTCCACGTCGCGCACGTCTCCACCGCCGGGTCGGTCGAGGTGCTGCGCTGGGCGAAGTCGCAGGGGATCGACGTCACCGCCGAGGTGACGCCGCACCACCTGCTGCTCACCACCGACCTGCTCGCGGGCTACGACCCGACGTTCAAGGTCAACCCGCCGCTGCGCCCGGCCGAGGACGTCGAGGCGCTGCGCGCCGCGCTGGCCGACGGCACGATCGACGCCGTCGCCACCGACCACGCCCCGCACGCCCGGCACGACAAGGAGCACGCCTTCGTCGACGCCGCCTTCGGCATGCTGGGTCTGGAGACGGCCGTGCAGGTCGTCGCGCAGGTGATGGTCGAGTCGGGGCGGATGACCTGGGCGGACCTGGCCCGGGTGATGTCCACGACCCCCGCCCGGATCGCCGGGCTCGAGGGTCAGGGCCAGGGCCTCGTGGTCGGCGCGCCGGCGAACCTCACGCTGGTCGACCCCTCGGCCGACGTGACGGTCGACCGGGCCGACTCGGTCTCCCTCTCGCGCAACAACCCGTACCACGGGCGCTCCTTCGGGGCGTCGGTGCGCGCGACGTTCCTACGCGGTCGGGCCACCGTGCTCGACGGCACGCTGGTCTGACCGCCTCGCGCGTGGACGCGCTCGCGCGCCTGCTGGCCGACCCGCCCGACCTCCCGGTCGCCGGCGGGCTCGGCCGGCTCCGCGCGGCGCTGACAGGGTCGGGCTCGGCGGTGGTCACCGCGCCGCCGGGCTCGGGCAAGACCACGCTGGTGCCGCCCGCCGTGGCGCTCGACGTGCCGGGTCGGGTCGTGGTGACACAGCCCCGTCGGATCGCCGCGCGGGCGGCGGCCCGGCGCCTCGCCTCGCTGCTGGGCGAGCGGGTGGGAGAGACCGTCGGCTTCTCCGTGCGCGGCGAGCGGGCCGTCTCGCCGGCCACCCGGATCGAGGTCGTCACCACCGGCCTCCTCCTGCGGCGGCTCCAGGCCGACCCGACGCTGGACGGCGTCGACGCCGTCGTCCTGGACGAGGTGCACGAGCGTGCCCTCGACGCCGACCTCGCCCTCGCGCTGCTGCTGGACGCGCGGGCGGCGCTGCGCGAGGACCTGCGCCTCGTCGCCATGTCGGCGACCCTGGCCGCCGACCGGTTCGCCGCCCTGCTCGACGCCCCCGTGGTCGACGTGCCCGGCTCCCTGCACCCCGTCGAGGTCCGCTGGGCGCCGCCCGCCCCGGGCGTCCTGCCCGTCGACGAGCGGGGCGTGCCGCCGACGTTCCTGACCCACGTCGCCGCGACCGTCCGCACCGCGCTGGCCGAGCACGAGGGCGACGTCCTGGTCTTCGTACCCGGCGCCCGCGAGGTCGACCGGGTCTGCTCCGCGCTGGCCGGGTGCGGCGCCGACGTCCTGCCCCTGCACGGGCGGCTGCCGGCCTCCGCGCAGGACGACGCGCTCAGCCCCCGCCCGGGCCGCCGGGTCGTCGTCTCCACCGCCGTGGCCGAGTCCTCGCTCACCGTGCCCGGCGTCCGCGTGGTCGTGGACGCCGGCCTGGCCCGCGAGCCCCGCCACGACCCCGCCCGCGGGCTCGGCGGTCTCGTGACGGTGCGGGTCTCGCGCTCCGGGGCCGAGCAGCGCGGCGGCCGCGCCGGACGCGAGGCCCCGGGCACCGTGCTGCGCTGCTGGTCCCAGGCCGATCACGCCCACCTGGCCGCGCACCCGCTGCCGGAGATCGCGGTGGCCGACCTCGTCGGTTTCGCGCTCGAGACCGCCGCCTGGGGCACCCCCGGCGGGGTCGGCCTGTCCCTGCCGGACGCGCCGCCCGCCGCCGCCCTCGCCTCGGCCACCTCCACCCTCACCGACCTCGGGGCGCTGGAGGAGACCGGCGGGCTGACCGCGCGAGGCCGCTCGCTCGTCGGCCTCCCGGTCGACCCGCGCCTGGGGCGGGCCCTGCTCGACGGAGCACCGCTCGTGGGTGCCCGCCGCGCCGCCGAGGTGGTCGCCCTGCTCGCCGAGGACCGGACCCCCGACGGCGACCTCGTGGCCGCCCTGCGGTCCGTGCGGCGGGACAGGCCGCGCAGCTGGACGGAGACCGTGCGTCGCCTGCTGCCGAGCGTCGGCGACGCCCCCGAGCCCCGCGAGACGCTCACCGACGACCTCGCGGTGGGCGCCGTCGTGGCGCTGGCCCAGCCCGACCGGGTCGCGCGTCGCCGCACCGGCTCTGCCGGTCACCTGCTCGTCGGCGGCACCGGCTGCGACGTGCCCGGTGCTTTGGCCGAGCTGGAGTGGCTGGCCGTGGCCGAGGTCGACCGCCGCCCCGGGCAGGCCCGGGCTCGCGTGCGCTCCGCGGCGCCGCTGACCGAGGAGCTGGCCCTGGTGGCGGCGTCCGCGCGCCGCACGACCGAGGACGAGGTGACCTGGCGCGAGGGACGGCTGCGCGCTCGCCGCGTCACGCGGCTGGGCGCGATCGAGCTGTCCGCGACCGCGCTGGCGGAGCCCTCGTCCACGGCGGTGGCGGCGGCCGTGCGCGAGGCCCTGGCCCGCGACGGCCTCGACGTGCTGCCCTGGTCGGACGCCGCCAGAGCCCTGCGGCACCGGCTGGCGTTCCTGCACCGCGAGCTGGGGGCGCCGTGGCCCGACGTCTCCGACACGGCGCTCGCGGAGGGCCTCGACGACTGGCTCGACGTCTCCCGGGTCCGCTCGGGCAAGGACCTCGCGCGGCTCGACGTGCTGAGCGGGCTCCGGGGCCTGCTTCCGTGGCCCGAGGCCACCCGGCTCGACGAGCTGGCGCCCGAGCGGCTGCCCGTGCCCTCCGGTGCCACGCACCGGGTCGACTACGCGGACGCCTCGGGCCAGCCGGTGGTGGCCTGCAAGCTGCAGGAGTGCTTCGGTCTGGCCGAGACCCCGCGGCTGGCCGACGGCCGGGCGCCCGTGCTGCTGCACCTGCTCTCCCCGGCCGGGCGCCCGCTGGCGGTCACCGCTGACCTGGCCTCCTTCTGGGACGGGCCTTACGCGGGCGTGCGTGCCGAGATGCGCGGGCGCTACCCCAAGCACCCCTGGCCGGAGGACCCCTGGTCCGCGCGGGCGACGGCGAGGACGAGCCGGCGCTGAGCACGGGATCGTCAGGACGGGGCTGTCGTGCGTCGTGGGGTCCCCGGGCGATACCGTGGGGGCATGTTCGAGGGTGACGGGGGCTTCTGGCTGGTGGCGGTCGTCGCCGTCGTCGTGCTCCTGGCCGGCACGGGCTCGGCCGTGCGTCGGCTCGTGCGCGGCCGCTCGGACCTGACCCCGTCGCCCGAGGTCGTGCGGGCCTCGGTCCTGCGCCAGGAGGGTCGCGAGCACGAGGCGGACGAGGTGGAGGCCCGCGCGGCTGCCACGCGCGCCGCCACCGACGCGCCCGACATGCCTGATGTGTCCGGCGCGGCCGACGTGCCCGACCTCGCGGGGGACACCCTGGCCGACCACCCCTGGCCGGCCGGTGCCGGCGGCGCCGCGCGCGGCTCGGCGGTGGGGCCGGAGGCCTCCACCGGACGCACGCAGGACGACGTCAGCCGCTCGCCCGTCGACCGGCTGCGCGTCATCGACGAGCTGTTGGCGAAGGGCTACATCACCGACCAGGAGCACGCGGCCGCCCAGCGGCGGATCGCCCAGGACCTCTGAGCCCGGCGCCTCAGCCCTTGTAGGTCCAGCCGATGCGGTGCCCCACGTGCGGCGCCTCGCCGAGGCCGATGCCGACCCCGGGCTGCACCGGGCGCACCTGGCTGTGGGCACGGCGTCGCTGCGCCCGCTCCAGCCGCACCACGAAGGCCAGCGTGCCCGCGACGCCGAGCGTCCACCAGAGCCAGGTCATCCACCGACGGTAAGGGTGCCCTGACGGCTGGTCAAGGGCGCACGGTCACGGGACGGGCACCGGCTCGGCCCTGCGGCTGACGTCGCGCATCCCGAGCCCCAGGAGCACGAAGATCAGCCCCATCGCGACGGCCACCGCGCTCATCCCGAAGGCCAGCACCGAGGTGAACAGCGAGGACTGGAGGAACGCGGAGGTCATCGCGGTCTGGCGCAGCGGGTCGTCCTGGTCCAGCTCCGCGTAGGTCTTGCCGCCGGTGATCCCGAGGGTGTGCTTGTCGATCACCTTGGCCTGGCAGTAGGCGGCGAACGGGTTGTCGACGTCCGCCCCGGCGAAGCAGTCGGCGTCCGCCGAGACGGTGATCCGCTGCGCGGACAAGGTGGAGGCGACCACCGACCAGGTCACCACCCCACCCACCACGAGGACGATCCCGAGGACGATCGAGGAGATCCAGGCTGCTGCGCGCATGGAGGGTGCCCTTCCGTTGGTCCGAGTGCCGCCGGCCGGGACGGGTGCCCCGCCACGGCCAGCGAACTCGTGGACACCGAGCGGTGCAAGGCTTTGCACACGACCTCGGCCGTCGCGGTACGCGATACCGCAGGGGGTGTGCGTGTGCTAGGCGCCCGCACCAGCCCCGACCACGGACGAGACGACGGCACGCGCGGCGCGCAGGTTCTCCGCCAGCACCTCGGCCAGGGGGCCGCGGCGCTGCTCGTGCGAGATGATCTCCACGCCCCACGGGCCGGAGAACCCGACGTCGTGCAGGGCGCCGACCATCCCGTGCACGTCGAACGTGCCTCGACCCAGGTCGAGCCTCCGATCGCGGGTCTCGGGGAACGGCGCCTCGCCGGTGGGAGCCGGCCCGTCGTTGAGCTCCACCACGAAGACCTTCTCGCCCGGCAGTGCCCGCAGGTCGTCGACCGTCGAGGGCCCGCGGTCGACGTGCCACAGGTCCACGACGAGCCCGACGCCGGCGTGGTCGGCCGCCAGCACCAGGTCGGCGGCCCGGCGGAAGTCCCGGATGTTCGCGAACGGCAGGGGCTCGATGGCCACGCGCGCCCCGACCGGGGCGAAGTCGTCACCGAGCCGGTGCAGCTCCTCGGCCCAGTGGGCCACCTCGTCCGGGTCCAGGAGCTCAGGGATCGACCCGCTGAGGTCCCCGACCGCGGGACCGGCCTTCACCGAGACGGCCCCGAGCGCGCCCGCGGCCTCCACGAGCGCGGCCCGCTTGGCGTCCGAGGCGCGGCGCAGCTCACCCGTGGTCCACCAGTCCTCGACCAGCTCCACCTCGCGGTGCACCAGGCCCAGGTCGTCCAGCATCGCACCTACCTCCCTCAGCGCGAGGGGCGAGGCCTGGAGGTCCTCGATGGTGAAGCCGATGCCGGTGAAGCCGGCGCCCGCTGCTGCCTCGGCGCGCGTGCGCAGGTCGAGGGGCGAAAGGTGTCGACCGCCGGGGCCGGGCTGGGCGTCACCGGTGTGCGACCAGCAAGTGGCGAGGAACGCGGGGGAGGCGGCCACGGGGCTCGTGCTCACGCGAGCCCGGGGCGGGTGCGCTCGGCCTGGGCGTCCAGGGCCTGCTCCAGCTCCTCGACCGACCACTTCTCGGCCAGGGCCTGGCGCATGAGGCCGGCCTGGGTCTGGGGTGCGATGAGGCCGACGGGCTGGTCGCGGTCGAGGTTGGTCGGGAACGAGTAGCCCTCGGCCGACGCCGCGATCACGTTGTCGAGGTCGGCCTGGTCGGCGCCGTCGGCCTGCCGCTGGAGCAGGACGGGGTAGAGCGCCTTGCACATCGCGACGCGGTCGACGGACTCCATCGCCCGCCCGAACGGGGAGGAGACCTGGAGGAGGTTCGCCATCCGGCGCACGTCGGTGGAGACGTTGGTGCCGGCCCCGTGGAAGAGCGCGGGGTTGAAGAACGCGGCGTCGCCCTTCGCCAGCGGCAGCTGCACGTAGTTCGCCAGGAAGTAGTCGGTGAACTCCTGGAGGTGGAAGGCGAGGTAGCCGGGCTCGTACTGGTGGGAGTAGGGCAGGTACAGCGTCGGGCCGGTCTCCACGGGCATGTCGCAGTGGGCGACGGCGCCCTGCAGCGTGAGGGCGGGGGAGAGCAGGTGGGCGTGCGCCGGGAACTGCACCGAGGTCGCCGCGTCCATGAAGCCGAGGTGGTAGTCGCGGTGCGCGCGCTGGGCCTGACCCCCGGGGTTGACCACGTTGACCTGCGAGGTCACCTGGTAGCCGGGGCCGAGCCAGGCCTCGCTGATCAGCGCGAGGGCGTCGTTGGCGTAGTAGTCGGCGAAGACCTCGGGCTCGGCGACGGCCAGCTTGTCGAGGGCGCCCCAGACGCGGTCGTTGGCGCCGGGCTTGGCGAAGTGGTCGCCGGCGGCGGTGCCCGCGGCCTTCTCGAGCTCGATGCGGGCCAGGAAGGCGTCGGTGGCGCGGTCGACGACCGCGTGGTCGCCGTAGGCGCCCTGGAGGACGACGATGCCGGGGCCGTCGGTCAGTGCCCGCACGAGCTCGGCCTGCACCTCGCGGCGCTGCGGCCCGGCCATGGCGGCGCGGAGCTTCTCGCCGTACAGCAGGACGTTGTCGGCGACCGCGTCTGCGAACGGGTAGTCGGCGAGCTCCGTGGTCTGCTCGACGACGGCCTTGAAGTCCTCCAGCGAGCAGTCGTCGGCCGACAGCCAGCCGGTGGTGGTGCGGGCCGATGCGGCGGTGGAGCTGGTGAGTGAGGGCATGTCCCTGACTCCTTCCCGATGGGGTCGAGGTGGGCTGGTGTGAGGCACGTTACGCCCGGCGTCAGGGCCGGGGAACCTCATCCGATCCGTCAAAAAAACCTCAGCGGACGGGAGCGCTTCGCGGGGCGCTGGGGCGGGGAGCGAGGCCGAGCGCGCGGTAGGCGTCGTCGACCAGGGCCATGGTGGCCACGGCGTCGTCGGCGTCCGTGGCCACCGCTGCCCCGTGGCGCACCGCGGCCGTGAAGGCTCGCAGCTGGTGGGTGTAGGTCGAGTCGGTGCCGCCGTGCTCCACGCGCTCGGCCCCGCCGGCCTCCGGGGAGGCGCGGACGACCACCCGGTCGTCGTCCTCGCGGTAGAGCAGGTCGGGCACGGAGACGGAGCCGCGGGTGCCGTGCACGTGCACGGCCATCTCCCAGTGGCCCGAGGTCATCGAGCAGCGGGCCAGGCCGGTCGCGCCGCCCGGGAAGGCGACCTCCACGTCCGCCCACGCGTCGACACCGGGGGAGTGCTGCTCGCCGCGTGCGCCGGTGACGACGGGCGCGCCGCCGGCGTGGGCGCCCAGCACCCGTTGGGCGTGCAGGGCATAGCAGCCGAGGTCCATGATCGCGCCCCCGGCCAGCGCCAGGTCCCACCGCGGGTCGGAGTCGTCGGGCGCCGGCATGAGCAGCGTGCTCTCCACGTGCCGCACCTCGCCGACCTCGCCGGAGGCGACGATCTCGAGCAGGCGGACGAACATCGGGTGGTAGACGTAGTGGAAGCCCTCCATGAACACCTGGCCGGCGAAGCGGGCGGACGTCGCCGCGAACCGCTCCCGGACCCAGGACGCCTCGGCGTGGTTGCTCGCCGACGGCTTCTCGGTGAGCACGTGCTTGCCGGCCTCGAGGGCCGCCACGTTCCAGGCGGCGTGCAGGCTGTTGGCCAGCGGGTTGTAGACCGCCTCGACGTCGGAGTCGGCGATCACGTCGGCGTAGGAGTCGAGCACCCGCTCGACACCGTGCCGGGCCGCGAACGCCTCGGCCCGCTCGCGGCTGCGGGCGGCGACCGCCACGAGGCGGACCCCGGTGGCCAGCGCCGGCTTCACGAGGGAGGTCTCGCTGATGCGGGCCGCCCCGAGGAGCCCGATCCGCAGTGGCTCGATCCGCTGGGGCTCGTCACCGGCGACGGACGCCTCGGGGTGGCCGCCGCTCACAGCCGGTCCCTCACAGCGAGCCGAGGACGGAACGGACGTGGTCCGCGCTGGTGCGGACGTCGGCCAGCGGACCCTCGCCCACCGGCGCCTCGGTCAGGATCGTGTCCTGCTCGAGCACGTACCAGCCGTCGTAGTGGTGCGTGCCGAGCGTGCTCACGATCGAGGCGACGTCCACGTCACCCAGGCCGAGCGGACGGTACATGCCGTTCGCGACGCCCTCGGTGTAGGAGATGCGTCCCGACTGCACCTTCGCCGCCACCGACGCGTCGACGTCCTTGAGGTGCGTGTGCGCGATCCGCTCGGGCGCCTGCCGGGTCAGCTCGGCGGGGTCGGTGCCGCCGATGAGCAGGTGCCCGGTGTCCAGGCACAGCGAGACCGTGGAGCCGGCCAGCACGCGCTGCACCTCCTCGCCGTTCTCCACCATGGTGCCCACGTGCGGGTGCAGCACCGCGCGGACGCCGTGCTCGGCCGCCCGGGCGGTGATCCGGTCCAGGTTGCCCAGGAGCAGCTTCCAGCCGTCGCCGTCCAGCACCGGCCGGGAGTCGTACCCGTCCTGGCCGGAGTCGGCCGAGAGGACGAGGACGTCGGCCCCGGTCGCGGCGAACTGCGCCAGCACCCTGTCCACCTCGGGCATCGGGTCGTGGCCCTTGACGTGCATGATCACCGGCGTGAAGCCGCCGACCGCGGTGAGCTCGTGCTCCTTGAGCACGGCCGCCATCTCGGCGGGGTCGCGCGGCAGGAAGCCGTCGGGCCCGATCTCGGTGGCCACGAGGCCGGCGTCACGCATCTCCCCGAGGACGCGGGTCGGATCCATCTGGTGGCCCCACCCGGGGACCTCGCACACGCCCCAGGAGATGGGGGCGCCGGCGATCTTCGCGCTGGCGGCCATCACTTCACCTCGTCGATCGTGACGGGGCGGTGCTCCTTGAGGGAGAGGTCGGCGGCCTCGGCCATCCAGGCCACGGCCAGCGCGTCCTGCACGGTGCAGGGGGACTCCGTGCGGGCACCGGAGACGAGCTCGGTGAACGCGGTGAGCTCGGCGCGGAAGGCGTCGGTGAGCCGGTCCATGAAGAAGCCCCACGGCTGGGCCGAGGGCCAGGTGCTGCCGGGCTCGAGGTTGCGCAGCGGGGCCTGGTCGCTCCAGCCGGCCGCGACGGAGTCGCCGGTGCCGTGGACCTCGAGGCGCACGTCGTAGCCGCGCGGGTTGTAGCGGGTGTTGGAGACGACGCCGGTGGAGCCGTCGGCGAAGGTGATCAGCGTCTGGGCGGTGGCGACGTCGCCGAGCTCGGCGAACATCGGGTCGCCGTGGGCGTGGCCGGTGGCGTAGACCTCGACCGGCTCCTGGCCGGTGATCCAGCGGACGGTGTCGAAGTCGTGCACCGAGCAGTCGCGGAAGATGCCGCCGGAGGTCTCGATGTAGCCGCGGGGAGCCGGGGCCGGGTCGAGGGTCGTCGAGCGGACGGTGTGCACCCAGCCCAGGTCGCCGGCGACGCGGGCGTCGTGGGCCGCCAGGTAGGCGGGGTCGAAGCGGCGCGGGTAGCCGACCTGGACGGCGACGCCGCTGTCCTCGACGTGCTGGGCCACCGACACGGCGTCGGCCAGCACGGCCGACAGCGGCTTCTCGCAGAACGCGGGGATGCCGGCGTCCACGGCGGCGCGCAGCAGCGGGGCGTGCGCCGCGGTCGCGGCGGCGATCACGACGCCGTCGACGCCCGAGGCGATCAGGGCCTCGGGGCTGTCCGCGGGCTCGGCGCCGAACTTCTCCGCCACGGAGGCGGTCGCGGCGGGCACGGCGTCGGCGACGACGAGGGTCTCGACGGCGTCGAGGTTGCTCAGGGTCTCGGCGTGGAAGGCGCCGATCCGGCCGAGGCCGATGAGTCCGAGTCGCATGGTGGTTCCTTCTCTTGGTGAGGCTGACCTGGTCGGGGCCAGCGGTCAGGGTGGTGCTGGTCAGGTGTGGTGCTGGTCAGGCTGGGTCAGGTGCTGCGGGGGACGTCGCCGGGCGCGAGGCCGAGGCCCCCGACGACCGTCTGGTCCCAGTCGATGACGGAGCCGGTCACGACCCCGCTGCGGTCGGAGAGCAGGAGGACGACGAGGTCGGCGATCTCGTCGACGTCGCCGAGGCGCCCCATCGGCACGGACGAGGCGGCGCGCTCGAGCCACACGGAGCCGTCCGGGTCGTCCGCGGTGCCGGCTCCCTGGGTGCGGTGCTCGCCGTCGGTGGCCGTCCAGCCGATGTTGAGGCCGTTGACGCGGACCCTGTCCCAGCGGTGGGCGTGGGCGGCGTTCTTCGTCAGCCCCACGAGGCCGGCCTTGGCCGCCACGTAGGGGGAGAGGAAGGACTGACCGCCGTGGGAGTCGATCGAGATGATGTTGACGATCGAGCCGGGGGCACCACGACTCACCATGTCGGCCACCGCGGCCTGCATGGTGAAGAACGGGCCGCGCAGGTTGACCGCCACGTGGGCGTCGAAGAGCTCCGGGGTCGTGTCCAGCAGGGTGCCCCGGGCCGTCGAGCCGGCGGCGTTGACCAGCCCGTCGATGCGGCCGTGACGCGCGACGGTCTGCGCCACCGCGTCCCGCGCCTGCGCGGGGTCGGCCACGTCGGCCCGCACGAAGTGGGCCGAGGCCCCGTCCGCGCGCAAGCCTGCGGCCACGGCCTCGCCACGCTCGGCGTCGCGCCCGGACACCACGACCAGGGCGCCCTCGCGGGCGGCCGCGCGCGCGATGCCCGCGCCGAGGCCCTGGGTGGCGCCGGTGACGAGCACGACGCGGTCTTGGAGAAGCACGTGGACGATGTTGTGGCTCGTGACACATCAGCGTCAACAGCGACACTCCCATCAAAAAGCCATCACCCGTTGACGGAGTGCGCGGCTGCCCCGAGGATGCCTGCGTGGGACACCCGTACCCGATCCGGGAGATCGCCCGTCAGGCAGGCCTCAGCGAGGCGACCGTCGACCGCGTGCTCAACGAGCGTCCGGGCGTCCGGGCCAGCACCGTCGCCCTCGTGAAGCAGGCCGTCACGGACCTCGACCGCCAGCGCAGCCAGCTGCGGCTGACCGGTCGTACCTTCCTGGTCGACGTCGTCATGCACGCGCCCGACCGCTTCTCCTCGGCCGTCAAGGCGGCCCTCGAGGCGGAGCTGCCGATGCTGTACCCGGCCGTCATCCGTTCCCGCTTCGACTTCCGCGAGTCCGGGGATGCCGGCGAGATCGTGCGGGTCCTGGAGAAGATCGGGCGCCGTGGGTCGGCCGGGGTGATCCTCAAGGCCCCGGACGTGCCGGAGGTGGTCGCCGCCGTCGACTCGCTGGTCGAGCAGGGCATCCCCGTCATCACCCTGGTCACCGACCTGCCCCTGAGCAGGCGGGCCGCCTACGTGGGCACCGACAACCGCTCCGCCGGCGCGACCGCCGCCTACCTGGTGGACCAGATGCTGGGCCCGGACGAGGGGGAGGTGCTCGTGGCCCTGAGCAGCAGCGTCTTCCGCAACGAGGAGGAGCGGGAGATGGGCTTTCGCTCCACGATGCGCAGCCGCAACCCCGGACGGGTGCTGGTCGAGCAGACCGACACCGACGGGCTGGACGCCGCCGTGGAGGCCGCGACGCTGCGCACGCTGGAGGCGCATCCCCGGATCACGTCGGTCTACTCGGTCGGCGGGGGCAACCGGGCGATCCTCTCGGCGTTCAGCCAGGCCGGCCGCGACGTCCGCGTCTTCGTCGGGCACGACCTCGACCGCGACAACCTCGACCTGCTGCGCGGTGACGAGCTCACCGCGGTGCTGCACCACGACCTGCGCCACGACATGCGCACGGCCTGCCAGAACATCATGCGCGCGCACGGTGCCATCGAGGGGGAGCCGGAGACGCTGAGCGCGCCCATCCACGTCGTCACCCCGCACAACGTGCCGGAGCTGCTGGTCTGACCGGGGTCCGTCCCGCGACGGCCTGTCCTCAGGGCCGGGAGCCGCGTGCCTCGTGCCAGGTGGCGGCGTCGCTGCTGGTGACGCGGAGGATCGCGTCCGTCGCCCGCGAGGCCGGCCACAGGTCGACCGCGTACCGGTCGACGACCTCGTCCGCGAACTCCCCGTCGCGGCCGGCGTCGCGCCCCGTGGCGCTGACGCGGAGGCGGTACTCGCCCGGGGGGACGGGCAGGGGGCCGCTGTCCTCGCCCGCCCAGCCGACCCAGCGCGGTGCTGCGTCCTCGGTCACGACGGTGGACACCTCCACCACGTCCTCCCAGGCGTCGTCGGGGGGTGCGGGCTCGACGTCGTGCAGGGTCACGGTGACGTGCGACCCACCCGACCGGCGCGCGAGGGTGAGGTGCACCCCGTCCGCGGAGGCTGCGCCCACCAGCCCGTTCGCCTGGCCCTCGAACAGGGAGTCGACGTCGCCGTCCTGGTCGAACCCGTCCGTCCAGGCGAGGTCGAGCCGGCCGTAGTCGGTGTCGATGACGTCATCGAGGATCGTGCGTGCCACGCCCTCCATCCTGGCACTGACGACGGCTGCGCTCAGGCGCCCACGACCTCGACCGTGGAGGTGCCCGAGAGATCGGTGACCTGCAGCTGGGTCGGCGGGGTCTCCAGCCCGGTGACGACGACGACCCACGAGACCGCGTCCATCGTGCACATCGTGTCCTTGTCGCCGCCCGGAGCGAGCGCGAGTGACCAGTCCGCCCGCAACGTCGCCCTCGGTGCGCACGAGCCCGAGTAGCCGACCTCCCCGACGTAGACGAGCGCACCCTCGTCCGCCAACCAGGCGGCCCCGCCGACCGGCGCGGCCTCGGCGTAGGCCGTCCCCGCCTCGTCGTCGGCCCGGACGAGGTCGACGGACGCGTCCTCGGGCCACGAGGCCGGCTCCTCGTCGACGGTGCCGGGGGAGGAGGACGAGGCGGCGCCGGGGTCGGAGGCGACCGTGTCCTCCGAGCCGCACGCCCCCAGGACCAGACCGAGCGCGAGGCAGGCGGTCACGGCGAGCGGGGCACGGGTGCGGGAACGGCGCGTCATGGTGGTCATGCTCCGTGGGACGGCGCCCGGCCGTCCAGGGTTCCCCGCCCTCCTGCGTCAGGTCCCGGGCGGGTGGGGCACCGCCGCGGAGGGGTCCGTCACACGCGCCGTGTCGAGTGGTGGACGAGCGTGGCGCGGAAGGGGCGAAAGGCCTGGGCGCTGCTATTCTCGGGCGCAGTCCGACATCCTTTAACGACCCGTCCTGTGAGGCGGAGAAGGAGGTACGGCGTGCCCTCGCATGCCCCCACGCCCGCGACGTCCTCGACCCGGGAGCCCAAGCCGGCCCTGCTGGTCCTGGAGGACGGTCGCACCTTCCACGGTGAGTCCTACGGAGCCGAGGGCGAGACCTTCGGCGAGGCGGTCTTCTCCACCGGCATGACCGGGTACCAGGAGACGCTGACCGACCCGAGCTACCACCGCCAGGTCGTCGTCATGACGGCCCCGCACATCGGCAACACGGGCGTGAACGACGAGGACCCGGAGTCCTCCCGCATCTGGGTCGCCGGCTACGTCGTCCGGGACCCCAGCCGCGTCTCCTCCTCCTGGCGCGCGCAGCGCAGCCTCGACGACGAGCTGAAGGCGCAGGGCGTCGTCGGCATCTCCGGCGTCGACACCCGCGCGCTGACCCGCCACCTGCGCGAGCGCGGCGCCATGCGCGTCGGCATCTCCACCGAGACGACCGACCCGGCGCTGCTGCTGGCGAAGGTGCAGGAGTCCGCCGAGATGGCCGGCTCCGAGCTGTCCACCGCGGTCTCCACCCAGGAGGCCTACGTGGTGCCGGCCCAGCCCGGTCCGTGGGGCGAGAAGCAGTACACCGTCGCCGCCCTCGACCTCGGCATCAAGGCCATGACGCCGTACCGGATGGCCGAGCGCGGCATCGAGGTGCACGTCCTGCCGGCCACCGCCTCCATCGAGGAGATCAACGCGGTGAACCCGGACGGCCTCTTCTACTCCAACGGCCCCGGCGACCCCTCCGCCACGACCGCCCAGGTCGAGACGCTGCAGGCGGCGCTGGCCCAGGGCCTGCCGTACTTCGGCATCTGCTTCGGCAACCAGCTCTTCGGTCGCGCGCTCGGCTTCGGCACCTACAAGCTGAAGTACGGCCACCGCGGCATCAACCAGCCGGTCATCGACCGCACGACCAACAAGGTCGAGGTCACCGCGCACAACCACGGCTTCGCCGTCGACGCGCCGCTGGACGCCGCCACCACCACGCCCTACGGCGAGGCCACCGTCAGCCACGTCAACCTCAACGACGACTGCGTCGAGGGCCTGGAGCTGCGGGGCGAGGACGGCGTCCTCAAGGGCTTCTCCGTGCAGTACCACCCGGAGGCCGCGGCCGGCCCGCACGACGCCGGCTACCTCTTCGACCGGTTCAAGGACCTCATGGCCGGGGGCCTGACCTCCACGGCCGCCACCACCCCCGTGATCAGCAGCAAGGAGGCCTGAGCCATGCCGAAGCGCACCGACATCTCTTCCATCATGGTGATCGGCTCCGGCCCGATCGTCATCGGCCAGGCCTGCGAGTTCGACTACTCCGGCACCCAGGCCTGCCGCGTCCTGCGGGCCGAGGGCCTGCGGGTCATCCTGGTGAACTCCAACCCGGCCACGATCATGACCGACCCGGAGTTCGCCGACGCCACCTACGTCGAGCCGATCACGCCCGAGTTCGTCGAGCGGGTCATCGCCAAGGAGCGTCCCGACGCGCTGCTCGCCACTCTCGGCGGCCAGACCGCGCTGAACGCGGCCATGAGCCTGCACGAGAACGGCGTGCTCGAGAAGTACGGCGTCGAGCTCGTCGGCGCCTCGGTCGAGGCCATCAACAAGGGCGAGAACCGCGAGCAGTTCAAGCGGATCGTCGAGGACCTCCCGGCCGAGTGGGGCGCCGAGGTGGCCCGCTCGATCATCTGCAACGGCGAGGACCTCGCCCCCGGCGCGACCAAGGAGGAGAAGGTCGCCGCCGCGCTGCAGAAGGCGCTCGACGGCGCCGAGGACCTCGGCTACCCCGTCGTCGTCCGCCCCTCGTTCACCATGGGTGGCGCGGGCTCCGGCCTGGCCTACTCCGAGGACGACCTGCGCCGCATCGGCGGCGCCGGCCTCACCGCCAGCCCGACCACCGAGGTGCTCCTGGAGGAGTCCATCCTCGGCTGGAAGGAGTACGAGCTGGAGGTCATGCGCGACAAGGCCGACAACGTCGTCATCGTCTGCTCCATCGAGAACCTCGACCCGCTGGGCGTGCACACCGGTGACTCGATCACCGTGGCCCCGGCCATGACGCTGACCGACCGCGAGTACCAGCGGCTGCGCAACATCTCCATCGGCGTCATCCGCGAGGTCGGCGTCGACACCGGCGGCTGCAACATCCAGTTCGCGGTGAACCCCGAGGACGGCCGCATCGTCGTCATCGAGATGAACCCCCGCGTCTCCCGCTCCTCCGCGCTCGCCTCGAAGGCCACCGGCTACCCGATCGCCAAGATCGCCGCCAAGGTCGCGATCGGCTACACGCTCGACGAGATCCCCAACGACATCACCTCGGTGATCGGCGAGGACGGCGAGAAGCGCGGCACCCCCGCCGCGTTCGAGCCCACGCTGGACTACGTCGTGGTCAAGGTGCCCCGGTTCGCCTTCGAGAAGTTCCCCGGCGCCGACCCGGTGCTCACCACGCACATGAAGTCCGTCGGCGAGGCGATGGCGATCGGCCGCAGCTTCACCGAAGCCCTGCAGAAGGCGCTGCGCTCCCTGGAGTCCAAGGGCGCCACCTTCGACTGGGACAAGGCGTTCGTCGACCTGGACAAGGCCGACCTGCTCGCCCGCGCCTCCGTGCCGCACGACGGCCGCCTCAAGCTGGTCATGGACGCGCTGCGTGCCGGGGCCACCGCCGAGGAGGTCTTCGACGCCACCAAGATCGACCCCTGGTTCGTCGACCAGCTCTCCCTCATCAACGAGGTCGCGCTGTCGGTGATCGAGGCCGAGGAGCTCACCCCCGCGCTGCTGCGCCGGGCCAAGCGCCACGGGTTCTCCGACGCCCAGCTCGGCAAGATGCGGGGCATGACCGCGGACGTCGTCCGCGGGGTGCGCCACGCGCTCGGCATCCGCCCGGTCTACAAGACCGTGGACACCTGCGCCGCCGAGTTCGCCGCCGCGACGCCGTACCACTACTCCTCCTACGACGAGGAGACCGAGGTGACCGGCCGCACCAAGGAGGCCGTGATCATCCTCGGCTCCGGTCCGAACCGCATCGGCCAGGGCATCGAGTTCGACTACTCCTGCGTGCACGCGTCGCTGGCCCTCTCCGAGGCCGGCTACGAGACCGTCATGGTCAACTGCAACCCGGAGACGGTCTCGACCGACTACGACACCTCCGACCGCCTCTACTTCGAGCCGCTCACGCTCGAGGACGTGCTCGAGGTCGTGCACGCCGAGCAGCAGGCCGGCCCCGTGGCCGGCGTCATCTGCCAGCTCGGCGGCCAGACCCCGCTCGGCCTCGCCCAGGGCCTCGCGGCCGCGGGCGTGCCGATCGTCGGCACCAGCCCCGACGCCATCGACCTCGCCGAGGAGCGCGGCGCCTTCGGCCGCGTGCTGGCGCAGGCCGGGCTCGTGGCGCCCAAGCACGGCACCGCCACCTCGTGGCCCGAGGCTCGCGCGATCGCCCAGGAGATCGGCTACCCCGTCCTCGTCCGCCCCTCCTACGTGCTGGGCGGACGCGGCATGGAGATCGTCTACGGCGACGAGTCGCTCGAGGCCTACCTGACCAAGTACGTGGAGGCCGGGCTCATCAGCAGCGCCGCCCCGGTGCTGGTCGACCGGTTCCTCGACGACGCCGTCGAGATCGACGTCGACGCGCTCTACGACGGCACGGAGCTCTACCTCGGCGGCGTGATGGAGCACATCGAGGAGGCCGGCATCCACTCCGGCGACTCCGCGTGCGCCCTGCCGCCGATCACCCTGGGTGCCCGCGAGATCGACAAGATCCGCGAGGCCACCGAGGGCATCGCCCGGGGCGTGGGCGTGCTGGGCCTGATCAACATCCAGTTCGCGCTCGCCGGCGACATCCTCTACGTCCTCGAGGCCAACCCCCGCGCCTCGCGCACGGTGCCGTTCGTCTCCAAGGCCACCGCCACCTCGCTGGCCAAGGCCGCCTCCCGCGTGATGCTGGGCGAGTCCATCGCCCACCTGCGCGAGGTCGGCGTCCTGCCCGCCACCGGCGACGGCGGCACCCTGCCGGCCGAGCAGCCGATCGCCGTGAAGGAGGCCGTGATGCCGTTCAACCGGTTCCGCGCCCCCGACGGCAGCCAGGTCGACACCATCCTCGGCCCGGAGATGAAGTCCACCGGCGAGGTCATGGGCTTCGACGCCGACTTCGGCACCGCGTTCGCGAAGTCGCAGGCCGCCGCCTTCGGGCTGCTGCCGACCGGCGGTGCGGTGTTCGTGTCGATGGCCAACCGCGACAAGCGGTCGATGATCTTCCCGGTGAAGGTCCTGGCCGAGCACGGCTTCGAGATCATGGCCACCCAGGGCACCGCCGAGGTGCTGCGCCGCTCGGGCGTGCCCTGCACCGTGGTGCGCAAGCACTTCGAGGGGGAGGGGCCGAACGGGGAGAAGACCACCGTCCAGCTCATCGCCGAGGGCAAGATCCAGCTCATCGTGAACACGCCGTACGGCGCGGGCGGCTCCGGCCACGCGCGCCTGGACGGCTACGAGATCCGCACCGCGGCGATCCGCGCCAACGTCCCCTGCATCACCACGGTCCAGGGCCTCGCGGCCGCCGTGCAGGGGATCGAGGCGATGCGTCGGGGCGACGTGGGCGTCCGGTCCCTGCAGGACTGGGCCGCGCTCGTCGGTCGCTGACCGGGGATCTGGTAGGAGTCAGCACATGGGTGCCTACGACCTGCTCTTCGACCAGGTGGCCACACGGATCGACCCCGAGCTGGCCCACCGGCTCGGCTTCGTCGGCGTCCGTGCCGGCGGGCCCGCCCTCGCGGCGGCCCGCCGGGGCGTGGCCCGCCTGCGGGGGACGACGGCGACGCCGGTGCACACCCTCGGCCTGACGTTCCCGCACGCGCTGGGCCTGGCCGCCGGGTTCGACAAGAACGCCACCGGCATCGACGCGCTGGCCGCGCTCGGCTTCGGACACGTCGAGGTCGGCACCGTGACGGGGCGGCCGCAGCCGGGCAACCCGCAGCCGCGGCTGTTCCGGCTGCCCGCCGACAAAGCGATCGTCAACCGGATGGGCTTCAACAACGACGGGGCAGCCGTCGTGGCCCGCCGCCTGGAGCAGCGCGCCGAGCGGCTGCGCGGGCGCGACCCGCGCGGGCGGCCGGTGCTGGGCGTCAACATCGGCAAGTCGAAGGTCGTGCCCGACGACGACCAGACGGCCGTCGAGGCCGACTACGCGATCAGCGCGCGACTGCTGGCGCCGTTCGCGGACTACCTGGTCGTCAACGTCTCCTCGCCGAACACCCCCGGCCTGCGCAACCTCCAGGCCGTGGAGAAGCTGGGGCCGCTCCTCGAGCACGTCCGCCAGGTCGCCGACGCGGCGACCCACGACGGTCGTGGTCACTCCGGCCGCCGCGTGCCGCTGCTGGTCAAGATCGCGCCCGACCTGGCCGACGAGGACGTCGACGCCGTGGCCGACATGGCCGTCGCCGGTGCGCGCGACGGGGTGCTCGACGGCGTCATCGCCACCAACACGACCATCGGCCGCGGCGGGCTCGTGACGCCCGAGGCCGACGTCGAGGCGCTGGGGGCCGGCGGGCTCTCGGGCGCGCCGCTGCGCGAGCGCTCGCTGGAAGTGCTGCGCCGGCTGCGCCAGCGGGTCGGCCCGGACCTCACCCTGGTCGGCGTCGGCGGCATCTCCACGGTGGCCGACGCCCGGGAGCGGATCGCGGCGGGAGCCGACCTCGTCCAGGCCTACACCGGCTTCATCTACGGCGGGCCCGCGTGGCCGTCGCGGATCGCCGCGGGAGCGGGTGCCCGCACCCAGTGAGCACCCGGTGATGACCCAGTGAGCGCGCCCGTGCACGGCCCGGTCCACCTGACGGCCGAGGTCCTGTCCGGATCGCGCTCGGGGGCGTTCACCCAGCTCACGCTGGCCGCACCCGGCGTCGGGGAGCGCTTCCGCCCAGGGTCCTTCCTGGCCGTCTCGATCGGTGAGCCGGGGGAGCGCGCCCGCCTGGCGCGCCGGGCGCTGTGGATCCACCAGGTGCGTCCGCTGGGCGGCCACGCCACCTCCGTGTCCGTGCTGGTCGACCCCGTGGGGCCGGGCACCCGGTGGCTCGCCTCCCGCGCCCGCGGGGACCGGCTCGAGATCACCGGCCCCCTGGGCGGGCGCGTCTTCGCCCTGCCCAAGGAACCCGTCAGCACGCTGCTGGTCGGCGAGGGCGTGCACGCGGCGCCACTGTTCGCGCTGGCCGAGCGGCTGCGCGAGCGGGACTGCCCCGTCCACCTCCTCCTCGCGGCGCCGGACGAGGCCCACCTGCTCTCCGCGCTCGAGGCCCGGCGCACGGCCCGCAGCGTCACCGTGGCCACCCTCGACGGCTCCGTCGGCACCCGGGCCCCCGCCGCCGACCTCCTGCCCGACCTGCTGCGCCGCACCGGGGCGGCCGTCGTCTACGCCGCCGGCTCGACGCCGCTCCTGCACGCCGTGGCCCGTGCCGCCGAGGACCACGGCGCCTGGAGCCAGACCGCGCTCACGCTGCCCACCCCGTGCGGGACCGGCCTGTGCCTCGGCTGCCCCGTGCCCGTCGTCGGTGAGGACGGCGTGGCCCGCACGGCCCGCGTCTGCGCCGAGGGGCCGGTGCTGCGCGGCGACCGGGTGCGCTGGGACGACCTGGTGCGCTGGGACGACCTGGTGCGCTGGGACGACCTGGTGGGCCCGGAGAGTGCCCCGCGGACCGGGACGGGGGAGGAGCGCGGATGAGCCCGACCACCCCCGGCACCCGCGTGGCCGGGCTGCACCTGGCCGAGCCGGTCATGCTCGCCGCCGGCTGCGCGGGCACGGGCCGGGAGGCGGCCGCCTACGCACCGCTGAGCACCTACGGCGCGGTGGTGAGCCGCACGATCACCCTGGACGCCCGAGCCGGCTCGCGCGCGCCCCGGGTGCTGGAGAGCCCGGCCGGGCTGCTGCACGCCACGGGGCTGCCGAACCCCGGGCTCACCGCCTTCTGCGCCACCGAGCTGCCCGCGCTGGTGCAGGCCGGGGCCCGCGTCGTCGTCTCCGTCGCCGGCGCCACGCCGGAGGAGATCACGCAGGTCGTCCGCGGCCTGGCCCGCACCTCCGGCGTCTCCGCCGTCGAGCTGCACCTGTGCGCGCCCGACGCCGCCGAGGCCGGGGTGCTGGCCCCCCTCGACGGTGCGGGCGTCTCCGAGGCCGTGTCCGCCGCGGCCGGCGTCCTGCCGCCGGGCGTGCCGCTGCTGGCCAAGCTCGCCCCGGTGCTCGCCGGCGTCGCCGAGCACGCCCGGGCGGCCGCCGGGGCCGGGGCCGCCGCCGTCGTGGTCGGCGGGGCCCAGCCCGCCCAGCTGCCCGACGGCCGCCCCGCCGGTCTGTCCGGCCCGGCCGTGCGCCCGCAGGCGCTGCGCGCCGTCCACGCCGCCGCGACGGCCCTGGCGGGCACCGGCGTCGACGTGGTGGGCTGCGGGGGCGTCACGGTCGCCACGGACGCCCGGGCGCTCCTGGACGCCGGCGCCGCCGCCGTCCAGGTGGGCTCGGCGCTCCTCTCCGACCCCACGGCCGCCGCCCGGCTCGTCGCCGACCTGCGAGCCGGGCGAGCCCCGGACGACCCCACCTGACGCCCCTGACCCGCCCGGCCAGCACGCCCGCACCCGCACCCACAGCCGCACCCGCACCCGCACCCAGGAAGGCCCCTGCATGACCATCGCGCCCCAGACGACGACCGCGCCGTTCGGTGCCCGCCTCGAGTCCGCCCTCGCCACGCGCGGGCGCTTCTGCGCCGGCATCGACCCGCACGCCGGCCTCCTGGCCGCCTGGGGGCTGGAGGACACCGTGGCGGGGCTGGAGCGGTTCGCGCTCACGGCCACCGAGGCCCTCGCGCCGGTGTGCTCGGTGATCAAGCCGCAGTCCGCCTTCTACGAGCGCTTCGGGAGCCGCGGCGTGGCCGTGCTGGAGCGGGTGCTGGCGACCGCCCGCGAGGCCGGCGCCCTGGTGGCGCTGGACGTCAAGCGCGGCGACATCGGCTCCACCTCGCAGGCCTACGCCGACGCCTACCTGGACCCGGCCTCCCCGCTGTGCGCGGACGCCGTGACGGTCAGCCCCTACCTCGGCTTCGGCTCGCTGAGCCCGTTCGTGGAGACGGCGCGCGCCCACGGGGGCGGCCTGTTCGTCCTCGCCCTCACCTCCAACCCCGAGGGCCCCGAGGTGCAGCACGCCCGCACCGCCGACGGCTCCGCCACGCCGGGGGAGCGGGTCGCCGACCGGGTGCTCTCCCACCTGGCCGCGCTGAACGCGGCCGAGGTGGAGGCCGGCTCGCTCGGCTCCTTCGGCGCCGTCGTCGGCGCGACGCTGGCCGACGGCGTCGTGACGCACGCCGACCTGGACTTCGGCGGCCCCGTGCTGGCGCCCGGCTTCGGCGCCCAGGGCGGCACCGTGGCCGACATCGACCGGATCTTCGGCCCCGTGGCGCCCCACGTGCTGGCCAGCTCCTCGCGCGAGGTCCTGGGCAAGGGCCCGGACGCCGGGATGCTCGCCGCGGCCGCCCGGGACGCCAACGACGCGCTGGCCGGGCTGGGGTGACGCGTCACCGGGGCGTCGCCGGAGCCGTCGGAGTCGCCGGAGCCGCCGTCACCCTGGCGCTCCTGCTCTCCGGCTGCGCGGGCGACCCCACGCAGGAGTACTGCGACACCGTCACCGACGGTCAGGAGCAGCTGGCCGCGGCGGTCGACGCCGGCAGCCCCACCGCCCTCGTGGACGCGCTGCCCGCCCTGGAGCGGCTGCGCGACGCCAGCCCTGACGACGTGGCCGACGACTGGCAGTACCTCACCGGTCGCGTCGTCGCCCTCGACGACGCACTCGAGGACGCCCTCGACGGGACGGACCTGACCGCGCAGGACCTGGTCGGCCTCGACGAGGACGAGGTGCCGGCGGGCGTCGAGGAGGCCGACCTCGTGGCCGTGCGGGCGGCGGCCGGTGAGCTGGCCTCGACGCAGACGCAGCAGGCGCTGGCGACCGTCACGGCGGAGGTCCGCGCGGTCTGCGGCACGTCCCTGACCGGTGGCTGAGACGGGGGCCCGACCCACCCCCGGACGTCACCCTGAGCGACCTCCTCACCCCCGCGCTGACCGGCGCGAACGGCCGCGAGCCGGCGCTCCGGGGCCCCCGCCGGGCGCCTGTCGGACGCCCGGCGCGCACCTGTGTGGTGGCCCGCGTTGCCGCTCACCCGGACGTGTGACTAGATTGGCCCCGCCCTGCACCACCCACCGCGTAGAAGGATTGAGCCCGTGGCCCTTCCCCCGCTGACCCCCGAACAGCGCCAGGCGGCGCTCGAGAAGGCTGCTGCGTCCCGCCGGGAGCGTGCGGAGGTGAAGAACCGGCTCAAGAACTCCGGTGCCTCGATCTCTGAGGTGCTCAAGGAGGGCCAGACCAACGAGGTCATCGGCAAGATGCGCGTGGTCGACCTGCTGCAGTCCATGCCGGGCCTGGGCAAGGTCCGCGCCCGTCAGATGATGGAGCGCCTCGGCATCGCCGAGAGCCGCCGCGTCCGTGGTCTGGGCTCGAAGCAGGTCGCTGCGCTCGAGAAGGAGTTCGGCGCGGACGCGGGTCTGTGACCCCTCCCGCTCCCTCCCGCACCCCCGACGGGCCGGCCCGCAGCCGGCTCGTCGTCCTCGCCGGTCCCACCGCCGTCGGCAAGGGCACCGTGGCCGCCGCCGTCCGCGACCAGCACCCCGACGTCTGGATCTCGGTCTCCGCGACGACCCGCAAGCCCCGCCCCGGCGAGGTCGACGGCGTGCACTACCACTTCGTCACCGAGGCGGAGTTCGACCGCCTGGTCGACGCGGGCGACATGCTCGAGTGGGCGGTCGTGCACAAGGTGGCCCGCTACGGCACCCCGCGCGGTCCGGTGGACGAGGCGCTCTCCGCCGGACGCCCGGCGCTGCTGGAGATCGACCTCCAGGGGGCGCGGCAGGTCCGCGACTCCATGCCCGAGGCGCTCCAGGTGTTCCTCAAGCCCCCGTCGTGGGAGGAGCTGGTCCGCCGGCTCGTCGGCCGGGGCACCGAGACCGAGGAGGAGCGGGAGCGCCGACTGGCCACCGCGCGTGACGAGCTGGCGGCCGAGCCGGAGTTCGACGTCACGATCGTCAACCACGAAGTTCATGAGGCTGCCGACGAGTTGGTAACCTTGATGACGGCCGACCCGCAGGTCCGGCCCTAGCGCCCTCCGGCGCACCGACCTGCACCCCCGAGAAGACTTTGTGAGGCTCATCAGCGTGGCTGCCCCCAACATCGAGGCCGTGGGCGTGACGAACCCGTCCATCGACGACCTGCTCAGCAAGACGGACAGCAAGTACCAGCTGGTCCTCTACGGCTCGCAGCGTGCCCGCCAGATCAACGCCTACTACTCCCAGCTGGGCGAGGGTCTGCTGGAGTACGTGGGCCCCCTCGTGGAGACCCACGTCCAGGAGAAGCCCCTCTCCATCGCCCTGCGCGAGGTCAACGAGGACCTGCTGACCCTCGAGCACGTCGACCCGGCCGAGCTCGCCGCCGAGCAGGCCGCTGCCGACGCCGCCGCGGCCGACTTCTCCGAGTGAAGCCTCGCGGGTGAACGAGACCCGCGCCAGCGATCCCGTCGCCGACGCCCCGACCCGCGTGGTCCTGGGCGTCAGCGGCGGGATCGCTGCGTACAAGGCCGCCGAGCTGCTGCGCCGGTTCACCGAGTCCGGCCACGACGTCACCGTCGTGCCGACCGCGGCCGCCCTGGAGTTCGTCGGCGCGCCCACCTGGGCCGCGCTCTCCGGCAAGCCCGTGCACACCCGGGTCTTCGAGGACGTCCACGAGGTGCCGCACGTGCGGCTGGGCCGCGAGGCCGACCTCGTGGTGGTCGCGCCGGCCACGGCGGACTTCCTGGCCCGCGCCACGCACGGGCGCGCCGACGACCTGCTGACCTCCACGCTGCTCACCGCCCGCTGCCCCGTGGTGCTCGCCCCGGCGATGCACACCGAGATGTGGGAGCACCCGGCCACCGTCGCCAACGTCGCGACGCTGCGTGAGCGGGGCGTCGTCGTCCTCGAGCCCGCCAGCGGACGCCTGACCGGCGCCGACACCGGCAAGGGCCGGCTGCCGGACCCGGTGGAGATCTTCGAGGCGTGCGTCGACGTGCTCGCCCGCCCCGGCGCCGCCGACCTCGCGGGCCGGCACGTGGTCGTCTCCGCGGGCGGCACCCGCGAGCACCTCGACCCGGTCCGGTTCCTCGGCAACGCCTCCTCGGGCAAGCAGGGCTACGCGCTGGCCCGCGCCGCGGCCGCCCGCGGCGCACGCGTCACCCTCGTCGCCGCGAACACCTCGCTGCCCGACCCGGCCGGCGTCGACGTCGTGCCCGTGGTCAGCACCGAGCAGCTGCGCGACGCGGTGCTGACGGCCGCCAAGGACGCCGACGCCGTCGTCATGGCCGCCGCGCCCGCCGACTTCCGGCCCACCAGCCACTCCGGGGTCAAGATCAAGAAGCGGGCCGACGGCACCGTCGACCCGGTCGCGCTGGAGCAGAACCCGGACATCCTGGCGACGCTGGCCCACGACCGGCCGCGCGCCGGCCAGGTCGTGGTCGGCTTCGCGGCCGAGACCGGGGACGAGACCGGCAGCGTCCTGGAGCTGGGGCGGGCCAAGCTGGCCCGCAAGGGCTGCGACCTGCTGGTCGTCAACGACGTCGCCGGGGGAGCGGTGTTCGGCGCGGACGAGAACGAGGCCGTCATCCTGGGGGCCGACGGTGCCGAAACGGCCGTGCCCCGCGCCGCGAAACGAGTGCTCGCGCACGCCATCTGGGACCAGGTGCTGCTCCGAACCACCCCCGCACGCTGAACGACGGCCCCCGACCGGGGCGCCGCTGAGACACGCCACCCGGGTGACGCCTGCGGTGGTTACCGTGGGCGGGCCACCCCCGCCGGTACGAAGGATCGAGGACGACACACATGACCGGACGCCTGTTCACCTCCGAGTCGGTGACCGAGGGGCACCCCGACAAGATCGCCGACCAGATCAGCGACGCCGTCCTCGACGAGATGCTCCGCCAGGACCCGCACTCCCGCGTGGCCGTCGAGACGCTGCTGACCACCGGCCTCGTCGTCGTGGCCGGCGAGGTGACCACCAAGGGCTACGTGGACATCAAGAACATCGTCCGCCAGAAGATCCTCGACATCGGCTACGACCACTCCGACAAGGGCTTCGACGGCAAGACCTGCGGCGTCATGGTCGCCATCGGCGGCCAGTCCGGCGACATCGCCCAGGGCGTCGACAAGGCGCACGAGCACCGCACCGCCGCGTCCGTGGACGAGAAGGACCTGCAGGGTGCGGGCGACCAGGGCCTGATGTTCGGCTACGCCTGCGACGACACGCCCGAGCTGATGCCGCTGCCGATCAAGATCGCGCAGACGCTCGCCGAGCGGCTCACCGCCGTCCGCAAGGACGGGACGCTGCCCTACCTGCGCCCGGACGGGAAGACGCAGGTCACCGTCGAGTACGACGACGCCGGCGTCGCCCGCCGCATCGACACGGTGGTGCTCTCCACCCAGCACGCCGAGGGCATCGACCTCGACACCCAGCTCCAGCCCGACATCGCCAAGCACGTCATCGCGCCGGTGCTCGAGCAGTTCGACATCGACTCCGACGGCTACCGGCTGCTGGTCAACCCGACCGGCACGTTCGTGGTCGGCGGGCCCATGGGCGACGCGGGCCTGACCGGCCGCAAGATCATCGTCGACACCTACGGCGGCATGGCCCGCCACGGCGGCGGTGCCTTCTCCGGCAAGGACCCGTCGAAGGTCGACCGCTCGGCCGCCTACGCCATGCGCTGGGTCGCCAAGAACGTCGTGGCCGCCGGCCTGGCCAAGCGCTGCGAGGTGCAGGTCGCCTACGCGATCGGCAAGGCGCAGCCGGTCGGCGTGTTCGTGGAGACCTTCGGCACCGGCACCGTGCCGGACGAGAAGATCCAGGAGGCGGTGCTCGCGGTCTTCGACCTGCGCCCGGCCGCGATCATCGCCGACCTCGACCTCAAGCGGCCGATCTACGCCAAGACCGCCGCCTACGGCCACTTCGGCCGAGAGCTCGAGGACTTCACCTGGGAGCGCACGGACCGCGCCGAGGCGCTCGCGGCAGCCGTCGGCCGCTGAGCCCTCCACCGACCCCGACCGGTCGCCGGCGGGGTCGGTGGGCCCTGGTAGGAATCCTCGCGTGAGCCCGCCACCACGCCCCGCCGACGAGCAGCCCGACCTGCTGCCGGGGCTGGCGGGCGTCCGGGAGGCCAAGGCCCGGGCCACCCGGGCCCGCAACGCCGTCCAGGTGACCCCGGCCGAGACCGAGCCGGTCGCCCGGGTCCTCCTCGACCTGCCGCCCGCCCACCTGGACCGGGTCTTCGACTTCGCCGTGCCCGCGAAGCTGGACGCCACCGCGCGTCCCGGGGTGCGGGTGAAGGTGCGCTTCGCCGGGCAGGAGGCGGACGGCTGGCTGCTCGAGCGGTGCGAGACCTCCGAGCACGCCGGCGTGCTCGCCCCGATCAAGCGGGTCGTGGGCGCCGAGCGGGTGCTGACCCCGGCGGTCGCCGCCCTGGCCGAGGAGGTCGCACGGCGCTACGCCGGCACCCGCGCCGACGTGCTCCGCCTCGCCGTGCCTCCCCGGCACGCCACCGCCGAGGCCGAGGAGGCCCAGGCCCGCCCCGACCCCGTGCCGCCGCTGCGCCCGGTGCCCGCCGGGGCGGCGGAGCAGGCGTGGGGCGCGCACGAGCACGCCGCCGCCTGGCTCGGCCACCTGCGGGCAGGAGGCGCCCCCCGCGCGGTCTGGAGCCCTCCGCCGGGCACCGACTGGGCGATGCTGGTGGCCGAGGCCGCGCTGGCCGCTCCCGGCGGCGTCGTCGTCTGTGCTCCCGACGGCAAGGACGTGGCCCGGCTCGACGCCGCGCTGACCGCGGCCGCCGAGAGCGCCGGCAGCGCCCCCCAGCACGCGCTGCTCACCGCCGACCTCGGCCCCGCGGTGCGCTACCGGCACTTCCTGCGGCTCCTGCACGGGCAGGCCCGCATCGCGGTCGGCACCCGCGCCGCGGCGTTCGCCCCCGTCGCCGACCTCTCCCTCGTGGTCGTCTGGGACGACGGCGACGACCTGCTCTCCGAGCCGCGGGCGCCCTACCCCCACGCGCGTGAGGTGCTGCTCCTGCGCGCCGAGAGCGAGGGCGCCGCGGCGCTGGTGGGCGGCTTCGCCCGCACGGTCGAGGCCGACCACCTGGTGCGCTCCGGCTGGGCCCACGAGCTGGGGGCGCGGCGCGACGTCGTCCGGGCCGCTGCCCGGATCGAGGTGGCCGGCGCCAGCGAGCACGACCTCCTGCGCGACCCGCACGCCCGCACCGCGCGGATGCCGCAGCAGGTGCACCACCTGCTCCGCGACGCGCTCGAGCACGGCCCCGTGCTGGTGCAGAACCCCCGGGCCGGCTACGCCGCAGCGCTCGCCTGCGAGCGCTGCCGGACGCCGGCCCGCTGCCCGGCCTGCACCGGACCCCTGCGGCTCACCGGCCCCACCACCCCGCCCGCCTGCGGCTGGTGCGGCACCGAGCAGCCGGCGTGGGCCTGCCCCGAGTGCGGGGACCACGGTCTGCGAGCCCCGGTGCTGGGCCAGGCGCGCACCGCCGAGGAGATCGGGCGTGCCCTGCCGCGCGCCCGGGTGCGGACCTCGGCCGGGGACCACGTGCTGCACACCGTGCCCGACCGGCCCCAGGTCGTCGTCGCCACGCCGGGCGCCGAGCCGGTGGCCGAGCACGGCTACGCCGCCGTCGTCCTGCTGGACGCGTGGCTGCTGCTGGCCCGGCCCGACCTGCGCACCGAGGAGGAGGCACTGCGCCGGTGGGCGAACGCGGCGGGTCTCGTGCGCCCCGGCGGGCGGGTCCTCGTGGTGGGCGACGCCGCCCACCCGGCGGTCCAGGCGCTCGTCCGGTGGGACATGGCGGGCTTCGCGGCACGCGAGGCGGCCAGCCGCGGGGAGGCCCACCTGCCGCCGGTGTCGCGGCTCGCAGTGCTCACCGGGGGAGCCGGGGCGCTGGACGACGCCCTGGTGCTGCTCGACGCGCCCGAGGGCGCCGAGGTGCTCGGGCCCGTGCCGGTGGACCCGCTGGCGGGCGAGGACCCGGGCCACCGCGTCGTGATGCGCGTGCCGCGCAGCCGCGGCGCGGCGCTGTCGGCGGCGCTCGGAGACCTCCAGCGGGTGCGCTCGGCCCGCAAGCTCGAGCCCGTCCGCATCCAGGTGGACCCCTACTCGCTCTGAGGGCTCCCCGCCCCCGGCCGCGAGGGCAGGGAGGGCAGTGGGGGCAGGCCCAGGAGCTCGCACACCCGCCCCGCCGTCTGGTCGGCGTCGCCGTGGTCGTTGGCCACCACGACGTGCCGCGACCCCGGGAGGTCGCGCAGCGGGAACGGCTGCTCCGGTCCGGTGTTCATCACGTGCGTGCGCCCTGCCTCGCGGACGTGGTCGCGGGCCCACGCGACGTCCGCCTTGGAGGGCTTGGCTGCCAGGCGCTCGGGCGTGCCCTCGCGCGCCACCCGGGTCTCCTCGGTGGCGGTGAGCTCGACGAAGTCGACCCGGCCGCCGGCGTCCAGGACGGGGGCGAGGAGGTGCCGCACGTAGGCGGTGTCCTCGGGCAGCTGGAAGGCCCAGACCAGGGTCAGGACGAGGCCGGGCACGCCGCTGGCGACGGCCTCCTCGATCACGCGTCGCCGGAACTCCAGCTTCAGGGTCTCGAAGGGCGGGGTGCCCCAGTCGAAGACCTCCAGCAGCGGCTCGATGGTCGCGTGGTTGTGGAACAGCCGGTAGGGCGTGCGCGCGGCGATGCGCCGCCCGACGGCCATCTTGCCGACGGCGGGCGGCCCGAGGAGCAGGACGAGGTGCACGGGGGCACCCTCTCAGCAGCAGCCGCCGGAGGCGACGGGGTTTCGGGAGGCCGGGCCGCGACACCTAGGATCACAGCCATGGCAGTCCAGCCCATCCGACTCTTCGGCGACCCGATCCTGCGCAAGCCGGCGGTCGAGGTGACGGACTTCGACAAGGAGCTGCGCACGCTCGTCGCGGACCTCACCGACACCATGCTCGCCGCGCCCGGCGCGGGCCTGGCCGCGCCCCAGATCGGCGTGGGCCTGCGCGTGTTCACCTACCACGTCGAGGGCACCGTCGGGCACCTGGTCAACCCCACGCTCGAGCTCTCGCAGGAGACGCAGGACGGCCTGGAGGGCTGCCTGTCGATCCCGGACATGACCTGGGAGTGCCTCCGCGCGCTCTCGGTGGTCGCCCACGGCTTCGACATGCACGGCGAGCCGGTCACCATCCACGGCTCGGACTACCTGGCCCGCGCGATCCAGCACGAGACCGACCACCTCGACGGTGTCCTGTTCGTCGACCGGCTCGACACCGAGACCCGCAAGGCCGCCATGCGGGCCATCCGCGAGGCGGAGTGGTTCGGCCTGGACAAGCCCACCGTCAAGGTCTCGCCCCACCCGATGAACGGGTTCGGCATCTGATGCGGGTCGTCTTCGCCGGCACCCCCGAGGTCGCCCTGCCCGCGCTCGAGGCCGTCGCCGCGTCCGCGCACGACCTGGTCGGGGTCGTCACCCGCCCCGACGCCCCCGCCGGGCGGGGCCGCAAGCTGGTCGCCAGCCCCGTCGCGCAGCGCGCCGAGGAGCTGGGCGTGCCCGTGCTCAAGCCCGAGCACCCCCGCGACCCCGAGTTCCAGGCGCAGCTGGCCGCCCTCGAGCCGGACGCCTGCCCCGTCGTCGCCTACGGGGCGCTGCTGCCGCAGTCGGCGCTCGACGTGCCGCGCCTGGGCTGGATCAACCTCCACTTCTCCTGCCTGCCCGCGTGGCGCGGGGCCGCACCGGTGCAGCACGCCATCTGGGCCGGTGACGAGGTCACCGGCGCGACGACGTTCCGCATCGTCAAGGCGCTCGACGCCGGCCCGACCTTCGGCGTGATGACGGAGCGGGTGCGCCCCGAGGACACCGCCGGCGACCTGCTCGGTCGGCTCGCGGAGGGCGGGGCGCACCTCCTCGTCCGCACCCTCGACGGCCTGGAGTCCGGCGAGCTGGAGGCGCGGGAGCAGCCCGAGGACGGTGTCAGCCTGGCCCCGAAGATCCTCGTCGAGCACGCCGAGGTCGACTGGACGCAGCCCGCGGTGGCGATCGATCGCCAGGTCCGTGCGTGCACGCCGTTCCCCGGCGCCTGGTCGACGCACGAGGGCGAGCGGCTCAAGCTGTTCCCGGTGCAGCACACCGACCAGGTCCTCGAGCCCGGGGTGCTGGAGGTGGGCAAGAACCACGTCCTCGTCGGCACCGGCACCACCGCGGTCCGCCTCGGCGAGGTGAAGGCCTTCGGCAAGAAGCAGATGGACGCGGCCGCCTGGGCGCGCGGGGCGCGGCTCGAGGCCGGCGTCCGGCTGGGTGGCTGAGGTGGCAGCGACGAGCGGCACCGACCGCCCCGCCACGCCCGACGACGTCGACGCGATCTGCGGCGCGCTGCCCGAGGCGACCCTCGGCACCTCGTGGGGCGACGTGCCCACCTGGCTGGTGCGCGGCAAGGGCTTCGTCCTGTACCGGCACCCGCGGCACGACTGCACCGACCCGGTCACGGGGGAGGAGTGGGACGACGTCCTCGTGCTCTCCACCGCCTCCCTCGAGGACGCGGCGGCGCTGGTCGACGACCCGAGCACCCCGTTCTTCACCATCGAGCACTTCGCCCGCACCCGCTCCCGCGCGGTCCTGCTGCGCGCCTCCCGGGTCGGCGAGATGAGCCGCGACGAGCTCGCCGAGCACCTCACCGACGCCTGGCTGGCCAAGGCGCCGAAGACGCTGGCCCGCGGCTGGGTCGACGGAGGTCGACGTGCCTGAGCGTCCGTCCCGTCCCCGCCCCCGCGGCACCCGCCCCGGCCAGCGTCCCGTCGGTGGCCGACCCCCGCGCGTCGACGTCACGCGCCTGGCCGCCCACGAGGTGCTCACCACGGTGCGCACCCAGGACGCCTACACGAACCTGGTGCTGCCGGCGGTGCTGCGCAAGCACGGCCTGGCCGGCCGCGACGCCGGCTTCGTCACCGAGCTGGCCAGCGGCACCATCCGCCGCCGCTCCACCTACGACGCCGTCATCGGTGCCTGCTCCGCGCGCGGCCTGCGCGCGCTGGACCCGCCGGTGCTCGACGCGCTGCGCCTGGGCACCCACCAGCTGCTGTCGATGCGGGTGCCCGCGCACGCGGCGCTCTCGACGACGGTCGACCTCGTGCGGCACGTCGCCAACCAGGGGGCGGCCGGGTTCGCCAACGCCGTGCTGCGCAAGGTCGCCTCGCGCGACCTGGACGACTGGCTGCAGGAGCTCGCCCCGGCCCGCGAGGCCGACCCGGTCGCCCACGACGCCCTCGTGCACGCCCACCCCGCCTGGGTCGTCGCCGAGCTGCGCAAGGCGCTGCACGCCTCCCACCCCGACGACGACGTCAGCGACCTGCTGGCCGCCGACAACGTCGCCCCCGGGGTCACCCTGGTCGCCCGGCCGGGCCTGTCGACCCGGGAGGAGCTGCCCGGTGAGCCGACGCCGTACTCGCCGCACGGCGTGCACCTCGACGGCGGGGACCCGGGCGCGGTCGAGGCCGTGGCACAGCGCCGCGCCGGCGTCCAGGACGAGGGCTCGCAGCTCGTGGCCACGGCCCTGGCCGGCGCCGACCTCGACGGCCGCGACGAGCGCTGGTTGGACCTGTGCTCCGGCCCGGGCGGCAAGAGCGCGCTGCTGGCCGCCCTGGCGGCCGGGTCCGGTGCGGTGCTCACCGCGCACGAGCGCCAGCTGCACCGGGCCGGCCTGGTCCGCCGCAACCTGGCCCTGGCCGACGGCACCGCGGTGCCCGGCGCCGGTGCGGTGGTCGTCGGCGACGGCACCCGCCCGGCCTTCGCGCCCGGCTCCCTGGACCGGGTGCTCGTCGACGCGCCCTGCACCGGCCTCGGCGCGTTGCGGCGTCGTCCGGAGGCCCGCTGGCGCCGCCGCGCGGAGGACCTGCTCGAGCTGGTGATGCTCCAGCGGCGGCTGCTGGCGGCGTCGCTGGACCTCGTCCGCCCCGGTGGCCTGGTGCTCTACGCGACCTGCTCCCCGGTGCTCTCCGAGACCGCCGACGTCGTGGAGAGCGCGCTGGCGCAGCGCCGCGACGTCTCGCTGGTCGACCTGGGCCCGGCGTTCGCCCACGTGCCCGGCAGCCGGGGGCCCCTGGAGGGCACGGTCCAGCTGTGGCCGCACCGGCACGGCACGGACGCGATGTTCCTCGCCCTCCTGCGTCGGGACTGACCGCTAGCCTCGCCCCATGCCCAGCAAGCCGCCGTCGGTGGAGATCGAGGTGGACGACCGCGTCGTCCGCGTGAGCAACCCCGACCGGGTCTACTTCCCGGCCACGGGCGCCACCAAGCTGGACCTGGTCGAGTACTACCTCGCCGTCGGGCCGGGCATCGTCAACGCCCTGTGGGAGCGGCCGTGCATGCTGCACCGCTTTCCCCAGGGCCTCGACGGTCCGAAGGTGCACCAGAAGCGGCTGCCCGCGGGCGCGCCCGACTGGGTCGAGACCGTGCGGCTCCACTTCCCCCGGTGGAACCGGACGGCCGACGAGCTGTGCGTCACGGGGCTGGGCGCGGTGATCTGGGCGGTGCAGATGTCCACGGTGGAGTTCCACCCCTGGAACAGCCGCCGCCCCGACACCGAGAAGCCGGACGAGTGGCGCATCGACCTCGACCCGGGCCCGGAGTGCGACTACGCGACCGTCCAGCGCGTCGCCGGTGTCGTCCAGGAGGTGCTCGACGAGCTGGGCGCCGTCGGCTACCCGAAGACGTCCGGCAGCAAGGGCCTGCACGTCTACGTGCGGGTCCGGCCCGAGCACGGGTTCCCCGACGTCCGCCGTGCCGCCTGGGCGTTCGCCCGCGAGGTCGAGCGCCGGACCCCGGAGGCCACGACGACCTGGTGGACGAAGGACCGCGACCCCTCGGCCGTCTTCGTCGACTACAACCAGAACGCCCGCGACCACACGATCGCCGCCGCCTACTCCGTCCGCGGCCTGCCGGACGCCCGGGTCTCCACCCCGCTGCGCTGGAGCGAGGTGCCCGAGGCCGACCCGCGCGACCTCACCATCGCCACCGTGCCCGCCCGGTTCGCCGAGGTCGGCGACCTCATGGCCGACATCGACGACCACCCCTTCGACCTCGCCCCGCTGCTGGAGTGGGCGGCCCGGGACGAGGCGGAGGAACCCTCGGCCGCGGACACCGACGGCTGAGACCCGGAGCACACAGGTTCTCCTGGGGTGGGCTCTCAGGCTCCGCTCAAGCAGGGTGCCTAGGTTCGTCCACGTGATCGAGGAACCGCTCGGTCCCCGAGGTTCTCGCGGAGGAGCCCGACCACGGTCGGGGCGCGAGCCCGGCGGGCGCCGGCGGTCATGCCCGGACAGCGAGGTCCGGCCCCTCCCACGCCCGACGTCCAGCCCTTCCGGTCCCCGGCCCAGCCTCCGGGGGTCGGGAGGGCTCCGACGTTCCCGGCTCATGTCGCAGCCGACCTTCACAGTCGCCGCTCAGCCGTCGGCCAGCCGGTCTCGCGCACGGGCTGCCTAGGGTCGCAGGCATGAGCACCCAGCCGTCGTCCCCGCCCGCCGCGTCCCGCCGTCGGTTCGGCCACGTCCAGGTGCTGCTCAACGCCGGCGCCCGCCGTGCCCCGGGCGCGGCGGCGAAGATCCGGGCCCAGCTCGCCGCCGCCGGCTGGGGCCACGCGCACCTGCGCGTCCTGGCCGACGGCGCTGCCATGGCGGTCGCCCTCGACCGCGCGGTGGCCGAGCAGCCGGACCTGCTCGTCGTGGGCGGGGGAGACGGCACCGTCACCGCGGCGGCGCACCGCGTCGCCGGTACTGGCACCGTGCTCGGGGTGCTCCCGCTGGGCACCGCCAACGACTTCGCCCGCACCGTGGAGGTCCCCGTCGACCTGCGCGGCGCCGTCCGCACCCTCGTCGAGGGGCACGTGGTGGACGTGGACCTCGGCCGCACCGGCGACCACTCGTTCCTCAACGCCGCCAGCATCGGGCTGTCGGTGGCCGTCACCGAGCGGCTCACCCCGCGGCTGAAGAAGCGCCTCGGCCCGCTGGCCTACCCCGCCGCCACGCTGATGGCCTACCGCGGCACGCCCGGCTTCGCGGCCCGGCTCGAGTTCCCCGCCGGCGACCGGCCGCCCCTGGAGCTGGACGACGTCCTCCAGGTCACCGTCGGCAACGGCGTGCGTCACGGCGGCGGCAACCTCGTCGGGCCCGAGGCATCCATCGACGACCACACCCTCGACGTCTACGCGATCAGCCGCGGACGGCTGGGCGACCACGTCTCGATCGCGAGGTTCCTCAAGGACGGGCGGTTCATCGAGCACGAGCTGGTGCACCACGTCCGCACCCCGGCCGTGCGGGTGCACGCCGAGGCGCCCGACGGCAGCGCGCTGCCGGTCAACGCCGACGGCGAGCTGGTCTCGGCGGCGCCCGCCACGTTCCGGGTCGAGCGCAACGCCCTGCACGTGCTCGTGCCCACCACGAGCGCGGCGGCCCGCTGGGACGGGTCCTCCGACCCGCACGGCGAGGAGGGTGGGGGCCCCGCGCTGCGCGTCTGACAGGATCGGCGGCGTGGCCATGCAGATCACACCCAGCATCCTCAACGCCGACTTCGCCGCCCTGGGCGCGGAGGTCGCCCGCATCCCGAGCGCCGACATGGTGCACGTGGACGTGATGGACAACCACTTCGTCCCGAACCTCACCTTCGGGACGACGATGGTCGAGGCGCTCGCGCGCAGCACCGACCTCCCGCTGGACGCGCACCTGATGATCGAGGCCCCCGACCGGCACGCCCCGGCGTACGTGGAGGCAGGCGCCGCGTCGGTGACCTTCCACGTGGAGGCCGCCGCAGCCCCGGTGCGACTCGCGCGCGAGATCCGCGCCGCCGGCGGCCGCGCCTCCATGGCGCTGCGCCCGGCCACCCCGGTGGAGCCGTACGAGGACATGCTCGGCGAGCTCGACATGCTGCTGCTGATGACCGTCGAGCCCGGCTTCGGCGGCCAGAAGTTCCTGGACCTCGTGCTGCCGAAGATCGCCCGGGCCAAGGCCATGACGGACAGGCACGGCCTCGACCTCATGCTCCAGGTGGACGGCGGGGTCTCGCTGGAGACGATCGGGCGCTGCGCCGAGGCCGGCGCCGACACGTTCGTCGCAGGCTCCGCCGTCTACTCCGCCGACGACCCCGACGCCATGGTCGTCGCCCTGCGCGAGACGGCCGCCGCCGCGGTGAGCGGGGCCGACGCATGAGCCTGCCCGAGTCCGGCGAGGCCTACCGCCGCGCCGCCGACGCCTTCCGGTCCGCCACGGCCGGGCTCGCCGTGGCCGAGCTGGACGCCGCCGTCCCCACCTGCCCCGGTTGGACCGTCTCCGACCTCCTCACCCACGTGGCCGAGAACCACGAGCAGGTGTTCGCCGAGGTCGGCATCGAGCCGGTCGGCGCGGACGTCCTCGCGTCCTGGCACGAGCAGCTCTCCAGCCACCCGCGCACCTCGGCGCAGGCCGTCGACCTCGCCGTCCACGCCTGGGACGTCGGACGCGCCACGGGTCGGCACGTCCGCCTGGACGCCCCCGTGGTGCGGTTCCTCGACGCCTTCGCGACCGACGCCGGGCCGCTGCTGGCCGCGGACGAGGCGTTCGCGCCGTGCCCGCTGACGGCGGACGAGGTTGCGACCCTCGACGAGCACGACCGTGTGCTCACCCGGTACGGCCGCGACCCCCGCTGAGGCGCCCCGTGCGTCCCGTGTGACGCACCCCGCGGGAACAACCACGCCCGATCGTGGTTGACTACGGGTGACGAGCAAGCACCACGCTCGCGTGCTCTGGGGTCGGTGAAAATCCGAGCCGGCGGTGAAAGTCCGCGACCCGGCCGCAGCCAGCGGCCGGCTGACCAGGTGGAACTCCTGGACCGACGGTGAGAGTCCGGATGGGAAGCGCACGCAGCAGTGGGAGCGGTCCGTCGACCCCCGCGCACCGTCGTGCGCGCGGAGCCGGCGCGAGCGTCCCCCTGCGTCCGAACGCGACCCCGGAGTCCCGCGGGCCCGTACCGGACGAGGACGCACCACATGAACGCGCAGGCTGCCGAGATCGAGGCGATGCGCCGCGCCCTGGCGCTGGCCGCGACCCCCGGCGTGCCGCTGGGGCCGAACCCGCGCGTGGGCTGCGTGCTCCTGTCGCCCGCCGGCGAGGTGCTCGCCGAGGGTCACCACCGCGGCGCCGGCACCGCGCACGCCGAGGCCGACGCGCTGGCCCGGGCCCGCGCGGCCGGGATCGACGTCACCGGCGCCACCGCCGTGGTCACCCTCGAGCCCTGCAACCACACCGGCCGCACCGGGCCCTGCGCCCAGGCGCTGCTCGAGGCCGGTGTCGCCCGCGTCGTGCACGCCCAGGCCGACCCGAACCCGGTCGCCGCCGGGGGAGCGCAGACCCTGCGCGACGCCGGCGTCGAGGTCGAGTCCGGTCTGCTGGTCGAGGAGGCCCGGGCGCTCAACGAGGTGTGGACCTTCGCGGTCGAGCACGGTCGCCCGTTCGTCACCTGGAAGCTCGCGGCCACGATCGACGGCCGCTCGGCCGCCCCCGACGGCACCAGCCGCTGGGTCTCCAGCACCGCCAGCCGTCGCGACACCCACCGGCTGCGGGCGCTGGCCGACACGATGATGGTCGGCACCGGCACGATCCTCGACGACGACCCGCTGCTCACCGTCCGCGACGACGACGGCCACCCCCTGCCGCACCAGCCGCTGCGCGCGGTCATGGGCCTGCGCGAGGTGCCGGCGACCAAGCGCGTCCTCAACGACGACGCCGAGACGGTGCTGCTGCGCACCCGTGACCCCCACGAGGCCCTCGCGGAGCTCTACGCCCGCGACCGCCAGCACGTCTTCCTCGAGGGCGGCCCCACGCTCGCGGGCGCCTTCCTCCGCGCCGGCCTGGTGGACGAGATCGTCTGCTACACCGCGCCCTTCCTCCTCGGCGCCGGCCGCTCGGCCGTCGCCGACCTCGGCATCGGCACCATCGCCGAGGCCTACCGTCCCCGGGTCGTCGACGTCGCCGTCCTGGAACCCGTCGTCGAGGGCGAGACCCCCGACGTCCGCTTCACCCTGCGCACGGACGGCGTCGCCGCCGGTCCGCGCGCCGCAGAAGGAGAGTGAGAGATGTTCACCGGCATCGTCGAGGAGCTCGGCACCGTCGTCGACGTCACCGACGTGGGCGACGCCGCCCGCCTGACGTTCCGTGGTCCCCTCGTGCTGGAGGGCACCGGCCTGGGCGACTCCATCGCCGTCAACGGCTGCTGCCTCACCGTCGTCGAGGCGATCGCCTCCGACCCCGACGGCCCCATCGACTCCTTCACCGCCGACGTCATGGCCGAGACGCTGCACCGCACCAGCCTGGCCGGCATCGCCGCCGGGGACGCGGTCAACCTCGAGCGCGCCGTCACCGCCGAGAAGCGCCTGGGCGGACACATCGTCCAGGGCCACGTCGACGCCTACGGCGAGGTCCTCGCCCGCACCCCCAGCGAGCACTGGGAGGTCGTCGAGGTCTCCCTGCCCCGCGACCTCAACCGCTACGTGGTGGAGAAGGGCTCGATCACCGTCGACGGCGTCAGCCTCACCGTCGTGGAGGTGAAGGACGACTCCTTCACCATCAGCCTCATCCCCGAGACCCTGGCCCGCACCACGCTGGGCGCCCGCGCCGTCGGCGACCGGGTCAACCTCGAGATCGACGTCATCGCCAAGCACGTCGAGAAGCTGCTCGCCCACCGCGTCGAGGGCCAGTGATGAACCCCGTCACGTGGCTGCTGGAGGGCACCATCGAGGTCGGTGGGGGCTACCTGTCGGTCCGCGAGGTCGTCGGCAACCTCTTCGGCCTGGCCAGCGCGATCCTCGGCATGCGCCGGCTCGTGTGGGCCTGGCCGGTCGGGCTCGTCGGCAACGTCCTGCTCTTCACCGTCTTCCTCGGCGGCGAGATCGGCCAGGTCACCGAGGAGCCGCTCTGGGGCCAGGCCGGCCGGCAGATCATGTTCGCCGCCGTCGGCGCCTACGGCTGGTGGAAGTGGCGGCGCTCCGCACGGGCGGACGACGGCGGTGCCGTCGCTCCGCGCTGGGCGACGGGTCGCGAGCGGGCCCTGCTGCTCGCGCTCGCGGTCGTCGGCTACGTCGTGTGCTACCTGCTGCTCGGCGTCATCGGCTCGTACTCGCCCACCACCGAGGCGTGGATCCTCGCCGGCTCCATGCTCGCCACCTACGGCATGGCCCGCGGCTGGGTGGAGTTCTGGCTCGTCTGGATCGCGGTCGACGTCGTCGGGGTGACCACGCTCGTGGACGCCGGCTACTACCCGACGGCCTTCATGTACCTGTTCTACGCCGTGTTCGTCGTGTGGGGCTTCGTGACCTGGTGGCGCGTCAGCGCCCGCGTCGCCCCCGCCACGAGCGGCGACACCCCCCAGCCCCCCCCGCTCGAGTCCCGGCCCGACGCCGAGAACGGGCAGCACGAAGGAGTCCGCGCATGAGCGACCACGACCACCCCGACGCCCAGCACGACCAGTGGCACTCCTTCGGGGCCGACCCGAAGGACGGCCACGACGCCGACGCGCCGCACGAGAACGCCGAGCTGAAGGACGTCCGGCTCGACACCGTGGAGCGGGCGGTGGCCGACATCGCCGCCGGCAAGGCCGTCGTGGTCGTCGACGACACCGACCGCGAGAACGAGGGCGACATCATCTTCGCCGCCGCGAAGGCGACGCCCGAGCTGATGGCGTTCACCATCCGGCACTCCAGCGGCGTGATCTGCGTGCCGATGTCGGGCAAGCGCCTCGACGAGCTCGAGATCCCCCTGATGACCCCGCACAACCGGGACGCCTACCGCACCGCCTACACGATCTCCGTGGACTCCCGCGACGGCGTGACCACCGGCATCTCCGCCGCCGACCGGGCCAAGACCGCCCGCGTGCTGGCCGACTCCGCGACCGAGCCGTGGGAGCTGACCCGCCCCGGCCACGTCTTCCCGCTGCGCTACCGCGAGGGCGGGGTCCTGGCCCGTCGCGGCCACACCGAGGCCGCGGTCGACCTCTCCCGGATGGCCGGCCTCGGCGAGGTCGGCGTGCTGGTCGAGCTGACCAACGACGACGGCACCATGAAGCGGGCCCCCGAGCTGCGGGCCTTCGCCGACGAGCACGACCTCGCGCTCATCTCGATCGAGGACCTCGTGGCCTACCGTCGCCGCACCGAGGTGCTGGCCGAGCGACAGGCCGAGACCCGGCTCCCGACCCGCTACGGCGACTTCACCGCCGTCGGCTACCGGATGAACGTCGACGGCTCCGAGCACGTGGCGCTCGTCTACGGCGACCTCGACGACCTCGCCTCGGGCGAGCCGGTGCTCACCCGCGTGCACTCCGAGTGCCTGACCGGCGACGTCTTCGGCTCCGCCCGCTGCGACTGCGGCCCCCAGCTGGAGGAGTCGCTGCAGCGCGTGGCCCGCGAGGGCCGCGGCATCGTCATCTACCTGCGCGGCCACGAGGGCCGCGGCATCGGGCTGCTCGCCAAGCTCCAGGCCTACGAGCTCCAGGACGGCGGCCGCGACACCGTCGACGCGAACCTCGACCTGGGCCTGCCCGCCGACGCACGTCACTACGGTGCTGCGCGGCAGGTGCTCGGCGACCTGGGCATCGAGCGGGTGCGCCTGATGACCAACAACCCCGACAAGGTGGCGAACCTCGTCGAGTACGGCATCGACGTCGTCGAGCGGGTCTCGCTGGCCACCCACCCCAACGACCACAACCTGGCCTACCTGCTCACCAAGCGGGACCGCATGGGCCACGTCCTGCCCGACCTGGACGACGAGACCACCAGCACCACGACCCCGACCTCCACCCCGACCTCCACCCCGAACGGAGCACACGCATGAGCGGACACGGAGCCCCCTCGACCGAGCCCATGGACTGCAGCGACCTCAAGGTCGCCGTGGTCGCCGCCTCCTGGCACACCCAGGTGATGGACGGCCTCCTCGCCGGCGCCCAGCGCGCGCTGGACGCCTACCGGGTGACCGACGCCCCCGTCGTCCGGGTGCCCGGCACCTTCGAGCTGCCCGTGGTCTGCTCGGCGCTCGCCGCGCAGGGCTACGACGCGGTCGTCGCCCTCGGCGTCGTCGTCCGCGGTGGCACCCCGCACTTCGACTACGTGTGCAACGCCGCCACCGACGGCCTCACCCGGGTCGCGCTCGACCACACGACCGCGGTCGGCTTCGGCGTGCTCACCTGCGACGACGACGCGCAGGCCTTCGACCGTGCCGGGCTGGAGGGCTCCAAGGAGGACAAGGGCTGGGAGGCCACCTCCGCGGCCCTCGAGACCGCCCGCACCCTCAAGCT
The DNA here is from genome assembly GCF_023554635.1 of Nocardioides bruguierae. Lineage (NCBI taxonomy): Bacteria > Bacillati > Actinomycetota > Actinomycetes > Propionibacteriales > Nocardioidaceae > Nocardioides > Nocardioides bruguierae. The sequence goes on from NZ_JAMJPH010000003.1 coordinate 67,646, forward strand.
CGTGCAGCGGGGAGCGGTGCAGGGCTGAGGGGAGCCGCGTCCGTGGTGGGCCGGCCGACGGGCCGGCGCACCAGCAGCACGGAACCGACCGCCCCGACGACGAGCCAGCCGGCGAGCACCAGGAGGCCCCAGCCGCCTCCGGTGCCGCCGAGCGGGCCGTCGAAGTAGACCGTGTCCCGCACCAGGGTCGTCGTGGCGCCGTTGGGCAGCCAGGGCCCGAGGACGCGGAAGAACGCCGGCAGCAGCGGCTGCTGGTAGGCGCCGCCTGCGCTGGGGTTGCCCAGGATGACGAACAGGGCGATCGCGGCGCCGATGCCGAGCGTGCCCAGCAGGGCCTGGAGCGTGAGCGTCACCGCGGCCACCGCCAGCACCGTCAGGCTGCCGACCAGGCCCAGGGGCAGCAGGTGCCCCGACCACACGCCCAGCGCGTCGGTGACCACCCAGGCGCCCCCGAAGCCGCCCAGCAGCGCGTAGGGCACCAGCACGGCCAGCCGCACGAGCGCGTGCCGGCGTCCTCGGGCCCGGGAGCCGTCGGCGATGCCGACGAGGCTCGCCACCAGGTAGCCGCCCACCACCCAGCCCAGGGCCAGGTAGAAGCCGGAGAGCCCCCGTGCGTCCCCGTCCGAGACCGGGACGACGTCGCTGACCGTCACGGTGCGACCCTGGTCGGCCTCGACCGCCGTCACGACCTGCTCCACGGCGCTCGCCAACGACGTGCCGCCACCGGAGGCGACGACGAGCAGGTCGGAGTCGGCGTCGGGCCGCAGCACCAGCGCCGCGGTGACCGTGCCGTCGGTGACGTCCTCGCGGGCCTGGGCCGCCGTGTCCGCGGTCGAGGCCGCCAGCGGCTCGCCCTCCAGGCCGTCGAGCGCCTCGGCGACCTGGCTGCTGCCGGTGCCGGCGACCTCGATCGTGACCGCGTGCGGGGTCGGGTCGTGGAAGGCCCCCACGTACCCGGCCACGAAGCCGAGCTGGAGCACCAGCGCCCCCAGCACCAGCAGCACCGTGCGGCGGGAGAGCCAGGGGGAGTGGCCGGCCGGGTGCCCGGTGTCGGTGTCGGTGTCGGTGTCGGTGCTGGTGTCGGTGCTGGTGTCGGCCTGGTTGTCGGTCTCCGGGGGCGTCGTCATGCCTCCACGTTACGATGCAGAATGCATTCAATACAAAGTGTATCGAGTGTGCTGTTGGCCATGCCCGCAGGCAGGATGCCGTCATGACCGCCGCCCCGCGCCGCCGCGAGCAGACCCGTGCCCGGCTGGTGGAGGCCGCCTCGGACCTGGTCGACGAGACGGGGTCGGTCTCCTGGGGCGTGCAGGACGTCTGCCGCCGCGCCGGGTTCACCCGCGGCGCGTTCTACTCGAACTTCTCCGACCTCGAGGAGCTGCTCGTCGCCGTGTGGGGCGAGCGGGCCGAGGCGCTGGTGACCCACCTGGAGGCGGAGGTCGCCGGCCGGGTCGCCGCAGGCCCGCTCGACCTCGAGCGAGCCGTGGCCGACGTCGTCGCCGTGCTGCCGCTGCGGCCGGCCTACGCGGTGGCCCGCATGTCGCTGCTGGCCAGCGCCGCCACGTCCGACGTGGCGTGCGAGGTGGTCGCGGAGCACCAGCGGGTGCTGCGCGCCCGGCTCGGCCCCCTGCTGGTGGCCGCCGTGGAGGGTGCCGGCCGTCGACCCACCGTGGAGGCGGGCGAGCTCGCGGACCTGCTGATGGCCGCCGTCGACGGTGCCCTGCTGCAGGCCGGCGTGGACGGGCGCGAGCCCTCCGCCGCCGTCCTGGCGCCCGCGAGGGTCGTGCTGCTGGGCGCCTCCGTGCCGGTCTGACCCCCGCAGGGCGTCCGCCCACCCCTGTGGGCGCGCTGTCGGCTGGGTCGGGGCGGGTCGCCGACCTAGCATGTGCCGCATGCGGGTGGGCCTGACCGGAGGAGTGGCCTCGGGCAAGAGCACCGTCGCGGCGCTGCTGGCCGAGGCCGGTGCGGTGATCGTCGACGCCGACCGCCTGGCCCGCGAGGTCGTCGAGCCGGGCACCCCCGGGCTCGAGGCGGTCGTCGCGTCGTTCGGCGCCGGCGTCCTCGCCGAGGACGGCGGCCTCGACCGCCCCGCGCTGGGACGCCTCGTCTTCGGCGACCCCGACGCCCGCGCCCGCCTGGAGGCGATCATCCACCCGCTCGTCCGCGCCCGGGGCGCGGAGCTGGAGGAGGCGGCCCGGGCCGAGCACGGCCCCGACGCCCTGGTGGTCCACGACATCCCGCTGCTGGCCGAGACCGGCCGCGCGGGGGAGTTCGACGCCGTCCTCGTCGTCGACGCGCCTGACGACGTCCGCATCGAGCGGATGGTCTCCACCCGTGGCTGGACCCCGGAGGAGGCCGCCGCCCGCATCGCCGCGCAGGCCACGCGCGAGGCGCGTCTGGCCGTCGCCACGCACGTCGTGGAGAACACCGGCACCCGCGAGGACCTGCGCGAGCGCGTCGCCGCGGTGCTGGCCCGGCTGCGGGAGGACGCCCGGTGAACGGCCCCGAGGGGGAGCGCCCCGTGGACCGGACGCCGCACCGTCACCGCGGCCTGCGCCCGCGCCGCAGCCGCCGTGGCGTCGTGCTGGGCGGCCTGGGGCTGCTCGGCGCCGGCGCGCTGGGTTCCGCGGCTGCCTGGGCCGGCACCCGGTTGACGGGAAGTGGCGGGGACGTCGCCTCGGAGGCGACCGGGTCGCCGGTGGCCCAGCGCAGCAGCGCGGCGAGCAGCGGGCCCAGTGGGACGGACGAGCCCGAGACCAGCACCGACACCGGTACCGACACCGGCGACACCGCCGCGGACGCCGACACCCTCACGTCGTGGGGCCCCACCCTGGGCGAGGTCGAGCAGGCGCGTGCCCTGGTGGCGGAGATGTCCGCGGCGGCGTTGGCCGGGCAGGTGATCGTGGGCCGCTTCGCCTCGCCCGACCCGACGGTGCCCGCCGCGCTCGTGCGCGACCTCGGTCTGGCCGGGGTCTGCGTCACCCCCGACAGCGTCACCGACGGCGAGCAGGTGCGGGCGCTGACCGCGGCGGTGGAGGCCGCCGTCCGCGAGACCCGCCCCGACGTGCCCGCCGTCATCGGCGTGGACGAGGAGGGCGGCAGCGTCTCCCACCTCTCCGGGGTCGCCACCACCTTCCCGGCCTTCGCCACCGCCGGCGTGGCCGTCACCGCGTCGGGCGGGGCGGGTCGCCGCGCGGTGCGCGAGGCCGCCCGCTGGACCGGCACCGAGCTCCGCGGCCTGGGCTTCACCTGGGTCTTCGCCCCGGTCGCCGACGTCACCGTGGGCGCCGCGGACGTCACCATCGGCACGCGCTCGCCGTCCTCGGACCCCGAGGTGGCCGCGACCGCGGTGACCTCCGCCGTCCGCGGCTACGAGCGGGCCGGCATCGTCAGCACCCCCAAGCACTTCCCGGGGCACGGCTCGGCGACCGTCGACTCCCACGAGAGCCTGCCGGTGATCACGTCCTCGCTGGAGGACCTTCGCGCCCGCGACCTGGTGCCGTTCGAGGCCGCCGTGGCGGCCGGGGCGCCGGCCATCATGGTCGGGCACCTCGACGTCACGGCGCTCGAGACCGAGGGGCTCCCCACGAGCCTGGCGCCGGAGGCCTACGCCTACCTGCGCGAGGAGCTCGGCTTCGAGGGCGTGGCGATCACCGACTCCCTCGGGATGGGCGCGGTGATGGCGACCCCCGGGTCGGCGGTGAAGGCGCTGGCTGCCGGCGCCGACCTGCTGCTGATGCCGGCGGACACCAGCGCCACGCACGACAACCTGCGGCGGGCCATCCTCGACGGCCGGGTCCCGCGGGAGCGGGCCGAGGAGGCGGCGACGCGGGTGGTGGCGCTCCAGCTGTGGCAGGCGCGGGCGGCCGCGGCCACCCCGGTGCCCGAGGACGTGACGGTCCGGACGCAGCAGGCCGCCGCGGATCTCTCCACGGCGGCCTACGGCTGAGGCTGGTCCGGCCGGCGGCTCAGGCGGCCCCGGCAGCCAGGTCCGGGTCGGCGAAGCGGCGCAGCTTCTGCAGCGCCTCCCGCTCCAGCTGGCGCACCCGCTCGGCGGAGATGCCGTGCTTGGCGCCGATGTCGGCCAGCTTGTGCTGACGGCCGTCGGCGAGGCCGTAGCGGGCGCGGATGATGTCGGCGGCGCGCGTGTCGAGCTGCTCGACGAGCGTGTTCAGCCGGTCGCGGGACTCGATGTCGAGCACCGTCAGGTCCGGGCCGGGCGAGGTCTCCTGCGCCATCAGGTCGCCGAGGCTGGTGTCGCCGTCCTCGTCCACCGGGGTGTCGAGGGAGACGTGCTCCCGACCCCAGGAGAGCAGGTCGATGACGCGCTCCACGTCCATGTCGAGCTCGGCGGCGATCTCCTCGGGCTCCGGGTCGCGGCCGAGCTGACGCTCCAGGGTGCGGCGTGCGCCGCCGACCTGGTTGAGCTCCTCGACCACGTGGACGGGCAGCCGGACGACGCGGGCCTGCTGGGCGATGCCGCGCGTGATGGCCTGGCGGACCCACCAGGTGGCGTAGGTGGAGAACTTGTAGCCCTTGGAGTAGTCGAACTTCTCCACGGCGCGGATGAGGCCGGTGTTGCCCTCCTGGATGAGGTCGAGCATCGGCATCTGCGCCCGGCCGTACTTGCGGGCGATGGAGACCACCAGCCGCAGGTTCGCGGTGATGAACTCCTGGACGGCCCTCTCGCCCTCCTCGGCGAGCCACTCCAGCTCCTCGCGGGTGGCGCGGCCGGGGGCACCTCCCTTGGCCCGGCCGACGCGCCCGGTGTCGAGCAGGTGCTGGGCGTAGAGACCGGCCTCGATCGCCTGGGACAGCTCGACCTCTCGGGCAGCGTCGAGCAGGGGGTTGCGGGCGATCTCGTCCAGGTACAGGCCGACGCTGTCCCGGCCCTCGATCTCGCGCGTGGTGCTGCGGTTGGCGGTGCTGGTGGCCATGAACCCTCCTCTGCGCGTGGACGATCGGGGACGTCCACACTGATCCAACGACCCTGGGGTTGCCCGGATTCCCACCGGCCAACCCACCCTTGCGGTGGGCCCTTCACCTCCAGCGACGAACGGAAGGGCCCACGAGTTGCACCGCAAGACAACTCTCAGTGTCTTCTCAGCACCTCACCTGGGCAGAGGTGTCCCAGGTCACATCCCGGTTGCTGCCGGGCAGGCTCAGCGCGGGTCGATGCCGGCGAGGCCCATCCGGTCCAGCATCCACGCGAGGGCGAACGCGCGGTCCTTCCACGCCTTGTACCGGCCCGAGACGCCGCCGTGGCCACCGGACATCTCGGTGCGCAGGAGCACCTCGGGGCGCCGGTCGGGCACCGAGGCGCGCAGGCGGGCCACCCACTTCGCGGGCTCCACGTAGAGCACGCGGGTGTCGTTGACGCTGGTCTCGGCGAGGATCGGCGGGTACGGCCCCGAGGTGACGTTGTCGTAGGGCGCGTAGGAGGCGATGTAGTCGTAGACCTCGGCGTCGGCCTCGGGGTTGCCCCACTCGTCGTACTCGGTGACGGTCAGCGGCAGCGTCGCGTCCAGCATGGTCGTGAGGTTGTCGACGAACGGGACGCCGGCGACGATCCCCGCGAACATCTCCGGTGCCTGGGTCGCGACCGCACCCATCAGCAGCCCGCCGGCGCTCGCGCCCTCGGCGACCAGCGTCTCCGGGCTGGACCAGCCGGCCTCCACGAGGTGCCGCGCGCAGGCGACGAAGTCGGTGAAGGTGTTCTGCTTGTGCGCCATCTTGCCGTCGTCGTACCAGTGGCGACCCATCTCGCCGCCGCCGCGGACGTGGGCGATGGCGAAGGCCGCGCCGCGGTCGAGCAGCGAGAGCCGGGCGATGGAGAAGTAGGGGTCGATGGACGCCTCGTAGGAGCCGTAGCCGTAGAGCAGCGTCGGCACCGGGCCGTCGGCGTTCGCGCCCGTGCGCGCCACGAGCGAGATCGGCACCCGGGTGCCGTCGGGGGACGTCCCCCAGAGCCGGTGCTCCTCGTAGTCGTCCGGGTCGTAGCCGCCCAGCACCGGGGTGCGGCGCCGCAGGGTGAGCGTGCGGCTGCGCACGTCGTAGTCGTAGATGCTCGCCGGGTGCGCCATCGAGGTGTAGCCCAGGCGCAGCACCGGCTGGTCGAAGACGGGGTTGCCCGAGGCACCGACCGTGTAGACCTCGGCGTCGAAGTGGACGAGGTAGTCGTCGCTGATGCCGTGCTCGTCCAGGTCCAGGACGCGCAGCTGGGTCAGGCCGTCGCTGCGCTGGTGGACGACCAGGTGGCCGGCGAACGCGTCGACGTCCTCCAGCCGGGTGCTGGCGTCGTGCGGGACGAGGGCCGTCCAGCCCTCGCGAGGCGTGGGCGCGGCGGGCGTGCGGGCCAGCTCGTAGTCCGGGCCGGTGGCGTTGTGCAGCACCAGGAAGCAGTCCTCGCCGCCGATCACGGCGTGCTCGAGGTTGTAGTCGACGCCCTCGGTGCGCGCGCAGAACAGCTGCCACCCGGCGTCCTCGTCCTCGGCGTCGAGGAAGCGGTATTCCGAGGTGGTCTTCGAGCCCGCGGCGAGCACGAGGAAGCGGTCGGAGCGCGAGCGGCCCACCCCGACGAAGAAGCGCTCGTCGGTCTCGTGGTGCACCAGGTCGTCGGTGTCCTGGCTCGTGCCCAGAGTGTGGCGCCAGACCTTGTCGGCGCGCCAGGACTCGTCGACGGTCGTGTAGTAGAGGTGGGTGCTGGAGCGGTCCCACGTGCCGCCGCCCAGCGCCCCCTCGATGACGTCCTCGAGGATCTCGCCGGTCGCCAGGACCTTCACCCGGATCGTGTAGCGCTCGTCGCCGACGGTGTCGACGGCCCAGGCCAGGTAGGTGCCGTCCGGGCTGATCGCGGCGCCGCCCAGCGAGAAGAACTCGTGGCCCTCGGCCAGGGCGTCGAGGTCGAGCAGGACCTCCTCGCCTGGCAGCGCGGGCTGGCCGTGGGCGGCGTCCTCGGCCGGGGTCGGGGGCGTCCAGTCGTCGGGGTCCGTCACCGGCACCCGGCAGGTGGCGCCGTACTCGCGGCCCTCGAAGGAGCGCGAGTAGTACCAGTGGCCCCGGTTGCGGGTGGGCACCGACAGGTCGGTCTCGCGGGTGCGGGTGCGGATCTCCTCGAACAGGCTCTCGCGCAGGTCCGCCAGGTGTGCGGTGCTCGCCTGGGTCCACGCGTTCTCGGCGGCCAGGTAGCCGGTCACCTCGTCGCTGTCCTTGGCCCGCAGCCACTCGTACTCGTCGGTGCGCACGCGCCCGTGGATCTCGCGGGTGGTGGTGCGGGTGGCGGCCAGCGGGGGCTCGCTCGGCTGCACGGCGGGGATCTGGGCGGGGACCTGCTCGGGCTGCTGGTCGGGCAGGGGGGAGGAGTCGGTCGCCATGTCCGCGAGCCTAGGTGGTGCCACCACCGCCCCTGTGGTTGCCCTACCGTGCGGAACATGGCCGTCACCGACCTGTCCGGACCGGACCTCTCCACCGCGCGGAGCACGGTGGACCTCAACGCCGACCTGGGCGAGGAGGTCACCGACGACGAGGCGCTGCTGACGGTCGTGACCAGCGCCAACGTGGCCTGCGGGTTCCACGCCGGGTCACCGGCGATCATGCGGGCGGTCTGCGAGGGTGCGGTGGCCCGCGGGGTCTCGATCGGGGCCCAGGTCTCCTACGCCGACCGCGAGGGGTTCGGACGTCGGCCGCTCGACGTGCCGCACCGCGTGCTGCGCGCCCAGGTGGCCGAGCAGGCCGGCCTGCTGGCGGACCTCGCCCGCGCCGCCGGGGGAGCGGTGGCCTACCTCAAGCCCCACGGTGCGCTCTACCACCGCACGCGCACCGACCACGAGCAGGCGGACGCGGTGTGGGCCGGCTGGGTCGACGCGGGCCTGGGCGCCCTGCCCGTCCTCGGGATGCCCGGTGCGCTGCTCACCCTCGCCGCGACCACCGGGCGCGGGGTGCGGCACGAGGGCTTCCCGGACCGCGCCTACACCCCCGACGGCGCGCTCGTCGACCGCTCCCTGCCCGGCGCGGTGATCACCGACGGCCCCGAGATCGCCTCGCGCGCGCTCGTCCTGGCGCCGACCGTCGACTCGCTGTGCGTGCACGGCGACCACCCCGGCGCGGTCGAGCACGCCCGCGAGGTGCGCGCGGCGCTCGAGGCCGCCGGCTGGCGGCTGGCGGGCCTGTGACGGCCGGCCGCGTCCCCGGGCTCGCGCCCGCGTTCCTCCCCGCGGGCCCCTCCGCGCTGCTGGTCGACCTGCCGGGCGCGGCGGCCGGGGAGGCGGCCTCGTTGGCCGCCCACGTGCGTGCCGGGTCGGTCGCCGCCGGGCTGAGCCTGCTCGACGTCGTGCCAGGGGCCGCCACCGTGCTGCTCGACGGGCTCGACCTGCCGGCGGAGCTGGGGGCGGTCCGCGCCCTGGTCGCCTCTTGGTCGCCCGCCCGGCACGGGGACGTGGCGCCGGGCCGCCTGGTGGAGGTGCCCGTCGTGTACGACGGCGAGGACCTCGCGGACGTGGCCGGCGCGTGGGGCTGCAGCGTCGAGGAGGTCGTGGCCCGCCACACCGGGGCCGAGCTCGTCAGCGCCTTCTGCGGGTTCGCCCCCGGCTTCGCCTACCTCACCGGCCTCGGGTCCGCCGACCCGCGGCGCCCGGGGGAGACCACCTGGCCCTGGTCGGTGCCGCGCCGTGCCTCCCCGCGTCCCCGGGTGCCGGCGGGCTCGGTCGCGCTCGCGGGTGGCTGGTGCGGGGTCTACCCGACCGCGTCGCCGGGCGGCTGGCAGCTGATCGGCCGCACCGACCTGGACCTGTGGGACGTCGCGGCCGACCAGCCCGCGCTGCTGGCCCCGGGCACGCGCGTCCGGTTCGTGGCGGTGCGATGAGCGGCCTCCTGGTGGAGCGGGTCGGCGGCCCCGTCCTCGTGGTGGACGACGGGCGTCCCGGCTGGGCGCACCTGGGGGTGCCGCGCTCCGGGCCCGCCGACCCGGCCGCCGCCGACCTGGCCCGCCGCCTCGTCGGCGCACCCGGCTCGGCCCTGCTCGAGGTCGTGCTGGGCGGGCTGGCCCTGCGCCTGCGCGGCCCCGGCCGCTGGGTGGCCCTCACCGGTGCTCCCGCCCCGCTGCTCGTCGACGGACGTGCCCGACCGGTCGCCGAGCCCGTGTGGGCCGCGCCCGGGGCGCGGATCACGCTCGGGCACCCACCCACCGGACTGCGGTCGTGGCTGGCGCTGGGCGGCGGGGTGGACGTCCCCGCGGTCCTGGGGTCACGGTCCGGGGACACGCTCTCGGGCCTCGGCCCGCGGCCGCTCGAGGTCGGGCAGGAGGTCGCTCTCCTCGAGGACGCCGGCCGGCCCGCGCCCCTGGACGTGCCCCCACCGGCGGGCAGCGGGCCACTGCGGCTGCACCCGGGCCCTCGGCCCGACTGGCGTGGCCCCGACCCTCGTGCGCACCTGGCACGGTGCGCGTGGGAGGTGGCCGCCGACTCCGACCGGGTCGGGGTGCGGCTGGCCGGCCCGGCGCTCCCGCTCACGCGCACCGGCGAGCTGGCCAGCGAGGCCGTGGTGCTGGGGGCGGTGCAGGTGCCGCCGTCGGGGACGCCCGTCGTCTTCGGGCCCGACCACCCCACCACCGGTGGCTACCCGGTGGTCGCGGTCGTGGACCCCCGCGACCTCCCTCGCCTGCTGCAGGCCAGGCCGGGGGAGCAGGTCCGCTTCCGTCGGGCCTGACGCCTCACACCTGGTGCCTCAGGCCAGCGGGTCGTCGCCCTCCGGCACCTCGGGGGTCCACAGGCGCAGGTCCGGGTCCTCCAGCGAGAAGGAGCGCACCGGACCGGCGGGGGACTCGCGGGTCTCGAACCTGACGGTGACCACGCCGCGTCCGGCCCCCCACACCCAGCCGCGACCGTGCTCGACGTGCTCGACGTCCACCCCCGGGGCGAACGCGGAGCCCTGGCGGGCACGGGGTGGCTCGGGGAGGTCCTCGGCCTCGTCGTCCTCGGGCTCCTCGAGGCTGGAGAACAGGTCCTCCTGCACCCAGTCGGCCAGGCCGGAGACGCCGACGCCGAGGAGGCGCACGCCCCCGCGCAGCTGGACGCCGACGTCCGGGCCCGCGGCCAGCTCGGCGAGCAGCGCTCGGGCCAGGCGCGCGACGACGCCCGGGTCGTCGGTGGGCGAGGAGAGGGTGCTGGAGCGGGAGACGGTGGTGAAGTCGTGCAGCCGCACCTTGATGCTCACCGTGCGGCCCGAGGCTCCGGACTCCCGCAGCCGGCGGGCGACGTCGGCGGCCTGCCGGGTCAGCACCGCCTCCATCACGCGCACGTCGGAGAGGTCGCTGTCGTAGGTCGCCTCGACGCTGACGGACTTGGCCTCCCGCTCCGGCACCACCGGCCGGTCGTCACGGGCCCGGGCCAGCAGGTGCAGGCTGCCGCCGTGCGCCTTGCCGAGCAGGGAGACCAGCTCCTCCAGGGGCACCCGCTCCAGGTCGGCCACCGTGGTCACCCCGGCGCGGCGCAGCCGCTCGGCCGTGGCGGGCCCGACGCCCGGGATGACGGTGACGGCCATCGGGCGCAGCAGCTCGGTCTCGGTGCCGGGCGGCACGACCACCAGGCCGTCGGGCTTGTCGAGGTCGCTGGCGACCTTGGCGAGGAACTTGCTGCTGGCCAGGCCCACCGAGGAGGTCAGCCCGTCGGTGGCCTCGGTGACCCGCCGGCGCAGGCGCTCGGCCACGCCGGTCACGGTGTCGACCTCCAGGTCGGGCAGGTCCGCCGCGGCGAGGTCGACGAACGCCTCGTCCAGCGAGAGCGGCTCCACCAGCGGGCTCACCTCGCGCAGCGCGGCCATGACCTGACGGCTGGCCTCGCGGTAGGCCCCGAAACGCCCGGTCAGGAAGGCCGCGTGGGGGCACCGGCTGCGAGCCTCCCGCGTCGACATGGCCGAGCGGACCCCGTACCGGCGGGCCTCGTAGGAGGCGGTGGCGACGACGCCGCGGCCGCCCACGCCGCCCACGACGACGGGCTTGCCCCGCAGCGACGGCTTGTCCCGCTGCTCGACCGAGGCGAAGAACGCATCCAGGTCGAGGTGGAGGACGGAGGCGTGGGCGCGCACGGCGCGAGAACCTACTCCCAGGCGCCGACAGCCGACCCATCCTCGCCCTCGTGCACCCGGGCCACCCGGCGTCCACAGGCACCGGCCGCGACGACCTCCTCCACAGCCGCGGGAAGCAGCGCCCCACGGGCACCTGCGTGGGCCGAGGGTCGAGTCATGACACCTGCACCCCGCACCTCCGTCCCCCACCCCGGCCGACCGGCCCGCTACACCGCCCGCAGCCCCGAGGACCTCGTCGCCCTCGTGCCGGTGGTGCTCGGGTTCGAGCCCTCCGAGTCGGTCACGATGCTCACCTTCGGCGCGACCCGTCAGTTCCACGCGCGGGTCGACCTGCCACCCGTGGACGACCGCGGGGGCCACGCCCTGGCCGAGGTCGTCGACTCCCTGCTCGAGCCGTCGCTGCGCCACGGCGTGCGTCGCGTCGTCCTCGTGCTCCACGCCCGCCGACGACGTCAGGCCCGCCGCACCGCGGAGGCCCTGGAGCGGGCCTTCACCGCCGCCGGCATCGAGGTCGTGGAGGCGCTGCGGGTCGACGGCGGCGTCTGGTGGCCCGCCGCCGGGCCCGGCGCCACCGGCGACGGCACGCCGCTGCCGGACGGCCCCCACCCCTTCGCCGTGCGCAGTGTGGTGGAGGGGCGGGTCACGCACGGCTCGCGCGAGGACCTCGCGGCCACCCTCGCCCGGGACGAGGAGGCGACCGGTGCGGTGGAGCGGGCGCTCGGCCCCGCACCCGGGTCCGCGTGCGGGTCTGCGAACGGGGCGACCGCCCGCACGGCCGCGGCCGTCACCGACCTGCTGGACCGCCGGGTCCCGGGCAGCGCGGCCGCCTCCGACGCCGAGGTCGCCGGTCTCCTGCTGGCGCTCGAGGACGTCGACGCCCGGGACGCGGCCTGGATGCACATGCGTCGCGACACCGCCCCCGACCACGTCGGGTTCTGGACCGACGTGGTGCGGCGGGCGCCCGAGCCGCACGTGGCCGATGCGGCAGCGATGCTCGGGTTCGCGGCCTGGCTGGCCGGGCACGGAGCGCTGGCCTGGTGCGCGCTGGACCGGTGCCTGGAGGTCGAGCCCGACCACCCGATGGCGGTGCAGGTCTCGTTCCTCCTCGAGCACGCCGTGCCCCCGCACGACTGGGACCGGGTCAGCCGGGCCGGGTGAGTCGTCCTCCCGGGCGGGTGAGGAGCCGCACATCTAGGATCTCGGTCCATGGGCGAGGAGGTCGACGACCAGCAGTTCACCCGGGCCGACCGCACGGCGCACCGCGCCAAGGTGCGGCGCTGCCTGGACGTGCTGGCGAGGATGCTGCACGAGTCGGTCTTCGACACCGACGACCCGATGACGGGCCTGGAGCTGGAGCTCAACCTGGTCGACGCCGACGGGCGGCCGTCCCTGCACAACGAGGAGACGCTGGCCGACCTCGACGACGAGGACTTCACCACCGAGCTCGGGCGCTTCAACCTCGAGATCAACGTGCCCCCGGGCAGGCTGCGCGACGGTGGCCTGCGCGCCCTGGAGGAGGGCCTGCGCGAGCGGGTCGAGCGGGCGGACGACGCGGCCGGGCGTCGCGGGGACCGGATCGCCCTGGTCGGCATCCTGCCCACGCTCACGCCCCGGCACCTCGAGCCCGACATGATCACCGCGAACCCGCGGTACCGGCTGCTCTCGGACCAGATCCTCGACGCACGCGGCGAGGACATCACGATCGACATCGAGGGCACCGAGCGGCTGCAGACCTCGACGGACACGATCATGCCGGAGGCCGCCTGCACCTCGACCCAGTTCCACGTGCAGACCACCCCCTCACGCTTCGCCGCGGTCTGGAACGCCTCGCAGGCCATCGCCGGCGTCCAGCTGGCCGTCGGTGCCAACGCGCCCTACCTGCTGGGGCACGAGCTGTGGCGCGAGAGCCGCATCCCGCTGTTCGAGCAGGCCACCGACACCCGGTCGGCCGAGCTCAAGGCCCAGGGCGTCCGACCGCGCGTGTGGTTCGGCGAGCGGTGGATCACCTCGGTCTTCGACCTGTTCGAGGAGAACGTCCGCTACTTCCCCGCCTTGCTCCCCGTCGTCGAGGACGAGGACCCCGTGGCCGTGCTCGAGGCCGGCGGCACGCCGAGCCTGGCCGAGCTGCGGCTGCACAACGGCACCGTCTACCGGTGGAACCGCCCGGTCTACGACGTGGTGGACGACGTGCCGCACCTGCGGGTGGAGAACCGGGTGCTGGCCGCCGGCCCGACCGTCGTCGACACCGTGGCCAACGCCGCCTTCTACTTCGGCCTGGTGCGCGCACTGGCGTCCTCGCCCCGTCCGCTGTGGTCGCAGATGTCCTTCTCCGCGGCCGAGGAGAACTTCCGCATCGGTGCCCGCGACGGGATCGACGCCCAGGTCTACTGGCCGGGCGTCGGGCAGGTGGCGGCCACCGAGCTCGTGCTGCGACGGCTGCTGCCGCTGGCGCACGAGGGGCTGGCCTCGTGGGGCGTCGACCCCGCGGAGCGCGACCGGCTGCTCGGCATCATCGAGCAGCGCTGCCTGCTGGGCACCAACGGCGCCGAGTGGTTCGTGGGGAGGGTCCGTTCCCACTCCGACCTGGGGCGTGAGGAGGCGCTGCGCGTCGTGCTGGGGGAGTACCTCGAGCACCAGCGCTCGGGCGAGCCCGTCCACACCTGGGCCCAGCAGTGACCAGCAGGGGCACCCGGCACTGACGTCTAGCGTCGGCGCATCCGTTTCCACCGCCGCGTCGTGCCGCTGCGCGGGTCCCACCAGCCGCTGCGGGTGACGACCACGAACACCAGGCCTGAGCCCAGCTCGGCGGCCGCGGCGCGTGCGGCCGACAACCAGGCGGCGTCCGCGTCCTGCAGGTCCAGGGGTCCGGTGCGGGTCAGCCAGACCAGCGGCCGTGCATCGAGGTCCTGCCACGCGGCCAGGAGCAGCGTGACGAGCAGGTCGGTGCGCAGGGCGGCGTCGAGGTCGGTGCGGTCCGCCGCCAGCACGCGGACCCTGCCGCCGGGCAGCCCGACGTGCAGCCGCGCCGGCGGACGGCGGCGGCGCTCACCGGTGGCCAGGTCGTAGACGGCTCGTCGGAGCGCGGCGGTGGTGGCAGCGGACGGGCAGGACGGCAGGCCGCCGCCGTCCCCACCCAGGTCCCCCGCGACGAGGGGGACGTCAGATGGGGAGAGGGGCACGCCTGGAGTCTGCTCCGGTCGGGCCCGGGGCGCGACCGGCTCTCCACAGGGTGATGAGGAGCGGCGGCTCAGGCACCCGGAAGCGCGCGCACGGCACGGTCCGCGAGCTCCGCACCGGCTCCGTCGTAGAGTTGGAGGCCGGTGGCCGCACCGGCCCGGCGTGCGTGCTCGAGGTCGCTGTCCTGCTGGGCGACGACCGCGACGGTGCCCTCGTAGCCCGAGCCGCGCAGGTGGCTGAGCGCCTCGATGTTGTTGCCGTGGAAGGGCATGGCCAGCAGGACCACGGCCACGTCACCGGTGCGCACGCGGTCCCAGAACTCCGGGTCGGTGGCGTCTCCCTCCACGACGTCCAGGCCGTCGGCGCGCAGCTTCTCGGCCCGCTCGACCGAGTTCTCCACCCCGACCACCGAGAGCCCGTGCTCCCCGGCGAGCCGCTCGTAGGCGGAGCGGCCGACGCGCCCCATCCCGAGGACGACGGCCTGGTGGTGCCCGACGTCCACGGGCCGGTCGTCGGGGTGGAGGCGCTCGCTGGGGCGGTCGGGCATGAGCCGCGAGGTGACCCGGACGACCCACTCCGGGTGTCGCGTGACGGTGCCGAGCACGAAGCTCACCGCGATGGCGGTGGCGAGCACCCCGACCCACTCGGGCCCGAGCAGGCTCGCGGGCGCCGCGACGGCCACGATCAGCGCGAACTCCGAGTAGTTGGCCATCGCCGTCGCCGTGACCACGGAGGTGCGGCGGCGCAGCCCGGCCCACCACAGCAGCCAGGCCAGGGCGAGGCCGCGCAGGGGGATCAGCGCCACGAGGCCGAGGGCGATGAGCAGGTGGGGCAGGTCCGGGATGCCGGTGAACCCGATGGAGAGGAAGAACCCCACGAGGAAGAGGTCCTTGACCGAGAGCAGGCTCTTGGACAGGGCCTCGGATCCGGGGTGGCTGGCCAGCAGCATGCCGATCGCCAGCGCCCCCAGGTCGCCCTTGAGCCCGACGGCGTCGAACAGGGCGTACCCCGGGACCAGCGCGAGCACGACGCCGAAGAGCGGGCGCAGCTCGGCGTGGCCCAGACGGTCCAGGACCCGACGCAGGACCAGGCTCCCGGGCAGCAGGAGCAGCACCAGCAGCGCCTCCGGCCCGGGCAACGACCCGTGCGAGGCGGTGAGGAAGACGACGGCCGCCAGGTCCTGGAGGACCAGGATGCCGATGGCGGTGCGGCCGGCCAGCGAGCGCGAGCCGGACTGCTCCTCGAGCACCTTCACGACGAAGACGGTGCTGGCGAAGGACAGCGAGAACCCGACGAGGATCGCGGTGCGCCAGTCCGTGCCGCCGACGATCGCCCAGCCCGTGAGGCCGAGCGCGACGAGGACGAGGGCGACGAGCGCCGTCGTGAGCACCATGTGCAGGGCCCCGACCCCGAGCACCTCGCGCCGCACGAGGGTGCGGACGTTGACCTTGAGGCCCACCGAGAACAGCAGCAGCGTGACGCCGAGGTCGGCGGCCAGCGAGACCACCGGCACCTCCGGCACACCCAGCCCGTGGAGCACGAAGCCGGCGGCGAGGAAGCCGAGCAGCGGCGGCAGACGCAGGGCCGTGGCCGTCAGGCCGCCCGCGAGCGCGGCCAGCAGGGTGATGCTCGTCGGGTCCACGGTGCTGCTCCGTCCGTCTCCAAGGGCGTGGCGGGTGCTGGGCCGCATTCTGGCAGGCCGAGCGCCGCCGTGGGGCCGGGACAGGGTCGGCGTGACACGCCGCGCGACGTGCGGGTGGCCAAGGCCCCGAGACGGGTGGTGCGGAGTTCGGTAGCGTCGGCGCTGCCGGTGCAGGAGCCGGCGTCCGCGCTCGGGGTCGCCCGGGCGCACGCGTCCCTGGCGGAGGCCGGGGCCGAGGCGGGAGGTCGACATGAGCACGGTCGTGGTGGGTTACGTCCCCAAGCCGGAGGGCGAGGCAGCGCTTCGCGCAGCGGTGTCGGAGGCGAAGCGCCGCGAGGTCACGCTGGTCGTCGTGGACTCCCACCGCGGTGGTCGCGACTTCGACAGCGACGCGGCGGACGACGCCGAGGCCTCGCTGACCACGGTCAAGGCGCTGCTGGAGGAGTCCGGCGTCGACTACGAGATCCGCCAGCTGGTGCGTGGCTACGAGCCGTCCGAGGACCTGCTCTCCATCGCGGAGGCCAGCGACGCCGAGCTGCTGGTCATCGGGCTGCGTCGACGCTCGCCGGTCGGCAAGCTGATCCTCGGCAGCAACGCGCAGCGGGTGCTGTTGGACGCCCACTGCCCGGTCCTCGCGGTCAAGGGCAGCTGAGCACCGTCACGGTGTGGGCCGCCCGGTCCACCACCCGGCTCCGCATGCGGAACAGGTGTCAGCCGAGACGTCCTGCGTGACGCCTGTGGGCGGAGTCATGCCTGCTGAGCAAGCCACGTCCAGACCGCGCGCCCCGGAGCAGGCGTTCTCTCACAGGATTCCTGTGAATCCTCGACGAGGCGGGACTTCGGGCCCCTAGGGTCGGCTGCGGCCGGTACCCCTGGCGCTCTGCGCCCCCGGTCCACCACCGCCGTCTCGCCGCCCTGGATACTGTCCCGTCCGGGCGGCGTGACGGCGGCCCCAGCGCGCGGCGCGTCTCAGTCCTCGCGGCGCCGCTCGAGCAGCACCGTGTCGCGCCAGACCCCGTCCAGGGTGGCGATGCGCGAGCGCACCGCGAGGGTCTCGTAGCCGGCGGCGTGGTGCAGCGCGATGCTGGCTCGGTTCTCGGGAAAGATCGAGGTCTGCAGCGTCCACAGCCCGCCGGCGTCGGCCTCGGTGACCTGGCGGTGCACCAGTGCCTTGCCCACGCCCCGGCCGCGGGCCTCCTCGGCCACGTAGACGGACGTCTCGCCGACCCCGGCGTAGCAGGCCCGGGCCGAGACGGGGGAGACCGCCGTCCAGCCGACCAGGCGACGCTCACCGTCCGCGTCCGCCTCCGCCACCCACCGGTGCCCCTCGACCCACTTGTGCCGCAGCGCGTCGACCTCGGGCACCTCGGTCTCGAAGGTGGCGTTGCGCGTGGCGATGCCCTGCGCGTAGATCTCCCGGACGCGGGGGAGGTCCGCGTCGGTCATGGCCCGGGTGCTCACGTCGACCGGCAGGTCGGCCGGGCAGCAGGGACGGGTGGCGAGTGCGCCCATCACCACGTCCGCGGCGTGCGGCAGACCGGTGCAGCAGGTCTCGTCGACGGCCACCACCGTGGAGGTGCCGACCTTCTCCAGGCTCACGAAGCCGACCTCGGCGAGACGCTTGACGTGGTGGGACACCGTCGGCTGGCTGATGCCGAGCCGGGTCGCGAGGTCGCCCACGCGGGTCGCGCCGGTTGGCGCCGAGGCGACCGCGTGCAGCAGCCGCACCCGCGTCGGGTCCGCGAGCACGGCGAACCAGGACGCGTAGGTCTCGGCCGCGGCGGGCTCCAGCGTCTGGCTCATGGCGGCACGGTACGTGATCCATTGACGACTGTCGATCATTGACGGACGTCGATGAATCTGCCACGGTGGGCGCATTCATCGATCGGCATCAATCAATGATCGTTCGAGTCCCGTTCCAGGAGGACACCGTGCTCCCCACGCATCAGCTCCCGCTCGTCGTCGTCGGCGCGGGCCCCATCGGTCTGGCCGCGGCGGCGCACGCCATCGAGCGCGGTCTGCCCACCGTCGTCCTGGAGCAGGGGGAGGTGGGCGAGGCAGTGCTCGGCTGGGGCCACGTGCGGCTGTTCTCGCCCTGGTCGGAGCTGGTCGACGCGGCGGCCCGCCGCCTGCTCGAGGCCGCGGGCTGGGCTGCGCCGGACCCCGACGCCGTGCCCGACGGGCGCGGCTGGGTGCGGGAGTACCTCGCGCCGCTCGCCCGGGTGCTGGTGGACGCCGGCGTCGACCTGCGCACGGGGGCCCGGGTGGAGGGCGTCGCCCGCGAGGGGCGGGACCTGCTGGTCGCCGGTGGCCGGGAGGACGTCCCGTTCGCCGTGCACCTCGTCACCGGGGCCGGGCACGAGGAGACGCTGCGCGCGGCCGCGGTCGTGGACTGCTCCGGCACCGCCGGTCGGCCCAACCCGCTGGGCGCCGACGGCTGGCCCGTGCCCGGCGAGCGGGCGCACGCGGACGCCGTCACCTACGCCGTGCCCGACGTCGAGGACCCGGCCGTGGTCGCCCGGCTCGCCGGCGCGCACGTCGTGGTCGCGGGCGCCGGCGCCTCCGCACAGAACGCCCTCGTGGCCCTCGGCCGTCTGGCCACGGCCCACCCCGGCAGCCGGGTCACCTGGCTGCTGCGTCGGGGTGACACCGCGCGGGCCTTCGGTGGCGGGGAGGCGGACGAGCTGGAGAACCGCGGACGTCTCGGCGAGGCGGCGCGGTCGGTGGCCGGGTCCGAGGTCGTCACGACCGTCACCGGGTTCCGCACCGCCGCCCTCGAGCAGGCCGACGACGGTCGGCTGAGCCTGGTCTCCCTCGACGGCGCCCGCGTCGGCGACGTCGACCACGTCGTGGCCGTCACCGGCTTCCGGCCCGACCACTCCTGGCTGGAGCAGGTGCACCTCGACCTCGACCCCGAGCTCGGCTGCCCGCGCGGGCTGGCCGAGGAGATCCACCCCGCCCACCACTCCTGCGGCACCGTGGCCCCGCACGGCGCGGCGATGCTGCGCCAGCCCGAGGGCGCGCTGTACCTGGCCGGGATGAAGTCCTACGGCTGCGCGCCCAGCTTCCTCGCGCTGACCGGGTTCGAGCAGGTCCGGTCCATCGTCGCCGAGGTCGCGGGCGACCACGAGGCCGCCGCGTCCGTCGAGCTCGTGCTGCCCGAGACCGGCGTGTGCGGCGCGGCACCCGCGTTCGACGGTGCGCCCGCCGCGTTCTGCTGCGCGCCGTCGGTGCCGGCGGGGGAGCCCGACCTGGTGCAGCTGGGGGCTACGCGGGGCTGACCTGCTGCGTGTCCTCGGCAGTGTCGTCGGGTCCGTCGTCGCCGTCGGCCGCGTCGGTGTGCACGGTCTCCCCGGCGGCCAGCCGGGCCTGCTCGACGAGGTAGCGGGAGAGCACGCCGAGGACGGCGGCGGTCGGGACGGCGAGGAACGCCCCGGCCACGCCGAACAGGCTGCTGCCCAGCGTCACCGAGAGGAGGACGACGCCCGCGTGCAGCCGCAGGCTCCGCCCCTGGAGCCAGGGGGAGAGCAGGTTGCCCTCGACGTTCTGGACGAGCACGACGAGCCCGATCACGAGCAGCGCCGTGATCGGCCCCTGGTCGACCAGCGCGACCAGCACGGCCACGGCGCCGGCCGCCACCGCACCGACCACGGGCACGAACGCCGCCAGGAACGTGAGCAGTGCCAGCGGCAGGACCAGCGGCACCCCCAGCAGCACCAGGCCGATCGCGATGAAGACCGCGTCGAGGAAGCCGACGACCGCCTGGGCGCGGATGAACCCGCCGAGGGTGTCCCACGAGCGGCCCAGCACCTCGGTGACGTGGGGGCCGGTGCGCGGGCCCAGCAGACCGCCGAGCCAGGGCAGGAACCGCTCGCCGTCCTTGACGAAGAGGAACGCCAGCACCAACGTCAGCAGCCCGGTGACCAGGCCCGAGGTCACCGCGTTGACGCCGGTGAGGACGCCGGTGGCGATGCTGCCGGAGCTGGACCGGACGCGGGAGACCATCTCGTCGACGGCGGAGTCGATGTCGGACTGGTCGATGCCGATGCCGGCGTTGACCGCGACCTCCTGCAGCTGGCGCAGGCCCCCGGTGATGCTGCTGCCCAGCTCGCTGCCCTGCGAGACGACCGAGGGGAGCACCGCCGCCACCACACCACCGAGCGCACCCAGCCCCACCACGAGCACGGTCGCCGCGGCGAGGGCCGAGGGGAAGTGGAGCCGCTGCTGGAGGAACCGGGCCGGAGGCGCCAGCACGGTGGCGACGATCAGGCCGAGCAGGATGGGGAAGACCGCCGGCCACAGGAGACCGACGACCCACAGCGTGGCGGCGACGCCGAGGCCGATGATCAGCCACCGTAGGGTCCACGACGACGCCCACCGGATGCCCTGGCCGATGGCCGCCTCGTAGGTCGGGAGCCCGTCAGCCACGGTATCCGCGCAGGGATCAGCGGACGGCCGCTCGGGGGTGCGCTCGGGGGTGTGCTCGGGGGTCTGCTCGGGCAACGCGGGGCTCCTGGTGCGGCGGGGAGTCCCGGTCCCGGGACGCGCGTCAACCTAGTGACCGCGACCGGGGGTGTGCACCGCCCGAGCGGACGAGGCGGGGCCGGCGCCCCCCAGGGCCAGGCAGGGTCTCAGCGAGGCGCGGGCAGGTCCAGCACCGTGGAGTGACGCAGCCGGTGACCCAGGTAGGCCATGCCGAGCCGCGCGCGGCCGAAGCCGCCCAGCGGGTCGTAGCCGAGCAGGTCGCTGATGGTGGTCAGCCGAGCGCCGAGGGTGCTGTGGTGCACGCCGGCCAGCCTGGCCGCCTCACGCACCGACTGGGTCCGCACCAGGGCGTCGACCGTGGGCAGCCCCCAGGGCTGCTCGGCGACCCGCGCCATGCCCTCGAGGTCGGGCTGGTGGCTGTCCTCGCCGCTGTCGGCGAGCAGCGCGACGAGGCCGCCGTAGGTGTCGGCGTCCACGAGGGGCTCCTCGGGCGGTCGGGCCAGCCGCAGCGCGACCATCGCGACCCGGAACGAGTCGTGCAGGCGCTCGAGAGGGGCAGCGGGGCCGAGGCCGCACGGGCTGGCCTCGAAGGGCTCGTGGCTCTCGGGCAGCACGACGGCGTGGATGGGCCCGTGCCGGGTCGGGAGCACGTCCTCGGGGCCGGCCGGGTGCTGCGTCCAGACCGCGAACAGCGGAGCGGCGGCCACGCGGTAGCGCGCGTGGGTGGTCAGACCGAGCGCCTCGCCGGCGGCGACCCTGTCCTCCACGTCGGCCTGGCGATCGGTCAGCACGCCGAGGTGGCGGCGGTGGTCGAGGTCGCGGCGGTCCAGCCCGTGCCGGAGCCGCACCGCGAGCCCGAGACGCTCCAGGATCATGCTGTCGTTGGGCAGGGGGTCGCCCTCGCGCTCGAGCCACACCTCCAGGCCCGCGGCCGGGTGGGCGCTGCTCAGGTGGGGCGGCGGGTCGCCGTCCAGCAGGTTCCCGCGGGGGTCCACCCGCACGACCCGCGCGCTCCGCTCGGTGCCGGAGGCACGGACGTCCACCCGGGACCCGGCGGGGCAGCCGGCCAAGGACGCGGCCGCCGCGAGGAGCCCGCGGGTGTTGACGTTGCCGACGACGAGCTCGTCGAAGCACGCGATGACGCGCAGCCCCAGGCTGGCGCTGGCGTCCAGCCGGCTGATCCGGCCCAGCAGCTCCTGCACGTCTACCTCCGCCCACTCGTCTCGGCGCTCATCCGTCGGCCCCTCATCAGTCGGCCCGTCATCAGTCGGCCAGCACCTTCTCGACCCACCCGTTGCGGGCGCCGATCATGGCCCGGCCGACGGAGGTGTGCGGGGCGAAGATGTCGCACGCGTGGAAGGCGCCGCCCCACACGTGCAGCTCCGCGTCGCCGCCGGCCTGCCAGAGGCGGTCGGCGTAGGCGATGGCCTCGTCGCGGAAGATCTCGGCGGCTCCGACGTCGACGAAGGCGGGCGGCAGGTCGGAGAGGTCCAGGGCGCGAGCGGGGACCGCGTACGGGGAGACACCGTCGCCGCCTCGAGCGGTGCCGAGCAACGCGTCCCAGCCGGTCTCGTTGCTCACCCTGTCCCAGACCCCCACGCCGTCGAACTGGTGGGTGGAGGCGGTGTGCAGACGGTCGTCCAGCATCGGGTAGTCGAGCACCTGGCCGACCAGTCGCGGGCCACCCCGGTCTCGGGCCGCGAGCGCCAGGCCCGCCGCGATGCCGCCGCCCGCGCTGGCGCCGGCCACCAGCAGCCGGTCGAGCCGCACTCCCAGGTCGCCCGCCCGCGACGCGAGCCACTCCAGCGCGGCGTAGCAGTCCTCGCGGGGGTAGGGCTCGGGGTGCTCGGGGGCGAGGCGGTACTCGACGGTCACGAGGACGACGCCGAGCCGCTCCACCCAGTCGAGCACCAGGTCGAGGCCGCTGAAGCGGTCGCCGAACATCAGCCCGCCGGAGTGCGCGTACAGCACACCGGGCCGTGGAGTGGTGACGCCGGCGGGGCGCAGCACGGACACGACGACCTCGCCGCCGGCGTGCCCGGACAGCACGTGGTCGGCCCGCTCGATCGCCCGCCCTGCCAGCACCTGCTCCGGCGGCGCCGACGCGTAGGAGACCCGCATGAACGCGATCAGGTCGGGGGTGATGGTCGGCGGGAACATGCCGCCGACGACGGCGAGCCCGGCCCTGAGCTCGGGGTCGAAGTCGGGTCGGGCGGTTCCTGTCACCGGCGCAGGGTAAGCCCGGTCACACCCTGCTGACGAGAGATCTGCCGCCTCGGCGCCGGGCGCCGTCCCGTCACCCGCCATGTGGCGGGTGTCACATCGCCAACTGCGTCGCGGCGTCGGTTCCCGCGTGACGACGACGGCGACAGCCTGAGGCCCTCACCGTCCAGTCTTCCTCAGGAGGCATCCATGACCAGGTCCATCGACTCCCAGGCACTCGACGCGATCCTCGCCGAGGCGGTCGCCTCCGGCGCGGTGCCGCACGTGGCGGCGATCGTCGGCGACGCCGACGGCACCCTGTACGAGGGCGGGGCCGGCGCACCCGTCGCGGGGCAGGACGGCGGCACGGTCGGTGCGTCCACGCCGTTCCGGATCATGTCGATGACGAAGATGATCGCCACCACCGCCGCGCTGCAGCAGGTCGAGAAGGGTCTGCTCGACCTGGACGCCCCTGTCACCGACTACTGCCCGGAGTTCAAGGAGGTGCAGGTCCTCGAGGGCTGGGACGGCGACACCCCCGTGCTCGTCGAGCCCCGCACGCCGGCGACGGTGCGCCACCTCGTCACCCACACCAGCGGTCTCGGCTACTGGTTCTGGAGCGAGGACCTGGTGAGGTTCGAGGCCGCCACCGGCGTCCCCAACGTCGTGCCCGGCTCCGCGGAGGCGTTCAAGGCGCCGATGGTCGCCCACCCCGGCGAGACCTTCACCTACGGCATCAACACCGACTGGCTCGGCAAGGTCGTCGAGTCGGTCGCGGGCACCACCCTCGACGTCGTCATCGGCGAGAACGTCACAGGCCCGCTCGGCATGGGCGACACGACCTTCCACCTCTCCGAGGTCCGGCAGGACGACCTCGCGATGGTGCACGTGCCCGGGGAGGAGGGCTGGGTCTCGGCCGGCGGCATCCTCAACGAGCACCCGGACTGGTGGGCCGGCGGCCACGGCCTCTACTCCACTCCTCGCGACTACCTGCGCTTCCAGCGGGCCCTGCTGCGCGGAGGTGAGCTGGACGGCACCCGCATCCTCTCGGAGCAGATGGTCGACCAGGCCTTCTCGCACCAGCTGGGCGACCTCTCCTTCCCGGAGGAGATCCCCACGGCGGACCCGCCGATCACCAGCACCCTGCGCGTCGGCCCGGGCTGGACCTGGGGCTACGGCCTCCTCATCAACAACCACGACGTGCCCGGCGGCCGGCGTGCGGGCACGGGCGCCTGGGCCGGGCTGTTCAACACCCACTTCTTCATCGACCGCACCACCGGGGTCGCGGCCTCGATCTACACGAACTCCCTGCCGTTCGTGACCGAGGACGCGTGGAAGCTCTACGGCGCCGTCGAGCAGGCGGTGTACGCGGCGCTCTGAGCCCAGGAGGTTCGTCGGCTCACCGCCGGTACCGGTCGCACCCGTCCCGGTACCGGCGGTGAGCGAGGTCTAGAGTCCGCGGGCGTCCGCGGGTCCCGAGCCGCGGGCTCGAGGAGGACCCCATGACCGACGCGCTGACCCACGCGACTGACGCGACCGACGCCTTCCGCGCCGCGCGCGACCTGCTGCTCGACCTGCGCGAGGACCACGCGGCCGCGCTCGAGCGGTTCACGTTCCCGGACGTGGGGGAGCGCTGGTGCTGGGCCATCGACTGGTTCGACGCCACGGCCCGTGGCAACGACGCCGAGGCTCTGGTGGTGCTGCACGAGGACGGCTCGCGCGAGGCGTTGACCTACGACGAGCTGGCCCAGGCCTCCGACCGGACCGCCCGCTGGCTCGCCGGCCACGGGATCGGCCGCGGCGACGCGGTGATGATCATGCTCGGCAACCAGGTCGAGCTGTGGACCACGATGCTCGGCGCCATGAAGCTGGGCGCCGTCGTGGTGCCGACGGCGATGGCGGCGGGGTCGGCGGAGCTGTCCGACCGGCTCGACCGGGCCGGGGTGCGTGCCGTGGTGACCACCCCGGAGGACGCGGAGAAGGCCGACGTGCTGCCGGAGGCGGCCTCCCTGCTGCGCGTCGTGGCCGGGCAGCGTGACGGCTGGCTGTCGCTGTCCGACGCGGACGCCTGCGAGGCCGGTGCGCTCGAGCACCCCGGCACCGCCCCGTCCGACCCCCTGCTCCTCTACTTCACCTCGGGCACGACCTCGCGGCCGAAGCTGGTGCAGCACACCCAGGTCAGCTACCCGGTCGGGCACCTGACCACCATGTTCTGGCTCGGCCTGCTGCCGAGCGACCGGCACCTCAACATCTCCTCGCCCGGGTGGGCCAAGCACGCGTGGTCGTCCTTCTTCGCGCCGTTCAACGCCGGCGCCACCGCCGTGGTGCTCGCCTACGCGCGCTTCGACGCCTCCCGCCTCGTCGCCCGCCTGGAGGAGGAGCGGGTGACGACGCTGTGCGCCCCGCCCACGGTGTGGCGGATGCTCATCCACGCCGACCTCGGCGCCAAGCCCGCTGCCCTGCGTGAGGTCGTGGGCGCCGGCGAGCCGCTCAACCCCGAGGTGATCGGGCAGGTCGAGCGCATGTGGGGCGTGCGGGTGCGCGACGGCTACGGCCAGACCGAGACCACCGCCCAGATCGCCAACACCCCCGGCTCGGTGCTCAAGCCGGGCTCGATGGGCCGTCCGCTGCCCGGCGTGCCCGTGGTGCTGGTCGACGAGCGCACCGGTGCACTCGTGGAGGGCGTCGGCGAGGGCGAGCTGTGCCTGGACCTCTCAGCCTCGCCCCTGCCGCTGATGACGGGCTACCAGGGTGATGCCGAGCGGCAGGCCGAGGCCACGGCCGGCGGCTGGTACCACACCGGCGACGTGGCGACCCGCGACGAGGACGGCTACCTCACCTACGTCGGGCGCACGGACGACGTGTTCAAGGCCTCCGACTACAAGATCAGCCCCTTCGAGCTGGAGAGCGTGCTCATCGAGCACCCGGCGGTCTCCGAGGCGGCGGTCGTGCCGGCGCCGGACCCGCTGCGCCTGGCCGTCCCGAAGGCCTACGTGGCGCTGGCCCCCGGCTACGAGCCGACCGCCGAGACCGCGCGCGACGTGCTCCGGCACGCCCGCGAGAACCTCGCGCCCTACCTGCGGGTGCGGCGGCTGGAGTTCTTCGACCTGCCCAAGACGATCTCCGGCAAGATCCGCCGGGTCGAGCTGCGTGGGCGGGAGGAGCAGCTGGCGGAGGCCTCCATCAGCACCGAGTTCCGCGACTCCGACTTCCCGGAGCTGCGCGGGTCCCGCTGAGGGCCGCTGTCGCCCAGGGCTCAGGCCGGGAGCGCCCCGGGTGGTCTCACGGTGGGCGAGTCGGGGGCCGCGCGTGCCGGGGGTGGAGCGGGGGCCCGGCCGTCTCCTAATGCCGCTGCCGTGAGACGACGGGTGCTGGTGACGGACGCGAACGACTTCCTGGGGCCGGGGGTGGTCGAGCGGTTCCGGGCCGAGGGCGAGGAGGTCGTCACTCGTGCGGCGCCCTTCACCTCGCGCGCCGAGGTGGCCGCGTTCGTGGCCGAGCACGGGCCGTTCGACGTCCTCGTGGCCAACCTCGAGGTGCCGATCACCGTCGCGCCCGTGGAGGAGCACGACGACGCGACCCTCGTCGGGGTCTTCGACCGGCTGGTGCACCCGCTGTTCTGGGTCCTCGCCGCGTGCCTGCCCGGCATGCGCGCCCAGGGGGACGGGGTGGTGGTGGTCCCGACCTCGGCCGTGGTCCTGCGCTCCAGCGGGCACCCCGTGGCCGCGTACGAGGCGGCTCGGTCGGCCCAGGCCTCGGTCGTCCGCAGCGCCGCCAAGGAAGCGGCCGGGTCGGGCGTCCGGGTCAACGGCGTGGCCCCCAACTTCATCGAGAACCCGTCCTACTTCCCGCCCGAGACGGTCGAGGACCCCTCCTTCCTGGCAGCGGTGCGCGCCGAGGTTCCTGCCCAGCGCCTCGGCAGCGCCGCCGAGGCCGCCGCGGTCGTGTGGTGGCTGGCGTCGTCGGAGTCGTCCTACGTGCACGGCGCGATCGTCCCCACGGACGGGGGCTGGCGGCTGGCCCGACGAGTCCCGGCACGGTGCGGTCGTTGCACGGCCGCTGGGCGGCTCTGCAAACACGTTGTCCCTGCTGTGCTCGACTGGGACAGTCGCGCCGTGACTGCGATCTCGCTGGCCTCGCCCGAGCACCTGACGCCGGAGAGGACGAACCTCCTGGCGGAGGTCGCTGAACGCAACGACGCCACGCACGGGGACGACCTGCTCGGGCTGATCCTGTCGGGCTCGGCGGGCCGAGGGCTGGCCACCGAGCGCTCGGACCTCGACGTCTACGTGGTGCTGACGGACGACGCAGCTGCGGGCCGGCGCACGACCAAGACCGCCGCGGTCGACGAGATCCCTCTGTCCCTCTCGGAGCTGGCGGAGATCCCGCCGTTCGGCACCGATTACTGGTGGTACCGCTGGTCGTTCGCCTGGGCGCCCGTCGTGCTGGACCGCACCGGCGGCGTGCTGGACGACCTGGCCCTGCGGCAGGCCACCGTCTCTCCCGAGGAGGCACGGTCGATCCTCGTCACGCACGACCGCCTGGACGGGTGGGTCAACTACGCCTACCGCGCGCTCAAGAGTGACCGGGACGGCCGGGTACGGGAACGACGGCTGGACGCCGCAGAGTCCGTGCCGTGGCTCCTGGACACGGTGTTCTCGCTGGGCGGCCGCGTTCGCCCGTACCACAAGTACCTGCCGTGGGAGCTCGAGCAGCACCCGCTGCCGGGGTGGACGGCGGACGGCCTGCTGAGCCTGGTGGAGCGCACCCTGGACGGCGACCCCGCCGCGATCCGGGAGACCTTCGAGCGAGTCCTGGACCACTGCCGAGAGTTCGACCGCTCGCAGCCGGAGCCGGTGCTCGTGCCGATCGTCGACGGCTGGGGCAGCGAGCTGGCGCTGTTCGACTCCTGAGCCGCTCTGAGAAGATCGCACCATGGCCCTCCAGATCACCGGCGACGCCGCCGCCGACCAGCTGCTGACCGACGACCCGTTCGCCCTGCTGATCGGCATGATGCTCGACCAGCAGTACCCGATGGAGCACGCGTTCCGCGGGCCGGCGAAGGTCGCGGAGCGCATGGGCTCGCTCGACCCGAAGGCCATCGCGGAGGCCGACCCCGAGGAGTTCTCCTCGCTCTGCGCCCAGCAGCCGGCGATCCACCGGTTCCCGGGGTCGATGGCCACCCGGATGCAGGAGGTCGCCCGGATCGTCGTCGACGAGTACGACGGCCACGCCGAGCGGATCTGGACGGAGGCCGCGGACGGTCGCGACTTCCTCAAGCGCATGCAGGCGCTGCCCGGGTTCGGCAAGCAGAAGGCCCAGATCTTCGTGGCGCTCGTGGGCAAGCAGCTCGGTGCCGCCCCCGAGGGCTGGGAGAAGGTCGTGGGCGACTACTCCCAGCAGGGCTACCGGTCGGTGGCGGACGTCGTCGACGGCGCGTCCCTGCAGAAGGTGCGCGACCACAAGAAGGAGATGAAGGCGGCTGCCAAGACTGCCAAGTCCCACACGGCCACGTCCCAGGGCTGATGTGAGCCCTGCCCCGCCCACCGGTGCACAGATTGGCGGACGGGGCCGCGGGGGAGGACTCTTGCGCGCATGAGCACTGGTCCCGCCGAGCCGGGCGCGAGCCCCGCCTCGTCCGCACCCACCCTCGTGGACGGCGGCAGCGCCGAACGGCAGGGGGCCACCCTGGGACAGCGGGTCGGCGACTGGATGCTGGCCGACCTCGAGGACCGGGTGCCGCACCAGGCACCGCACGGCCGCCCGCGGCCCGAGCACACGCGGCACCCCTGGTACCGGGTCGTCTGCCTCACCGGCGTCGACTACTTCTCCACGATCGCCTACCAGCCGGGCATCGCGGTGCTGGCCGCCGGGCTGCTCTCGCCCCTGGCGACGCTGGTGCTGGTGGCGCTGACGCTGTTCGGCGCCCTGCCCGTCTACCGCCGCGTGGCCCAGGAGTCGCCGCACGGCGAGGGCTCCATCGCGATGCTGGAGCGGCTGCTGTCGTTCTGGAAGGGCAAGGCGTTCGTCCTGGTCCTGCTGGGCTTCGCGGCCACCGACTTCCTCATCACCATCACGCTCTCGGCCGCCGACGCGACGGCGCACGTGGTGGAGAACCCGCACGTGCCGGCCTCGTGGGACGAGCACCCCGTGCTCATCACGCTGGTCTTCATCGCGGCCTTGGGGGTCGTGTTCCTGCGCGGCTTCTCCGAGGCCATCGGCGTCGCGGTGGTGCTCGTGCTGGCGTTCCTCGGCATCAACGCGGTCGTGATCACCGTGGGGCTCGTGGACGTGGCCACGCACCCGGACCTGGTGCTGGAGTGGGGCAACCTGCTGACCGCACGACACGGTGACATCTGGACGATGCTCGGCATCTCCGCGCTGGTCTTCCCGCAGCTGGCGCTCGGCATGAGCGGCTTCGAGACCGGCGTCGCGGTGATGCCGCAGATCCGCGGGGACGAGGCCGACACCGAGCAGCGGCCCGACGGCCGCATCCGCGGCGCTCGCAAGCTGCTGACGACGGCCGCGCTGATCATGAGCGGCTACCTGCTGACGTCCAACGTGGTCGTCACGCTGCTGGTCCCGCACGCGGAGCTGGAGCCCGGGGGAGAGGCCAACGGTCGGGCGATCGCCTACCTGGCGCACCACTACCTCGGTGACGGCCCGGGCACCGTCTACGACATGGCGACCATCGCCATCCTCTGGTTCGCCGGCGCCTCGGCGATGGCCGGCCTGCTCAACCTGATCCCGCGCTACCTGCCGCGCTACGGGATGGCACCGGACTGGGCCCGGGCCGTCCGCCCGCTCGTCCTGGTGCTGCTGGCCATCGCCGCGATCGTCACCTGGCTCTTCGACGCGGACGTCGACGCGCAGGGCGGCGCCTACGCCACCGGCGTCCTGGTGCTGATGACCTCGGGCGCCGTCGCGGTGACCCTGGCCGCCCGGCACGCCCGCCAGTCGTGGCGCACCCTCGGCTTCGGCCTCGTGGCGGCGGTCTTCGCCTACACCACGGCCAGCAACGTCGTGGAGCGCCCCGACGGCGTGAAGATCGCCGGCGTCTTCATCGGGCTGATCATCGCGGTCTCCGCCTACTCGCGGGTGCGACGCGCGTTCGAGCTGCGCGTCACCGAGGTCGAGCTGGACGCCAAGGCCGAGAAGTTCCTGCGTGACACCGCCCGGCGCGCCATCCGGCTCGTGGCCAACGAGCCCGGCACCCGCGACGCGGTCGAGTACGAGGACAAGACCCGCCAGGTGGTGCGGGACAACGACCTGCGCGACGAGGGGGACGTCGTGTTCGTCGAGGTCACGGTCATCGACCCCTCCGACTTCGCGGGCAGCCTGCGCGTGCGCGGCGAGGTGCTGCACGGGCAGTGGCGCGTGCTGCGGGTCGAGGCGTCCTCGGTGCCCAACGCCCTGGCCGCGCTGACGCTGGCCGCGCGCGACCTGACCGGCAAGGTGCCGCACATCTACTTCGAGTGGACCGAGGGCAACCCGGTGGGTCAGTTCCTCCGCTTCGTCTTCTTCGGCGCCGGTGAGGTGGCCCCGGTGACCCGCGAGGTCCTGCGACGCGCCGAGCCCGACCGTGCTCGTCGTCCCCACGTCCACGTAGGCTGAACGGAGCCTGAACGTCCGCCAGGACAGTGCTGAGACCGAGGCCGGGCCGCCCACCTGCTGGGACACCCCCGATTTCCGGGGCTGGATGCTGGTGTGTTGGGAGGCGCGTGGCAGAATGGTCGCTGCGGTGCTTGACGAGTCCGGGCTTTGCCGCGCCCCTACGCCAGTTCACGAGAGGTGTTCGTGACTTCGAACGCACGTAAGGTCCCCGCCGAGGTGCTGGAGCACCCGGCAGTCGTGGAGCTCATCGAGCGGGGTACCCCCAGTGGGGTGGTCACCCCTGCCGACCTCCGCCAGGCCAGTGAGGACGCGGCCGTCGAGCCGCGCCACCTCAAGTCCCTGCTGGCGCACCTGTCGGGCCTGGGGATCACCGTGCAGATCGACACGGCCGGTGCCACCCGCGCCGTCGCCGCGACCTCCAAGGCCCCCGCCAAGAAGGCCGCAGCGAAGAAGACCACGGCCGCGAAGACGACCGCCGCGAAGCCCGCCGCGAAGAAGGCCGCCTCGGCGACCACCGCGGCCGAGGCCGGCAAGGGCGCCGAGCCCACCGTCGCCGAGGTCGCCCAGCAGCAGGCCGCCCAGGTCGGCCCCGACGGCAAGAAGATCCTCCCGGACGTCTCCGACGAGCAGTTCGAGAAGGACGTCGCCGCGGACCCCTCCATCAAGGAGGACGAGAAGGAGGCCTCGTTCGTCGTCTCCGCCTCGGACGACGCCGGCGAGCCCGAGCAGACCGTCACCGTCGCGGGTGCCACCGCCGACCCGGTGAAGGACTACCTCAAGCAGATCGGCAAGGTCCCGCTGCTCAACGCCGAGATGGAGGTCGAGCTCGCCAAGCGGATCGAGGCCGGCCTCTTCGCGGACGAGAAGCTCGCCAAGGGTGGCCGCATCAAGGCCGACCTGCTCGAGGAGCTCGAGTGGATCGCCGACGACGGTCGCCGGGCCAAGAACCACCTCCTCGAGGCGAACCTCCGCCTCGTGGTCTCGCTGGCCAAGCGCTACACCGGCCGCGGCATGCTCTTCCTGGACCTCATCCAGGAGGGCAACCTGGGCCTGATCCGTGCGGTCGAGAAGTTCGACTACACCAAGGGCTACAAGTTCTCGACCTACGCGACGTGGTGGATCCGTCAGGCCATCACCCGCGCGATGGCCGACCAGGCCCGCACCATCCGCATCCCGGTGCACATGGTCGAGGTCATCAACAAGCTCGCCCGCGTGCAGCGCCAGATGCTCCAGGACCTGGGTCGCGAGCCCACCCCGGAGGAGCTGGCCACCGAGCTCGACATGACCCCCGAGAAGGTCATCGAGGTCCAGAAGTACGGCCGCGAGCCCATCTCGCTGCACACGCCCCTCGGTGAGGACGGCGACTCGGAGTTCGGTGACCTCATCGAGGACTCCGAGGCGATCGTCCCGGCCGACGCCGTGTCGTTCACGTTGCTCCAGGAGCAGCTGCACGCGGTCCTCGACACGCTCTCCGAGCGCGAGGCCGGCGTGGTCTCGATGCGCTTCGGCCTGACCGACGGCCAGCCCAAGACCCTCGACGAGATCGGCAAGGTCTACGGCGTGACGCGTGAGCGCATCCGCCAGATCGAGTCCAAGACGATGTCGAAGCTGCGGCACCCCAGCCGCTCGCAGGTCCTGCGCGACTACCTGGACTGACCAGCAGCACCCGGCACGCACGACGAGGGCCGCCCACCAGCACGGTGGGCGGCCCTCGTCGTGTCAGGGGCGGCCGTCGGCCGCACGGGGTGAGCCGCCTTCAGCGGTCAGCCCGCTGCGACCATCCCCACCGCGACGGCGCAGAGCACCAGCCCGGCCCCCTGGGCCCGGTGCACCCGCTCGCGCAGGACCAGGGCCGCGAGCGCCACGGTGAAGGCCGGGTAGAGCGAGGCGATGACCGCGACGACCGTGAGGTAGCCGCCCTGCGAGGCGAGCAGGAAGGCGGTGGTGGCACCGGCGGCCAGGACGCCGGCCGCGGCCGCCGCCACCGTGCCGCGCGACTCGCGGCGCCCCGGCAGCCAGCGGGCGTGCACGACGACCGCGGCGACGACCGTGATCAGCGCGGCCACGAGGTGGTTGAGGGCGACGGGCAGCAGCCCCGCCTCGTCCGGGACCTGGGCGAGGCCGACGAACAGGACGCCGAAGCCGGCGCCGGCCAGCAGCCCGTCGCGCAGGGGGCCGGCGGTGGCGCCGCCCCCGCCCTCGGACGGCTCGCGGGCGACCAGCCAGATGCCGGGCAGCGCCGCGACGATGCCGAGCCCGACCAGCACGCCCGGGCGCTCACCGAGGCTGAGGCCGACCACGACCGGGAGCACCGCGGCGCCCACCCCGGAGACAGGGGCGACCACGCCCATCCGGCCGGTGGACAGGCCGCGGTAGAGGAACACCGCGCCGAGCCCGCCGCCCGCACCTGCCACGACGGCCCACAGCAGGTCGAGCCCGTCGGGTGCGCCGCCGCGCACCAGCGAGAGCACCCCGATGAGGACGGCGGCCGTCAGCTGCCCGACGAACGCGACCGCCCACGGGGTGGTGCGGGTGGCGGCCCGCCCGCCGATGAAGTCGGAGAGCCCGTAGGCGAAGGCGCTGACGAGAGCGAGGAGGACGGCCACCCGCCCATCCAACCTGGCGGCGGCGCCGCGGCTGGGCCCCACCCGGCATGCGGACCGCTGACAGGCGTGACGTCGAGCTCGGACTAGTCGAGCGAGCTGGTGCGCAGTGCGAGCCGCACGCCGACGCCGGCGGCGGAGACGACGACGCAGAACCAGCCGGCGACGTGCAGGAGGCCCAGGACCACGGCCGCGACGGAGAGATCGGCGCCGGCCTCCGTCGCGGAGTCGAACGAGCCGGCCATCAACCAGCGCAGGCCCAGCAGCGCGACGCCGGCCACCAACCAGGTGCGGACGTCGGCCAGGACGGGGTCCCGAGGTCGCTTCTCCTCCGGGCCGGCACCGGCGGAGGTGAGGCGCTGGAGGGCCTCGTTGCGTTCGTCGGGGGAGCTGGGCACGGCGTCAGGCTATCCCCACCGTCCGGTCCGACCCCGGGAACGACACGAGGCCCCGGGACCGTGCGGTCCGGGGGCCTCGTGTGGTGTGTCGGTACCTGCGGGCTCAGGCCTCGTCGGAGGGAGCGGGCTCGCCGGTGAGCTTGTGGGTCTCGTCCTGGACCGTGGCCGCCATGGCCTTGATCTTGTCGCCGTGCTCGCGGGCGTGGTGGGCGCAGAAGAGCAGCTCACCGCCGCTCTGGAGCTCGACGCGGAGGTAGGCCTGCGCGCCGCATCGGTCGCAGCGGTCGGCAGCGGTCAGCGAGGGGCTGGGGGCAACTGCAGTGGTCACAATCGGCCTCGTTTCTTGGTCGCTCGGTGTGGTGCACAACGTCCGGGGAGTCGCGGGTGTTCCCGTGTTCTCCGTCGCCGTGCCCGACCTCATGATCGGCACCCGGTGGTGCGTCTTGACGGGTCTCGCCTCAACCATCGTGCCAGGTCTGACAATTCCCGTCCGGACTTCGTCGTCCCGGACGACCGGCAGCCTCCGCAGGGAGCGTTCCGTCCGTCCACCCAGTCTGAACCCCCGGGGGCCACTTGGGGAGGTGACGAGGGTCTCGTCCTCGCAACTGTGTCCCGTTCGTGATCCTCGGGTGCTCGTCGATCACGCTAGACCGAGGACGAAGGGCGAGCCTCCACCCCGAACCGGCGTGTCGTACGTAGGTTCGTAACCTGTTCCCCGAGCGGATGGGATCGAACCCACCCGTCCGTACCAGGGTTTCGCACCGCCCCGACCGGGGCGGTGGCACGACGCAGGAGGCCGACGATCGCCGACAACACCTACAACGCAGCGCACCTGCTGGTCCTCGAGGGTCTCGAGGCCGTGCGCAAGCGCCCGGGCATGTACATCGGCTCGACCGACACCCGCGGCCTCATGCACTGCGTCTGGGAGATCATCGACAACGGCGTGGACGAGGCCCTGGCCGGGCACGCCACGCGCGTCGAGGTGACGCTGCACGTCGACGGGTCCGTCGAGGTCCACGACAACGGGCGCGGCATCCCCACCGACAAGGAGCCCCGCACCGGGCTGCCCGGCGTCGAGGTAGTCGCCACCAAGCTGCACGCCGGCGGCAAGTTCGGCGGCGGCTCCTACAACGCCACCGGCGGTCTGCACGGCGTCGGTCTGTCGGTCGTCAACGCGCTCTCGAGCCGGATGGACATCGACGTCGAGCGCAGCCCGGCCGTCCAGGGGATGAGCTTCCGCCGCGGCGTCCCCGGCGTCTTCGACGGTGCCGAGCCGGAGGCCGGCTTCGAGCCGCAGTCCGGCCTGACCCGCAAGGGCTCCCGCGTCGCCAAGGGCAGGTCCGGCACGCGCATCCGCTTCTGGGCCGACCGGCAGATCTTCACCAAGGACGCCGGCTTCGTCTGGGAGGACCTGGTCGGTCGCGCCCGCCAGACCTCCTTCATCGTGCCCGGTCTCGCCATCTCCCTGACCGACCTGCGGCCCACCGCCTCCGGCGAGGAGCCGGTCGTCGAGGAGTTCCAGCACGACGGCGGCATCACCGAGTTCGCCGACTTCCTCGCCCACGACGAGCAGGTCACGCCGATCCTGCGCCTCCAGGGCGAGGACTCCTTCACCGAGACCGTCCCGGTCCTGGACGCGTCCGGCCAGATGATCTCCTCCGACGTCGACCGCGACCTGGTCGTCGACATCGCCGCCCGCTGGGGCACCGGCTACGACACCACCCTGCGCTCCTTCGTGAACGTGATCGCCACGCCCAAGGGCGGCACCCACGTCACCGGCTTCGAGGGCGCGCTGGTGCGCACCTTCAACGACGCGATGCGCAACGCCAAGGTGCTCAAGGTCAACGACGACGACGTCTCCAAGGACGACGTGCTCGAGGGCCTCACCGCCGTCGTCACCGTCCGCCTCGCGGAGCCGCAGTTCGAGGGCCAGACCAAGGAGATCCTGGGGACGCCGGCAGCACGCTCGATCGTGCGCAAGGTCGTCGCCTCCGAGCTCAAGGCGTTCCTGACCTCCTCCAAGCGCGAGGAGAAGGCCGCCGCCAAGCTGGTGATGGAGAAGGTCGCCAGCGCGGCCAAGACCCGGATGGCCGCCCGTCAGCACCGTGAGAACCAGCGCCGCAAGAACGCGCTCGAGTCCTCGGCGCTGCCCTCCAAGCTGGCCGACTGCCGGTCGGGCGACAACGAGCGCACCGAGCTGTTCATCGTCGAGGGTGACTCGGCGCTGGGCACCGCGAAGCTGGCCCGCAACTCCGAGTTCCA
Organism: Nocardioides bruguierae; assembly: GCF_023554635.1. Classification (NCBI taxonomy): domain Bacteria; kingdom Bacillati; phylum Actinomycetota; class Actinomycetes; order Propionibacteriales; family Nocardioidaceae; genus Nocardioides; species Nocardioides bruguierae. The sequence goes on from NZ_JAMJPH010000003.1 coordinate 103,108, forward strand.
GGCGCTGCTGCCGATCCGCGGCAAGATCCTCAACGTCCAGAAGGCGTCCGTCGGCGACATGCTGAAGAACGCCGAGTGCGCCTCGATCATCCAGGTCGTCGGCGCCGGCTCGGGCCGCACCTTCGAGCTCGACGCCGCCCGCTACGGCCGGATCATCTTCATGGCCGACGCAGACTCCGACGGCGCGCACATCCGCTGCCTGCTGGCGACGCTGTTCTTCAAGTACATGCCGGACCTGATCGCCGAGGGCCGCGTGTACTCCGCCGTGCCGCCGCTGCACCGGATCGAGGTGTCCAACCCGAAGAAGGGGATGGACAAGTACATCTACACCTACTCCGACGCCGAGCTGCAGCGAAAGCTCGCCGAGCTGCGCAAGAAGAACGTCAATTGGAAGGACCCGGTGCAGCGGTACAAGGGTCTGGGCGAGATGGACGCCGACCAGCTGGCCGAGACCACGATGGACCCGCGTCGCCGCACCCTGCGCCGCATCACCGTCGACGACGCGGAGATCGCCTCCGACGTCTTCGAGCTGCTCATGGGCTCGGAGGTGGCTCCCCGCAAGGAGTTCATCGTCCAGGGCGCCTACGACGTGGACGTCGAGGCCATCGACGCCTGAGCCCCGCCGAGTCGGCAGCAACTTTCAGTGGCCAGGCGAACGTTGCTGCCGACTCGGTGGCTGGGGTCGGCGGCTGGGGGAGACGGCCGGCGCCGGGCATGATGGTCCGGCCATGGCCAGACCCACACCCCGCAGTCTCCTCGCTCCGGCCGCTGCCGCGCTGCTGGTGGTGACGGCTGCCTGCACGGGCTCCGAGGACGCCGGCCCGGCCGACCGATCGGGGAGCAGCCGCACGCAGGAGACGGAGCCGTCTCGTCCGACGGCCTCGGAGCGCCTGGGGCTGGAGACCGGGTGGGGCCCCAGCCGGTCGCAGCTCGACGCCGCGGCCCGGGACGCACGGCGGCTCAGCGTCGACGAGCTGGCCGGGCAGGTGGTGGTCGCGCGGTGGCCGAGCGGCACCGACGCACCGGTGCGCTACCTCAACCGCCTGCACCTGGGCGGGGTGGTCGCCTTCGACGACAACATCGAGGACAGCGCCGCCGGCACCCGGGACAGCGCCGCCGGCACCCGGGTGCTGAGCACCCAGCTGCGCGTCCTCCAGCGGCAGGCGCAGGTCGACTGGCCGCTGTTCCTCGGGGTCGACCAGGAGGGCGGCACGGTCACCCGGGTCACGCAGGACGTCACCCCGCTGCCGTCCTTCATGACCACCGGGGCCGCCCACGACGTCGCGCTCACCCGCACCGCCTGGCAGGGGATCGGCTCCGAGCTGGCCGGGCTCGGCTTCACCGTGGACCTCGCCCCGGTCGCCGACGTCACCTCCGGCACCAGCGACGCGATCATCCGCTCCCGGGCCGCGGCCGGCAACCCGCCAGCGGCCTCCCGGCAGGCGCGCGCCGCCGCCCAGGGCCTCCTGGACGCCGGCGTCCTGCCCACCCTCAAGCACTTCCCGGGACACGGTGGACTGAGCACCGACAGCCACGTCGGGCTGCCCGTCCAGCGCGCGAGGCTGCGCGCCCTGCGCGAGACCGACCTCCTGCCGTTCACCGACGCGATCGACGCGGGCCTGCCCGCGATCATGGTGGGTCACATCGCGCCGCAGGCGGTCGACCCCGGCACCCCGGCCTCGGTGTCGCGCCCGGTGATCACCGGGCTCCTGCGGCAGCGGCTGGGCTTCGAGGGGCTCGTCGTCTCGGACGCCCTCGACATGGCCGGGGTCGCCGGCGTGAAGGGCCCGCCCGCCGTGGCGTTCCTGCGCGCCGGCGGCGACGTCGTCCTCATGCCGCCCGACGCCGAGGTCGCCCACGACACCCTCGTGCGGGCCGTGCGGCAGGGGACCCTCAGCCGCGGTCGGCTCGAGCAGGCGGCCGCCCGGATGATCGCCACCCTGCGCTGGTCACGGCGCCAGGCCGGCGAGGCGGGGGCGGCAGAGGGCACGGTCGGCGCCCGCCAGGCGGTGCGCGACCTCAGCCGGGCTGCCATCACGGTGGTGGCGGGGAAGTGCCGGGGTGCCCTGGTCACCGGCCGGGTCGTGCCGCTCGGCAGCAGCAGCGACGTCCGCCGGTTCGAGGCCGCCGCGCAGGAGGCGGGGCTGGCTCTGGGGAGGATTCGTCAGGTGCGCGAGCCCCGGCCCGAGCGGACGGGCAACAGGAAGCGGGACCGCCGCCGCCTCCAGCAGTGGCGCCGCACGCCGCCGCGCACGGTCGTGGGCGGCACGCCGGTGCACCTCGTGGGCAGCGACGGCGTGGTGCCCGGGCCGCAGCCCGACCGCGGGGTGGTGGTCGCCACCGACGTCCCGTACGTGCTCGGCCGCACCGGAGCCCCGGTGCGGATCGCCACCTTCGGCGACACCCCGGCGGCCATGACGGCGCTGGCGGACGTCCTCACCGGGCGCCTGCGCGCGGAGGGCAGGCTCCCGGTGGACGTGGCAGGCGTGCCGCGCAGCGCCTGCTGACGCCCGCCGGTCAGGCAGGCGGGCCGATCAGAACTTCTGGTCGAGCAGGCCCGTGTCGACGTCGTACATGAAGCCGCCGACCTGCACGGTCTCCGGGATGAGCGGGTGGCTGCGCACGCGGTGCACGTCCATGCCGAGCGACTTCACCTGGTCGGTCACCACGTTGAACGGGTGCCAGGTGACGTCGACGCCGGCGGACTCGCTGACCTTCTCGCGGATGAGCTCCTCGGAGTTCGTGCCCACGGCGCAGCGGGTGTGGGGCACGATCATGATCCGCTTGACGTTGAGCAGGTGCACGCCGAGCACGAGCGCCTCGAGGGCGTTGTCGGACATGCGGGCGCCGGGGTTGCGGAAGATCTTGGCGTCGCCGAGCTCGAGGCCCAGCATCTTCAGCGGCTCGATGCGGCTGTCCATGCAGGTCACGATGCCGATGCCGGCCTTGGCGATGCCGTCGAAGCCCCCGGAGGTGAAGGTGGAGGCGTAGTCGCGGTTGGCCTCGAGGATGTCGTCGAAGCCCTGTGGGGTGCTCGTTTCACTCACGGGCACGACGTTAGTGGAATCAGCGACCATCAGTGGGTGAGGCCGAGGGGTGGGAATCCCCACCCGGGGTGGTGCCGACCAGCACGGAGCCGACCCGCGCGCGGGTGCCGCGCAGCAGCACCAGCGCGGCCACGGCGGCCAGCAGCGCCAGCACCGCGGCCCCGGCGAAGACGGTGCGCTCCTGGCTCAGCGCCGCCTCGCGCAGCAGGTCGGTCCACGCGTCGCAGCGGGCCGTGCCGTCCGCGCACACGGTCGCCGGGTCCGGCAGGTCCGCCTGGAGCGCGTAGTAGCGGCGCAGCCCGAGCGTGGTCAGGCCCGAGGCGCCCAGCAGCATGCCGACGCTGCGCGCGACGACGGTCAACGACGCCGCCAGCCCGTGGACGGCGGCGGGCGTGGCGTCCAGCACGGCCGCCGTCACCGGGGCGACGGCGAGGCCGAAGCCCAGCCCGCCGACCAGCAGCGCGGCCGTGGACGTCCAGGACTCCAGGGCGCCCGCGTCCCAGCGGGCCATCGCCACGAACGACAGGGCGGCGAGCACCATGCCGGTCGCGGCGACCGGCCCGGGCGCCAGGCGGTGCACCAGCCAACCACCCACCACGGCGCCGACCGGCACCGTCACCAGGAACCGCACGAGCACCAGGGCGGCGCCCAGCTGGGAGTCGGGGTAGATCGTCGTGCGGGCGAAGATCGGGACGTCCACCAGCGCCGCGATGAGCGCGCCGCCGATGAGCAGGCTGACCACCAGCGACCCCCAGGCGGCCCGGTGGCGCAGGGCACCCCGCGGCACGAGGGGCGCGGGGGAGCGGCGCAGGTGGAAGACCAGCCCGGCCAGCGCGGCGGCGCCGAGCGCGAGGAACCACCAGCCCCGCGCCGACATGGCCTCGAGCTTCGGGTCGGTGGTCGAGAACGCCAGGACGACGGCGCCCAGCGCGGCTGCCAGCAGCAGCGCGCCCGAGACGTCCGCCTGCCGCAGCGAGGCAGCCCAGCCGCGCACGTCGAGCAGCGGGTCCGCGGCGGTGCGCAGCCGCACCACCAGCCCCACCGCCAGCGCGAGCACGACCAGGCCCAGCGGTGTCACCCAGTCCCCGCCACCGGGCACCAGCGGCACCCACAGCAGCCCCACCGTGAGGTCGGAGTACAGGGGGCCCGGTGGGTACCAGAGGACCACCACGCCGGCGGTCAGCAGCACCAGCAGCACCGCGGAGAGCCGGTCGGGCCGGCGTCGGTCGCGCACCGGGCCGGCCGACCAGCGCAGCAGCACCGCCAGGCCCAGGCCGACGACCAGGTTGAGCGCGAAGATGACCCGCCAGTCCGCCACGGCGAGGACGGCGGCGCCCAGGAGCGGCCCCAGCAGCGCGCCCGTCTCCTGCGCGCCGGAGACCAGGCCGAGCGGGAGCCCGCGTCGCTCGGGCGGGTACCGGTCGGCCACCAGCGCCAGGGTCGCCGGCACGAGGCCGCCGGCGCCGACGCCCTGGAGGAACCGTCCGGTCACCAGGGTCGGCATGTCGGGTGCCAGCCCCGTGACCAGCGAGCCCAGCGCGAACCCGATGAGGCAGGCGGAGAGCACCGGGAGCCGGCCACGCATGTCGGCCAGGCGCCCGATCAGGGGCAGGATCGCCACGTAGCCCAGCAGGAACCCGGAGATGATCGGCGCCGCCCGCTGCAGCTGGTCGGGGGAGAGCCCGACCCCCTGCATCATGTCGAGCAGCGCGAGCACCACCACGTAGGTGTCGGCGGCGGTGAAGCCCACCGCCACGGTCGCCAGCGCCAGGGTGCCCCGCGAGACCGGCTTGCGCGGCACGCCCACGGGGCCGGGCTGGGCCGCGCTCACTGCGGCGCGGTGATCTCGGGCGCCTCACCGTAGGAGTCGAGATCGAGGACGTAGGTGGTGGCCGCCGCGCCGTAGAACTCACCGGTCACCTCGGCCGAGCGCAGCTCGCCGTCCTCGGTGATCAGGTAGGTGACGTCCACGTCGCCCTCGGGCGCGCCCCCGCTGCCGACCACGGCGCCGACGGCCTCGCCGGCCACCGTGCCCGTGTAGGGGGTGAGCACCTCGCTGTTGTCGGTACCGCCGCGCTGGCTGCTGCCGGCGGCCAGGTCGGTCGTGGCCCGCAGCAGGGCCGGCACACCGGCGTCCGCGTCGAGCAGGAGGGAGGGGTCGGGCGCCCCGTAGTCGGCGGGGTCGATGGCCGTCCAGCCGGTGGTCAGCGGCAGCTGGGCGTAGACGGTGTCGTCGACGGCCACCACCGGCACCTGGGGCTCCAGGCCCGCGTAGGTGATCGTGATGGACCCGTCGAAGGCCGGCGCGGCCGTGAGCGTGCCCTCCGCACCGACCAGGGCGGAGACCCCCGAGGGCGGGGTGTCGGTGCTGATCGCGACGCGGACGCCGGCGGTGGCGGCGAGCGTGTCGGCGGCCGCGTCGACGGCCTCACGGGGCGAGAGCTCCTCGCTCTCGGCGCTGCTGCACCCCACGGCCGCGAGCAGGCAGGCCCCGGTGAGCGCCAGCGCGGACGCCCGGGACGCCACCGCGCGGGCGGGGCGGGTGTGGTGGGGGGCCATGGGCGTCATCCCACCACACCCGCGCCCGACGGGGCGGCCTCAGCCCTCGGTGTCGCCGGCGTCGGCAGCGCCGTCCTGGTCGCCGTCCTGCTCCTCGGCCGTGCCGGGCAGCCCCAGCGCGTCGGCGACCCGGGAGGCGACCGCGACCACGGTCTGCGCCAGCGGCACGCCGGAGCCGTCGCGCCGGCCCGTGGGGGCGGGCAGCTCCACCGGGGCGCCGGAGTCGGCGGCGGCGCGCGCCGGGCCGGGGCCGACCCAGGCGAGCTGAAGCCTGTCCTCGCCCTTGAGGAAGCGGTGGCAGCGCACGCCTCCGGTGGCACGGCCCTTGGCGGGGTACTCCCCGAACGAGGAGACCTTGACGGTGCCCGAGCCCGTGCCTGGCAGGGAGTCCCCGGAGCCGGCGATCGTGACCACGACGGCACCCTCGCCGGCGTCCGGGTCGAAGGCGCCGAACGAGACGACCTGCTGGCCGGCCGCCAGCTTCACGCCCGCGACACCGCCGCCGGCCCGGCCCTGGGGGCGCACCGCGTCGGCGGAGAAGTGCAGCAGCTGGGCGTCGCTGGTGACGAAGCAGAGCTCCTCGGAGCCGGTGGTGAGCTGCACGACGCCGACCACGCGGTCCTTGCCGTCCAGGGTCACGACCTCCCACTCGTCGCCGCGCTTGGGCACCTCGGGCTTGACCCGCTTCACCACGCCGTGGCGGGTGCCGAGCGCGAGGCCGGGGCCCTCCTCGGTGATCGGGACGAGCGCGAGCGCCTTCTCGTTCTTCTCCAGCACGAGCAGCTGCTCCAGCGGCATCCCGCCCTGCAGGTTCGGGTCGTTCGCGGACGGCGGCAGCGTCGGCAGGTCCAGCACCGAGAGCCGCACCAGACGACCGGCGTCGGTGACCACGCCGACGTCCGCGCGGGCGGTCGTGCGCACCGCCGAGACGACGACGTCGTGGCCGGCGCGGCCGTCGCCGCGACCGGGCAGGTCGCCCGCGGTGCTCCGCGCCACGAGCCCGGCGGAGGACAGGTAGGCCACGCACGGGTCGTCGGCGATCTCCAGCGGGGTGGCGCTCGCCTTGGCGGGCGCGCCGGCGGACTCCAGCAGCACCGTGCGGCGCGGCGTGCCGTGCTCGGCGGCCACGTCGGCGAGCTCGTCGGAGACGACCGAGCGCAGCAGGCCGGCGTCGTTGAGGATCGCGTCGAGCTCCTCGATCTCGCGGCGCAGCTCCTCGGACTCCTTCTCCAGCTCCAGGCGGGAGAAGCGGGTCAGGCGGCGCAGCTGCATCTCGAGGATGTAGTCGGCCTGGAGCTGGGAGAGGTCGAAGACCGTCATCAGGCGCTGGCGGGCGGCGCCGGTGTCGTCGCTGGAGCGGATGACCGCGATGACCTCGTCGATGTCCAGCAGGGCCACGAGCAGGCCCTCGACCAGGTGCAGCCGGTCGGCCTTCTTGCCGCGGCGGAACGCCGAGCGGCGGCGGACGACCTCGTAGCGGTGCTCGAGGAATACCTCCAGCATCTCCTTGAGCCCCAGCGTGCGGGGCTGGCCGTCGACGAGGGCCACGGCGTTGATGCCGAAGGAGTCCTCCAGCGGGGTGGAGCGGAAGAGCTGCTCGAGCACGGCCTCGGGCACGAACCCGTTCTTGATCTCGATGACCAGCCGCAGGCCGTTGGCGCGGTCGGTGAGGTCCTTGAGGTCGGCGATGCCCTGGAGCTTCTTGTTCTGCACGAGCGTCTTGATCCGCTCGAACAGCTTCTCGGTGCCCACGCCGTAGGGCAGCTCGGTGATGACGATCGCCTTGCGGCGTCCGACCTGCTCCACCCGGGTGGTGGCACGCATCTTGAACGAGCCGCGGCCGGACTCGTAGGCGTCGCGGATGCCGTCGAGACCGACGATCTTGCCGCCCGTCGGCAGGTCCGGGCCCGGCACGAACCGCATCAGGTCGTCCAGGCTCGCGCCCGGGTTGGTGATGAGGTGGCGCAGGGCCTGCACGACCTCGACGAGGTTGTGCGGCGCGCAGTTGGTCGCCATGCCGACCGCGATGCCGGCCGAGCCGTTGACCAGGAGGTTCGGGATGGCGGCGGGCAGCACCGCCGGCTCGAGCTCGCGGGAGTCGTAGTTGGGGCGGAAGTCGACGGTGTCCTCGTCGATCGAGGCGGTCATCGCCACGGCCGGCGAGGCCATCCGGCACTCGGTGTAACGCATCGCCGCGGGGGAGTCGTCGGGCGAGCCGAAGTTGCCGTGGCCGTCGACGTAGGGCAGCCGCATCACCCAGGGCTGCGCCATGCGCACCAGGGCGTCGTAGATCGCGCCGTCGCCGTGCGGGTGCAGGCGGCCCATGACGTCGCCGACGACGCGGGCGGACTTCACGTGCCCGCGGTCCGGCAGGAGCCGGTTGTCGTGCATCGTGTAGAGGATGCGGCGCTGCACCGGCTTGAGGCCGTCGCGCGCGTCCGGGAGGGCCCGGGAGTAGATGACCGAGTAGGCGTACTCCAGGAAGGAGCTGCGCATCTCGTCGCCGACGTCGATGTCGAGGATGTGCTCCTCGAAGTCGTCCTCGGGCGGCGGGGTGGTGGTGCTGCGTGCTGCCATGGGCGTCATTCTCACGCCTGCGCCCCTCGCACCCGGCACCTGCCCCGCCCACGGGCGCGTCCCGTCCCCTCCCGGGCGTGCCCGCGCGGGTAGATTGCTGCCCGTGAGCGACGGCCAGACCCCCACGACCGGAGCGACCCCCACCACCGGTGCCACCAGCACGGCCACGGGCCCCGAGGTGCACGTCGAGGTCGCCGACGTGCCGGTCGCGCCCAAGCACTGGGCCGCCGACGTGCTGCTGCGCGACGGGCGCACCGCCCACATCCGGCCCATCGGCCCGGACGACGCCGAGCTCCTGGTCGAGTTCTACAGCCGTGTCTCCGACCGCTCGAAGTACTACCGGTTCTTCTCCCCGATGCCGCGGCTGTCGGACAAGGACGTCTTCCGGTTCACCCACGTCGACCACCGCGACCGGGTGGCGTTCGTGCTCATGCTCCAGCAGCAGATGATCGCCGTCGGCCGCTACGACCTCATCCGGCCCGGCGAGGCCGAGGTGGCGTTCCTCGTGGAGGACCAGCACCAGGGGCGCGGCATCGCCCAGGTGCTGCTCGAGCACTTGGCCCAGGCGGGTCGCGAGCGCAAGGTCGACCGGTTCATCGCCGAGGTCCTGCCCGACAACACGCGGATGATCCAGACCTTCCGCGACGCCGGCTACAAGGTCGTCTCGGAGTACGAGGACGGCGTCATCCAGCTCGAGTTCCCGATCGACGCCACCGACACCGCCATCGGTGTCATGCAGGCCCGCGAGCACCGGGCCGAGGCCGCCAGCATCGAGCGGTTCTTCCACCCGCGCTCGGTGGCGATCATCGGTGCCTCGCGACGTCAGGACACCATCGGTCAGACGCTGGTGCGCAACCTGGTCATGGGCGACTTCACCGGGCGCGTGTACGCCGTGAACCCCACCGGCTCGGCCGTCTCGGGCCTGCCCGCCTTCTCCAACGTCGTCGACATCCCGGACGACGTCGACCTCGCCGTGGTCGCGGTGCCGGCCGACGCGGTGCAGGACGTGGTGCTCGACTGCGCCGCCAAGGGCGTGCACGGCCTCGTGGTGATCTCCTCCGGGTTCGCCGAGACCGGCGAGGAGGGCCGCGCCCGCCAGCGCCGCCTCGTCGGCCTGTCCCGCTCCTACGGCCTGCGCCTGATCGGCCCCAACTGCCTCGGCATCATCAACACGCAGTCCGAGGTGTCGATCAACGCCTCGCTCTCCCAGGTCATGCCGCCGCGCGGTCGCGCCGGCTTCTTCTGCCAGTCCGGCGCCCTGGGCTCGGCCATCCTGGAGAAGGTGCAGAACCGGGGCCTCGGTCTGTCGACGTTCGTCTCCGCGGGCAACCGCGCCGACGTCTCCGGCAACGACCTCCTCCAGTACTGGGAGGAGGACGAGGCGACCGAGGTCGTGATGATGTACCTGGAGTCCATCGGCAACCCGCGCAAGTTCTCCCGGATCGCCCGTCGGGTCTCCCAGCGCAAGCCCGTCGTGGCCGTCCGCTCCGGGCGCACCACCCAGGGCGTGCCCATGGGTCACGCGGTCCGCAAGATCGCCGCGCCCCCGGCCGCCGTGGACGCGATGTTCCGCCAGGCGGGCATCATCCAGGTCGACAACCTGGAGGAGATGTTCGACGTCGCCCAGCTGGTGGCCCACCAGCCGCTGCCCCGCGGGCGCCGCGTGGCCATCGTCGGCAACTCCGACGCGCTCGGCCTGCTCGCCGCCGACGCGGCCGCCGCGGTCGGCCTGGTGGTCAACAAGTCCGTCTCGCTCGGCGCCGAGGCCGACGCCTCCGACTTCGAGGACGCGCTGGACGCCGCCATCGACGACCCCGACGTCGACTCCGTGATCGCGGTCTACATCCCGCCGCTCAACGTCTCCGGCGACGAGGTCGCGAACGTGCTGGCGGCCATCGGCGAGCAGTCCGACAAGCCGCTGGTCTCCAGCTTCCTCGGCGTCGAGGGCGTGCCCGAGCTGCTCCGGGTGCCCGACGTGGCGGGCACCGCGGCCGGCCGCGGCTCGGTGCCGTCCTACCCGGCGGTCGAGGCCGCCGTGCGCGCCCTGGCGCGGGTGGTGGAGTACTCCGTGTGGCTGCGCACGCCCGAGGGCAGCCCCGCGGAGGACGACTCCGTCGACGTGATCGGCGCCCGCACGCTCGTGGCCGACCGGCTGCGCGGGGCCAGCGGCACCGTGGAGCTCTCCCAGGAGGACGTGGCGACGCTGCTGTCCGCCTACGGGATCGAGACCTCCCCGTCCGTGCCGGTCACCTCCGTCGGCGAGGCGATCAAGGCGGGCGTCGACCTCGGCTGGGACGTCGTGCTCAAGGCGACCGCCGAGCACCTGCGCGAGCGGCCCGACCTGGCCCACGTGTGGCGCAACATCGACGGCGCCCACATGATGCGGGACGCCTGGGCGACCCTCACGCAGGTCGTCGGCGACCCCTCGCGGGCCGGGTTCGTGGTGCAGCGCACCGCGGCCCCCGGCGTCCCGATCTCCATCCGCTCCATCGAGGACCCGCTCTTCGGTCCGGTGGTCTCCTTCGGCATCTCCGGCCCGCTCACCGAGCTGCTGGAGGACCGGTCCTACCGCATCCCGCCGCTGACCGGCCGCGACGCGTCCACGATGGTGCGCGAGGTGCGCTCGGCGCCGCTGCTGTTCGGCTACCGCGGCGCGGACGTGGTCGACATCCGGGAGGTGGAGCGGCTGATCCAGCGGGTCGCGCAGCTCCAGCACGACCTGCCGCAGGTCTCCACGCTCGAGCTCGGCCTCATCCTGGCCGGCCCCGACGGGGCGACCGTGCTGGCCGCTGAGGGACGCCTGGAGCCCGGCCCGGCGGCCCGCTCGGACTGGTTCGTGCGACGCCTGGGCCAGCAGGCCGGCGACACCCTGCCGAGCTGACGCTCCTATCCTGCGCTCGTGATCATCTCCGACCGCGCCCGGCTGCTGTTCGTCCACGTCCAGCAGACCGGCGGCGCCGTGGTGGCCGGGAGGCTGCGCGAGCTGCTGCCCGACGCCCGACGCCTGCCCGGCGTCGACCGGCACGCGCCGCTGGGCCAGCTGCTGCGCGCGGAGCCCGGCCTGACGGGTCACTGGACCTTCGGGGTCGTCCGCAACCCGTGGGCACGCACCTGGTCCTGGTGGCGGCACGTGGAGCGCGTGCGCAACGGCACCGCGAGCGCCGAGGGCGGGGAACGACGCCAGCAGTTCCTGGCCGAGGTCGGGGAGACCTGCGAGGACTTCGAGGCGTTCGTGATGCGCGGGCTGGGGGAGTACCAGCGGCTGCAGACCCCGCAGGTGCGCTACCTGACCACCCGCGGACGCCGGGCCGACCTGATCGGTCGGCAGGAGAGCCTCGAGGCCGACCTGCGGGCCGTCGTCGCTCGGCTCGACCTCCCCTGGACCCCGCTGACCGACGGGCCGGACCTCGCCGGCGACCCGGAGGCCTACCGCGAGGCCTACTCCGAGCCCATGCGCCGCCGGGTCGAGGCGGTCTTCGCCCGCGACGTGGCCGCCTTCGGCTACGAGTTCTGAGGTGCGCCGGGGCTACCCGTGGGGCGCACAGGTGCGCGTGCGAGACTGACGGCATGCGGAGCACCCGTACCGACGACCGTGACCGACAGGCGGACCTGCGCCGGGCCATCGACCGGACCGGCTACTACCCCGACGTCGTGGCCGACGGGGTCTCGGCGGCCCTGGCCGGCGAGCAGGTCGTGTCCTTCTTCGTCCACCACGAGCCGACGTTCGAGCACGACGAGGTGCGCCGACACCTCTCGGTGCTGGTGCTGACCCCGACCCGCCTGGTGCTGGCGCACACCGACGAGCACGCCGGCGACGACCTGCTCCCGGAGCCCTACACCTCCACCTCCACCGAGGCGATCCGGCTGACGTCGGTCTCCTCCGTGGTGGTCACGCGGATGGTCACCAACCCGTCCAAGGGCCCGAGCACGCCCGCCGAGGCGAACATGACGATCGGCTGGGGCGGCGTCGGGCGGCTCGACCTCGAGCCCGCCGGCTGCAACGACCCCAGCTGCGAGGCGGACCACGGCTACACCGGCGTCCTGGCCTCGGACGACTTCTCGCTGCGGGTCTCCGCGGCGGCAGACGGGGTCGAGGCCGTGACCGGGCTGCTCGCGTTCGCGGAGAGCCTCTCGGCCCTCACGCAGACCTCCTGACCACCGGACCCGCCTTGGCCGACGACGCCCGGTTCCGGCTGCCCGCGTACGGCACCGCCGCCCTCTCCGACGTGGTGCCCGCGATCGCGCGCGCCGTGGGCCAGCCGATCCAGGAGAGCTCGCCGCTGGAGCTGGAGGACGCGGCCGCCTACGTGGTCTTCCTCGTCGACGGGCTCGGCCTGCGGCTGCTGGAGCAGCACGCGGACATGGCGCCGTTCCTCTCCGACCTCCTGCGCCCGGGGACGCGGCTGACCGCCGGCGTCCCCACCACCACCGCCACGAGCCTCACCAGCCTCAGCACCGGCCTGCTGCCCGGCACCCACGGCGTCGTCGGCTACCTCTCGCGGGTCCCCGGCACCAACGACCTGCTCAACGCGCTCCAGTGGGACCGCGACGTCGACCCGCGCGACTGGCAGCCCCACCGCACCGCCTTCGGCCGCCTGCGCGCCACGGGCTGCGACGTCACCGTGGTGAACAAGCGCGAGTTCGAGGGCTCCGGCCTCACCACGGCCGCCCAGCGGGGCGCCGACTTCGTCGGTGCCGACCGCGTGGGCGAGCGCATCGCCGCGGCCGTGGCCGCCGCCGGCCGTGGGCCCTCGCTCACCTACCTCTACGACGGCGACCTCGACTGGACGGGGCACCGCTTCGGCGTCGCCAGCCACCACTGGCAGGCGCAGCTGGCGATGATCGACGCCCAGGCCGAGCAGCTGCGCGAGGAGCTGCCCCCGCACGTGCGGCTGCTGGTGCTGGCCGACCACGGCATGGTGGACGCCGACCCCGCGACCCAGGTCGACGTGGACGTGCGCACCGACCTGCGCGACGGCGTGACCCTGTTCGGCGGCGAGGCCCGGTTCCGGCAGCTCTACTGCGCGCGCGGCGCGCATGACGACGTCGTGGCCGCCTGGCGCGAGGCGATGGGCTCCACCGCCGTCGTCGTCACCCGCGACGAGGCCGTCGACGAGGGCTGGTTCGGGCCCCTGGACGCCGGCGTGGTGCCGCGCATCGGTGACGTGCTCGTGGCCTGCCGCGACCAGGCCTCGGTGGTGGCGAGCGTCGAGATGGCCTACGAGGCCAGGCTCGTCGGCATGCACGGCTCGCTCACCGACGAGGAGATGCTCGTCCCGCTCCTCGTGGACTGACGGACGCGGGCTCGAGCTCGGGCTCGGGCTCGGTCTGGGGCTCGAACTGGGGCTACACGCGCTCCATCGGGGCGTGCGGCAGCGGGGGCAGGGCGACGCGGACCCGGTCGCCGACGCGCACGTCCCCGCCCGCCAGGACGACGCCCATGACCCCGGCGCGGCGGACGACGGCACCGTCGTCGCCCCGTCCGACCACGCGCTCGAGCAGGCCGGGGGAGAAGGACTCGATCTGGGCGCAGGGGTTGCGCAGGCCGGTGAGGCCGATCCGGGTCTCGTCCCCGAGCGCCACGACCGTGCCGACGGGGAGGCTCAGAAGGTCGAGGCCGCGGGTGGTCACGTTCTCGCCGAGGTCACCGGGAGCGACCGCGAAGCCGGCCTCCGCGAGGTCGTCCAGCAGCTCGGCGGCGACGAGGTGGACCTGACGCAGGTTCGGCTGCGTCGGGTCCTGCGCGACGCGGGAGCGGTGCCGCACGGTCGCACCCGCGTGCGCGTCGCCCTCGACGCCGAGGCCGGCCACGAGGCGCAGCTGCGCGTGCGGCTGCTTGCTGAAGGTGTGCTCGGCGCTGCGGTGCAGCGCCACCACCCGACCGTCGTCCACGCGCGGCAGCCTACGACGCGTCAGCGTCGCAGGGTGGGACCGGACTCATCGACCGGCTTCGTCCCCAGGCCCAGGCGCCAGGTCTCGGTGTCGGCCCCCGCGTGGACGCGGGTGAACCCGCACGCCCGCAGCACGCCCCGGGAGCGGGCGTGCGCGGGGGAGACCAGTGCGAGGAGGGCCGGCAGCCCCCGACGACCGGCCTCGACGACCCCGGCCGCGAGCACGGCGGAGCCGAGGCCTCGGCCCCACCGGGCGGAGGGCCCCACGGCGTAGCCCACCTCGGTCGCGTCCGGCCCCGCGGCGAGGTCCAGGTAGCCGACGACGCCCAGGCCCGGTGTGGTCGCCGCCAGGCGCTCCCACCCGGGGAACCGGGCGGAGCGGCTCACCAGCCGCCGCTGGTGCTCGCGGTGCTCGGCAGCCGTGCGGCACGACCAGCCGGCCAGCGCGACGAAGGCCGGGTCGAGGGCCCAGGAGGCCACCACGTCCGCGTCCTGGAGCGTGAACGCGCGCAGGGTGACCGGCGGCGTCACCCGAAGGGCAGCGGCTCGGGGGCGAGGGAGACCGCCTTGGCGCGCGCGGCGGTGAGCCTGCGGCGGTGGTGCTGGCGGCAGAGGACCTCGTAGGCGACGTCGACGTCGGCGTCCCCGCCGCGGCCGTGCACGTGCTCGCCCTGCTCGACGTCGCCCACGACCACCTGGTCACCCTCGACGACCATCACGCCGTTCTCGGTGCGGGCGTTGTGGGTGGCGCGCTTGCCGCACCAGCACAGGGCCTCGACCTGGAGCACGTTCATCCGGTCCGCCAGCTCCACCAGCCGGGCGGCACCCGGGAACAGCTGGGTGCGGAAGTCGGTGAGGATGCCGAACGCGAAGACGTCGATCTGCAGCTCGTCGACGATCTTGGCGAGGCCGTCGATCTGCTCGGGCGTGTAGAACTGCGCCTCGTCGCACACGAGGTAGTCGATGCGCGCGCCGTGAGTGAGCTCGCTGACGACGTAGGACCAGAAGTCGAACTCAGGGCCGACCTCGGCGGCGTCGTGGGTGAGCCCCAGGCGGCTGGTGATGCGCCCGGCGCCCGCCCGGTCACGGGTCACGAAGATGCGCCCCGCGCGCCCGCGGGCGGCGTGGTTGTGGTTGGTCTGGAGGGCCAACGTGGACTTGCCGGAGTCCATCGTGCCGGTGAAGAACTGGAGCTCGGCCACGGGGCGTGATCCTCTCACGTCCGGCTCGGCGGTGACCCGCGGGGCCTCGGCCCGGCGTGGCCCGGGAGAGGTGCCGGGAGAGGTGCCGGGGACGAGCGGCAGGATGGCGTCCATGCTGACCCGCCCGCTCGTCGACGTCGCCACGCTCCGCACCCACCTGGAGGCCGGTCTGCCGGTCACGCTGCTCGACGTCCGCTACCGCCTGGGCGGTCCGGCGGGGCCCGGCGAGCACGCGGCCGGGCACCTGCCGGGCGCCGCCTACGTCGACCTGGACTCGGCGCTCGCCGGCGCCCCCGGGCAGGGCGGCCGGCACCCGCTGCCGCAGACCTCGGTGCTCCAGGACGCGATGCGGGCCGCGGGCGTGCGCTCGGGGGTGCCGGTCGTGGTGCTCGACGACTGGTCCGGCCACGCCGCCGCCCGGTGCTGGTGGCTGCTGCGCCACCACGGCGTCGCCGACGTCGCGGTGCTGGACGGCGGGCTCGCCGCGTGGGTGGCCGCCGGGCTGCCGCTGGAGAGCGGTCCCGTGGACCCGGAGCCGGGCGACGTCACGCTGGCCCCGGGCCGGATGCCCGTCGTCGAGGCTTCGGCGGTGCCCGGGGTCGACGTGCTCCTGGACGCCCGGGCGCCGGAGCGCTTCCGGGGCGAGGTCGAGCCCGTGGACCCGGTCGCGGGCCACGTCCCCGGTGCCCGCAACGCCCCCAGCACCGCGAACCTCGGCGCGGACGGGCTGTTCCTGGCCCCCGACGTGCTCGCGGAGCGCTACGCCGGCCTCGGCGCCGTGCCGGGCGCGGACGTGGCGGTGTACTGCGGCTCGGGCGTCACCGCGGCCCTCGACGTGCTGGCGCTGGAGGTGGCGGGCGTGCGTGCCGCGCTGTACTCCGGCAGCTGGAGCCACTGGGTCACCGACCCGTCGCGGCCGGTGGCGACGGGGGAGTAGCGGGCGCTGCTGGCTGGGAGGCCGCGGGGCCCGTTCAGTCCTGGCTGTTGCCGAACATGATCTCGTCCCACGACGGGACGGAGGCCCGTCCGCGCTTGCGGCTCGGGCGGCGCGCGGGCTTGGTCGGCTCCTCGGCGGGCTCGTCGGCGGCGGGCGTCTCGGCGACCGGCTCCGGGGCGGACGACTCCTGGACGGCCGGCTCGGCGGGCTCGGCCACCGGGTCCGCCGGCGGCTCCACCACCGCGTCCTCCGGTGCCTCCGGCTCGGCCGCGGGCCGGGCCGGGGCGTCGGCCGCGTCGGTCGGCACGTCGAGGTAGGCCTCCATGGAGGCCACGAACTCCAGCGGCTCGTCGTCGGAGGGCTGCGCCGCGGCCAGGCGGCGCTCGCGGGCGAGGCGCAGGTCGTCGCGGGCGGGCTCCGGCTCGGGCAGCGGCTCGCCGATCAGCCACTTGGCCTCGTCGTTGTCCATCACCACGTAGTTGCCGGGCGGGTCGAAGGTGAACCGGGCCATGCCCGTGCGGTCCGGGGTGGCGAACTCGCCGACCAGCACCCAGCGGCCGTCCTCGCGGCGCCAGGAGTCCCACGAGACCACGTCGGAGTGCAGGCCCAGGCCGGACAGTCGTTCCGTCACCGCGCGGCCGAGGATGCGGGGGCCCTCGGCCTCGCGACCGCGCACCGACGACCGCTGCGCACGCTGGGCCATGTGCTCACGCTCGGCCAGCACCGGGCCCGCGTAGGGCTGGATGCGCTCGACGCTGGTGCGCGCCGCCTCGGCGACCGCCTCGGGGGTCTCGCCGGCGCGGATCCGAGCCTGGATCTCGCGGGGGCGGAGGGCGCTGTCCATGGTGATCTCCAACTGGCCTTGGGATGCGGTGTCGCCCGACAGGGCGGCGCGGAGCCGGGAGTCGTTGTCGACGGTGAAGCGGACGCCGGCCTCGCTGACCAGGAGGAGCTGCTTCCCGTCCCCGCTGATCCCAGCGAGGGTCAGGTGCACCACCTCCGAGCCACCTCCTCCTGCGCTCCCGCGGCACCGCTGGTCAGCGGCCCTGTCTCCGGTGGCGCAAGGTTACGCCCCACAACCAGGCAGAACGCGAATGTCGCCTACCCTGCGATCCGTGTCCCCCCTGACCGCCCCGCTCGCCGCGCCCGACGCCCCCGTGACCGGCACGTTCCTGGACGTCGGGACCACCCTGTTGGTGCTCGACCTGCTCGGCATCGTCGTCTTCGCGGCGTCCGGCGGCCTGGTCGGCGTCCGCAAGGAGCTGGACCTGTTCGGCGTCCTCGTCCTGGCCGGGGTGACCGGCCTGGGCGGCGGGCTCCTGCGTGACGTGCTGATCGGGGCGGTGCCGCCGGCGGCCCTGGTCGACTGGCGCTACCTGCTGGCCCCGGCGGTGGCCGGCGTGGCCGTCTTCGCCTTCCACCCGACCTTCGGGCGGATGGAGAAGGTGATCACCGTGCTCGACGCGGCCGGCCTCGCCCTGTTCTGCGTCGCGGGAGCGCTCAAGGCCATGGACTACGGCGTCGGGCCGCTGCCCGCGGCGCTCATGGGCATGACCACCGCCGTCGGTGGCGGGATGATGCGCGACGTCCTCGCCGGTCGCGTGCCGGTGGTCTTCCGCGGCGAGCTGTACGCCACGCCCGCGCTGGGCGGGGCGGCGGTCGCCGTCGTCGGGACGTCGGGGTGGCTGCCGTTCGACCCGCCCCTGCTGGTCGTCAGCATCCTCGCCGCGCTCGTGGCCCTCGTCTGGCGGCTGCTGGCCGTCTGGCGCAACTGGCAGGCCCCGCTGCCGAAGGGGCCTGCCAGCGTCTGACCGGCTCGGTCGTGCCGGTCAGTCGTGCCGGTAGCGGGCCAGCTCACCGGTGCCGTCCGCGCAGCGGTTGCCCGCCACGTCCGAGGGGAAGTCCAGTGCCTCGAGGTCGGAGCAGACCCAGACGTCCTGGGTGCCGAGCGCCTCGCTCCAGGTGCCGTCGTCCGCCTGGACCCACAGCGCCTGGTAGCCCCCGCAGTCGTTCACGGCCACCGAGGCGAACCCGTCGGAGCGGACGCGCTGGACGGTGATCCCGACCAGGGCGGTGCCCTCGCAGGTCGACTCCTGCTGGAGGGTCTCCACCTGGGCCGCCACCGCCTCCTGGAAGGACGCGGGCGTCTCGGCCAGCCGTCGCGCCACCTGGGCGGCGTCGGTGATGGTGACGCCGGGGTCGGGGTAGGTGACCAGGACGGGGTCGGCCGACTCGGCGGCCGACTCGCTGGCCGACTCGCTGGGGCCGTCCGCGGGGTCGACGGCCCGCGGGGTGGGGCCCTGCGCCAGGCCGATCGTCAGGGCGGCGACCGCCGCGGCGGCGGCGACGCCGCCCACGGCGCCGGCGACCCTACGGCGGCGCACCCGGCGCCCGCCCTCGCGGGTGACCGCGTCGAGGTCGATGCCGAGCGGGGCGTCGCCCGCGCGCTCGTGCAGCACGGTGTGCAGGTCGCTGTTGCGAGGGGTGCTCATCGGGTGGCTCCCGTCCGGTCGGTCTGGTCGTCGAGGTGGGGCAGCAGGCTCGCGAGGCCCGCGGACTCGCCGAGGTCGGCGCGCAGGGTCTTGAACGCCGCGTTGACCTGGCTCTTCACGGTGCCGACGGCGCAGCCCAGGGCCTCGGCGGTCTGGGCCTCGGTGAGGTCCTCGTAGTAGCGCAGGACGACGGCGGCGCGCTGTCGCGGTGGCAGCCGGTGCAACGCGGCCCACAGCCAGTCGCGGCGGGCGACGCCGTCCGCGTGGTCGTCGTGGCCCTGCGCCCGGGCAGGACCCAGGTCCTCGGGTGCCTCGCTGACCCGCTCGTGCGACCACGACTTGCGGCGGAACCAGCTGATCGCGGTCGTCGTGATGGCGCGGCGGGTGTAGGCCTCCGCGGCCTCCGTGCGCCTCAGCCGTGGCCAGGCCACGTACGTCTTGGTCAGCGCTTCCTGCACCAGGTCCTGCGCCAGCGTCTGCTCGCCGACCATCAGGTAGGCGGCGCGCAGCAGCGACTGCTGGCGTGCGGCGGCGAAGTCGGTGAACTCCGCGCGTCTGTCGGTCCCCACCCGTCCTCCTCTCGGCGGGCCGGTCGTTCCGGCCCCGCCCCCTACGACGAGGCGAGAGGGGCGGAAGGTTCGGTGGCCCCACGACGCCGCGGGATCGCCTGCGCCGCCACGGCAGCCACGAGGCCGGCCGCCACGGAGACGAGGTAGCCCTGCGAGGCGCCCACGTGGTCGACGACCAGGCCCGCCAGCGCCGCACCCGGCGCGACGCCGGCCACGAGGCCGGTCTGCATGACGGCCATGCCCTCCGTCAGCCGCTCGCGCGGCACGGACGCCTCGGTCAGGGACATCGCGGCCACCATGGTGGGGGAGATGGACGCTCCGCCCAGGAGCAGCAGCACGCCCAGGACGACCAGGTTCGGCGCGAACGCGAGCGGCACCATGGCGACGGCCATCGCGGCCGCACCCCACCGGACCCGCACGTCGGGCCCCGAACGCCACGTGATCGTGCCGACCACGAGGCCGGCCAGCAGGCTGCCCAGGGCGTACAGCGCCAGCAGGAAGCCGGCGGCGGACTCGCGGCCCTGCTCGTCGCTGAAGGCCACCGTGACGACCTCCGCGGCGCCGAAGAGGACGCCCAGCGCGGCGCACACGACGGCCAGCGGAAGCACGGTGGCCCAGGGCAGGCGGGGGCGGGGGCCGGGGCCACCGTGGGTGTCGGGCAGGCCCGACTCCCGCGGGTGCGCCGGCGGCTCGGTGCGGCGCTGGGCGGCGAAGGCGAGGCCACCCACGGCACCCGCCACGACGGCGGCGGACAGGCCGGCGGTGGGGTGCACGGACGTCGCGAGCAGCGTGACGAGCACGGGCCCGGTCATGAACACGACCTCGTCGAGCACCGCCTCCAGCGCGAAGGCTGTCTGGACGTCGCCGGGGCGGTCGAGCACGTGCGACCACCGGGCGCGCACGGCCGAGCCGACCTGCGGCTGCGACCCACCGGCGAGGGCGGCGAGGACGTAGACCCAGCCCAGGGCCCACCCGGCCTGCACCGCGACGACGAGCAACGAGGCGGAGACCGCGAAGAGCACTGCGGTGACGGCGACGACGCGGCCCTGGCCCACCCGGTCCAGGAGCCGCCCCTGCACGATCGCGAGGCCGGCGTTGGCCACCATGAACGCCCCGGAGACGGACCCGGCCAGCGCGTAGGAGCCCGAGGAGGCCTGCACCAGCAGCACGATGCCCAGCCCGGCCATGGAGATGGGCAGGCGCCCGACGAGACCGGCGAGCGTGAAGGCCTTGGCGCCGGGGTGGGAGAGCACGGCGCCGTAGGTGCCGATCACGGGGTCATCACGCCCCGAGGCTAGGACCCGTTCTCAGCGGCTCCTCAATCCGCGCGAGTCCGTCCGCGCGAGCAGCCTCCGGGACGGCGGAGGGCGGGCCCGCGCCCGGGTCCCGGACCGGGGCGGGGGCAGCCCGGTCGGGTGACCGCGGAGTTCCTACGATGAGGGCATGCAGAGCACTGAGCCGGTCGACACCGCGCCGGCCCCCGTCGACGTCCGCCCCTACGACGCCCTCCTCCTGGTCTCCTTCGGCGGCCCGGAGAAGCCCGAGGACGTCGTCCCGTTCCTGGAGAACGTCACCCGCGGTCGCGGCATCCCCCGCGAGCGGCTCGAGCAGGTCGGCGAGCACTACTTCCTCTTCGGCGGCAAGTCCCCGATCAACGACCAGTGCCGTGCGCTGCTGGCCGAGCTGCGCTCCGACCTGGTCGGCGCCGGCATCGACCTGCCGGTCTACTGGGGCAACCGCAACTGGGACCCCTACCTGAACGACACCTTCGAGCAGATGGCGCAGGACGGCGTCACCCGCGTCGCGGCCTTCGCCACGTCCGCCTACTCCTCGTGGTCCTCCTGCCGGCAGTACCGCGAGAACCTCTGGGACGCCCTGGAGGGCATCGGCGGGCTCGAGGGCTCGCCGCTGGTGGTCGACAAGCTGCGCCACTACTTCAACCACCCGGGCTTCGTGGAGCCGGTCGTCGACGGCGTCCTCGCCCAGCTCGCGGACCTGCCCGAGGACGAGCGAGCCGGTGCTCACCTCGCGTTCGTCACCCACTCGATCCCGACGGCGATGAACGAGCAGTCGGGCAACCCGGAGGTCGACTACGACGGTGGCGGCGCCTACGTCGCCCAGCACCGCTCGGTGATGGCCGAGGTCGTGGCCCGCGTCGCCGCCGAGACGGGCGTCGAGCACGACCACGCGCTGGTCTACTGCTCCCGCTCGGGGTCCCCGCACGTCCCGTGGCTCGAGCCGGACGTCAACGACCACCTCGAGGCGCTCAAGGAGCAGGGGACGACGGCGGTCGTGATGATCCCCGTCGGGTTCGTCTCCGACCACATGGAGGTCATCTACGACCTCGACACCGAGGCCATGGCCACCGCGAACGAGCTGGGCCTGCACGCCCGCCGCTCCGCCACCGCCGGCACCGACGGACGCTTCGTCGCCATGGTGCGCGACCTGCTGACCGAGCGAGCGGCCGTCGAGCGCGGTGAGGACGTGGCCCGCGCCTCGGTGGGCTCCTTCGGCCCGAGCTGGGACGTGTGTCCGAAGGGCTGCTGCGCGAACCCCCGCAACCCGCGCCCCGCCCTGTGCGGCAGCGACCCGGCCCCCGCGGCGCCGGCCGGGGGGCCGCAGGCGTGAGCGCGCCCGACCCGCTGGTCCTGCCCGACGCCGTCGACCCCGGGTTGCCCGGGGCGCTGCTGACCGTGGCCCACGAGGTGGCCGAGGCCGCCGCGAGCCTGGTGCGGGAGAAGCGGGCCGGGCACGTGGAGGTCGCGGCGACCAAGTCCAGCGACGTCGACATGGTCACCGAGGCCGACCGCGCGACCGAGGAGCTGCTGCGCAGGCTGCTGCGGGAGCGGCGGCCCGACGACGCGATCATGGGGGAGGAGGGCGACGACGAGCCGGGCACGTCCGGCGTGCGGTGGGTCCTCGACCCCATCGACGGCACCGTCAACTTCCTCTACGACCTGGGCCGGTACTCCGTCAGCGTCGCCGCCGAGGTACTCACGGACGACGGCTGGCTCACCGTGGCCGGGGTGGTGCTCGACGTCGCCGACGACGTCGAGCACGCCGCCGTGCTGACGGCCGAGGGGCCACGCGGCACGAGCGGCGGACGCCCCGTCGCGGTGCGCGCACCCCAGCCGCTGGGGCAGATGCTGGTGGCCACCGGCTTCAGCTACGACCGCGACCTGCGACGCCTCCAGGCGCAGGGCTGGGTCCACCTGCTGCCACGCGTGCGCGACATCCGCCGCATGGGGTCGTGCGCGCTCGACCTCTGCTCGGTGGCCTCCGGCCGCGTCGACGCCTACGCCGAGGAGGGCGTGAACCACTGGGACTACGCGGCCGCGCTGCTGGTCGCCCGGGCCGGCGGCGCCCGCGCCGAGGTCCTCACCGGGGTCGGCGGGCGCACGTTCGTGCTCTGCGCGCCCCCGGCGTCCTTCGAAGCCCTGCACGCGGCCGTCACCGAGGCCGGCCTGCTGGCTCCCGCCTGAGGGGCACGCCTCCGACCGACCTTCCCGCCCCGTCCGCACCCCTGGGACACGCCCGGGCCCAAGAGGTGGGTTACGTCACACGCGAACGCACGCGCAGGCGGGGAAACGGTGGAATAGCCGGACCGGTGGCCGGGTTCGGGAGAGGCCACGCCGGATCGGTGTTGGTCGAGGGGCTCACATGGTGCACACTCTGCGCCGACAGGGCAGGAGGGCGCGTCATGCCGCCCCTCCGGACCGGGTCCCCAGGTCTAGGAAGGGAGTGAGCACGATGGCGACAGATTACGACGCGCCGCGCAAGAACGAGGAGGACTCCTCCGAGGAGAGCATCGAGGAGCTCAAGGCCCGCCGCCACGACAAGAACTCCGGCAAGGTCGACGAGGACGAGGCGGAAGCCGCCGAGTCGTTCGAGCTGCCGGGCGCCGACCTCTCCCACGAGGAGCTGGCCGTCGAGGTGAAGCCGAAGCAGGAGGACGAGTTCACCTGCATGAGCTGCTTCCTGGTGCACCACCGCTCGGCGCTCGCCGACGCGAAGAAGATGATCTGCAACGACTGCGCCTGACGCGGACGTGACAGGAGCCCGGCACCCCGAGGGGTGCCGGGCTCCTGTGCTGTCCGGGGCCGGTCGGGCGGGCCCGACGGTCAGGCGGAGTCGGCCTGGAGCGACGGGGGCAGCTCGCCGGTCGACTTGCGGTAGTACTCCGCGACCCGACGCTGGGCGAGCATCCGGGCGACGGCGATGACGGCGCCGGTCGAGACCGCCCAGGCGACGGCCTCCCACATCTCGACGTCCGGGTCGGCCGGGTTGGCCGGGGGCTGCTTGCGCGTCGCTGCCTGCCACCCGGAGGTGAGGACCTTGCGCGCCACCTGCGCGGCGACGATCGCCGACACGCTCGCGCCGACCGAGTAGAGCTTCGAACCTTGGGCCATGTGGTGACCCTATCGACCCGGACGCGTCGTGGTGCCGCCCCGGTGGGTGAACCGCACCGGGCGCCACGGCCGCGGTGGTGCGCTCAGGCGGAGGCGACGCCGTCGGCCACGGCGGCCGTCAGCGCGCTGGCCAGCTGCTCGGGGCGACGGGTGCTGACCAGCCAGTACGGCGTGGGGTCGCGCGGGTCCGCCAGGCGCACCATGACCGCCTTCTTGCGGTACGGCCGCAGCAGCAGGTAGGCCCGCGCGTCGGCGTCCCGGCCGGCGACGCGGCGGGTGTCCTCCGCGTCGAGGGCGTCGACCGAGCCGACGTAGGCCAGCGGGAGTCGTGCCCGACCGGCGGTGAGGACGCCGTCGGCCACCTCGACGCGCGGGGAGCCGTAGCCGAGGAACCAGACGGCGACGAGGGCCAGGAAGCCCAGGGCCACCAGCGAGGCCACCCACAGCGGCGCCGCGACGGCGACGGCCAGCCAGATGGTCGCGATCATCATGACCGCCTGTGCCCACCAGCGCAGGGGCACGGACAGCCGCTCGCGGTAGGCCGGGGCAGTGCTCACCGACACATCATCCCACCCGGGCCGCGGCGGGCCGAATGCGCGGGCGCCCGTGGAACGCGCGTGGGCTGGGCCCCGCACGTGTGGGCGGGGCTAGGGTGCCGCCCGTGGAACCGACGCTCGAGGTGCAGGTGGTCCGGCTCGACCCGGAGGTGCCGCTGCCCTCCTACGCCCGCCCGGGGGACGCCGGTGCCGACCTCGTGACGACCGTGGACCTGCGGCTGGCCCCCGGTGAGCGGGCCCTGGCCCCCACCGGCCTCGCCCTGGCCCTGCCGGAGGGCTACGTGGCGCTGGTGCACCCCCGATCCGGGCTGGCGGCCCGGTACGGCCTCTCCATCGTCAACACCCCGGGCACCGTCGACGCCGGCTACCGCGGCGAGGTCAAGGTGCTGCTGATCAACACCGACCGTGCCGAGACCATCGAGCTGAGCCGCGGGGACCGCGTGGCCCAGCTGGTGATCCAGCGGGTCGAGCACGCCCGGTTCACCGAGACCGACAGCCTGCCGGAGTCCGTCCGGGGCGCGGGGGGCTACGGTTCCACCGGTGGGTTCGCCGGCGCCTGAGCGCCGCACCCGCCACGGACGACACGCACGCAGATGATCGACGCGAGGAGCACCAGGTGAGATTCCGCCGCAAGGCAGCCGAGCCCACCGGCACGACCGAGGAGACCCCGGACGCCGGTGACGCGACGGCGGCGGAGAACGACGCCCGGCCCGAGCAGCAGCGTGGCCCGTTCGACGTCTCCGAGATGCCGGAGGCGCCGGCCAACGTGACCCGGGTCGACCTCGGCTCGCTCCAGGTGCTGCCCGTCTCGGGCACCGAGCTGCGCCTCCAGGTGGACGAGTCCTCCGGCGACGTGCAGGCCGTCATCCTGGCCGGCCCCGACGGAGCGCTGGAGCTGCGCGCCTTCGCGGCGCCCCGCAACGGTGACCTGTGGTCGGAGGTGCGGCCGCAGATCGCGGCCGACATGGTGCGCCGCGGCGGCACCGCCGTCGAGGGCGAGGGCCGCTTCGGCACCGAGCTGCGCTGCGAGCTCAAGCGCACGCTGGCCGACGGTCGCGAGGGCGTCCAGCCCTCGCGCATCATCGGCGTCAACGGCTCCCGCTGGCTGCTGCGCGCCACCCTCATCGGTGGCGCGGCCCGCTCGCCCGAGGCGGCCGCACGCTGGGAGGCCATCCTCTCCACCGTCGTGGTCGACCGCGGCGAGGGCGCGATGCCGGTGGGCGAGGCGCTGCCGCTGCGCCTGCCCGAGAACGCGCGACCGGTGCGCCGCGGCACTACCCAGCCGGCCCCCGGTCAGCCGGGCCAGCAGCCGACCCAGCAGCCGACCCAGCAGCCCGGGTCCGCCGAGTCCTGAGCGCGTAGGATCCCCACGTGCCCGAGATCCGAGGCCTGCGCCGAGGCCGTGCCAAGAAGAACGCCGCTCCTGCGGAGTCGCCGGCGTTGAAGCTGGACCCCGGGGCGGTCCCGCCCGCCCCGGACACCATGCCGATGCCCGTGCTCCGCGTCGGCACGTCCACCATCGCGGCCGCCCCCGACCGGGACCTCGTCCGGGTCCGTGGCACCGTGCGCGACGTGCGCCGGGTGCAGATCGGTGACGGCCCCGCGCTCGAGGCCGACCTGTGCGACGAGACCGGGTCCGTCGTCCTGGTGTGGCTCGGGCGCGACCGGATCACCGGCCTCGAGACCGGGGTCTGCCTGGCCGCCGAGGGCCGCATCGCGCGCCACGACGGCCGCCGGGTGCTCTACCACCCCCGCTACGAGCTCGTGCCGCAGGCCTGTGGCTGAGCCGGGCACCGGGGAGCAGTCCTCCCCGCACGAGACCTCTCCGCACCAGACCTCTCCGACCGGGTCGGAGACCCACGCGGCCGAGCACGCGACCCCCGACACCGTCGAGGCCGTCGTCCGCGGTCAGCTGGCCAAGGCCCTCGGCGGACGCCGGGGCATGCTCGAGGCCGCCGTCCCGACCCTGCTGTTCACCGCCACCTGGCTGCTCCTGCACGAGCTGCGCCTGGCCCTCACCGTCTCGATCGCGGCGGCGGTGCTGCTGCTCCTCGTGCGGCTGGTGCAGCGCTCGACGATCCAGTACGTCGCCAACGCGCTGGTCGGCATCGGGATCGGCTGGCTCTTCGTGCACCTGGCCGCGAGCCGTGGCGGGGACGAGGAGGCGCAGGCGCTGGCCTACTTCCTGCCCGGCCTCATCTACAACGGCCTCTACGCCGTCGGGCTCGGGCTCTCCGCGGTCCTGCGGTGGCCGCTGGTCGGCTTCATGGTCGGCTCGGTCACCGGTGAGCCCACCGCCTGGCGTGACGACCCGCAGGTGGTCTCGCTGTGCTCGCGGCTGACCTGGCTGCTGGCCGTGCCGTGCGTGGTGCGCGTCGTGATCCAGGTGCCGATCTGGCTGGCCGCCACGGCCGGCGCGATCGAGGCCTCGACCGCGATCGGCATCCTCGGGGTGCTCAAGGTCGTCCTCGGCTGGCCGCTCCAGCTGGCCGCGCTGGCGTCCATGGTGTGGGTGCTGGGGCGCAACAGCACCCCGGTGCAGCCCCGCCAGGCCTGAGCCGGCGCCCCGGGTCGGAGCCTGGAGGCCGCTCAGCCCGGGTGCATCGACGGGGCGAGCAGTCGCTCCACCTCGTCCTCGAGGTCGGCGGGAACCACGAGCAGCAGCTCGTCGCCCGCCTGCACCGGCTGGTCGGGGTCGGGCGCGAAGACGCGTCCCTGGCGCAGGATCGTGGTGAGCGCGCAGTTCTCCGGCAGCGGGAACTCGCGGGGCGTGCGGCCGACGAAGGGGGAGTCCTCGGGCAGCGTCATCTCGACCAGGTTGGCGTTGCCCTGGCGGAACGTGAACAGGCGGACGAGGTCGCCGACCGCCACCGCCTCCTCCACGAGCGCCGACATGATGCGCGGGGTCGAGACGTTGACGTCGACGCCCCAGGACTCGCTGAACAGCCACTCGTTGTTGGGGTGGTTCACGCGGCTGACCGTGCGGGGCACGCCGAACTCGGTCTTGGCCAGCAGCGAGGCCACGAGGTTGGCCTTGTCGTCACCGGTGGCGCAGATCATCACGTCGCAGCGGTCGAGGCGGGCCTCCTCCATGGACGACAGCTCGCAGACGTCGGCCAGCAGCCACTCGGCGTCCGGCACCCGCTCGGGCTTGATCGAGGAGGCGTTCTTGTCGATCAGCAGGACCTCGTGGCCGTTGCCGATGAGCTCACGGGCGATGGACCGGCCGACGGCGCCGGCCCCGGCGATGGCGACTCTCACGGTTGCCTCACTGCTCCGTCTCGGGCCCGGCGGAGAGCTGGGCGAAGGTGTGGGCGGCGAGCTCCTCCTGGATGACCAGGTGCAGCACGTCGCCCTCCTGGAGGATCGTCTCGCGGCCGGGCAGCATGCCCTCGCCGAGGCGGTCGATCCACGCGATGCGCGACCGCGTCTGGGCCTGGAGGTTGATGGTCCGCTCGCCGACCCACGCGGTGGGCACCCGCACGTGGTCGACCCGGATCTTGCCGGAGGGGTCGCGGAAGTCGGGCTCGGCGCCCGCGGGCAGGATGCGGCGCAGCACCTGGTCCGACGTCCACTTCACCGTGGCGACGGTGGTGATGCCGAGCCGCTGGTAGACCTCGGCCCGCCCCGGGTCGTAGATCCGGGCGCACACGGTGCCGATGCCGAACGTCTCCCGCGCCACGCGCGCGGCGATGATGTTGGAGTTGTCACCCGACGAGACGGCCGCGAAGGCGTCGGCGCGGCGGATGCCCGCCTTCTCCAGCACCTGCTGGTCGAAGCCGACCCCGGCGACCTTGTCCCCGTTGAACCCGGGGCCGAGACGCCGGAACGCCTCGGGGTCGCTGTCGATGATCGACACGGTGTGGTTGCGGTCCTCGAGGGACCGGGCCAGCGTGGAGCCGACGCGGCCGCATCCCATGATCACGACGTGCACGGGTGCCACGGTATCCGCACGGACGGCTCCCGTCCGCGTTCGCGTAGCCTCCGTGGACGTGGCCCAGCACCGACGCACCCGCACGAACCGCCCTCGCAAGCCCCGCGGGGAGTCCCGCGTCGGCACGCGGCTCGAGGGCGTCGTCGGCCCGCCCGGTCACGGCGGCTTCTGCGTGCTGCGGCCCGAGTCCGGGCCCGTGGTCTTCGTCCGGCACGCGTTGCCGGGGGAGCGGGTGGTCGTGGAGATCACCGAGGGCACCGACGGCGACAGCTTCTGGCGCGGGGACGCCGTCGAGGTCCTGGACGCCTCACCTGACCGCGTCGAGGCTCCCTGCGCCGTCGCCGGGCCGGGTGGCTGTGGCGGCTGCGACCTCCAGCACGTGGCCCTGCCCGCCCAGCGGGAGTGGAAGACCCAGGTGGTGCGCGAGCAGCTGCGGCGGCTCGCCCGCATCAGCGAGGGCGTCGGGGCGGACGTCGTCGTGGAGGCCGTGCCGGTGCCCGGCCGCGCCGACGACGGGCTGCGCTGGCGCACCCGCCAGCGCTACGTCGACCTCGGTGGCGGGCGGACCGGGATGCGCAAGCACCGCAGCCACGACGTCGTCGAGGTGGACGACTGCCTGATCGACGCGCACGCACCTTCCGACCACGTCGTCGACGGCCGGGCCTTCTCCGTGGCCGACGACGGCTTCTGGCAGGTGCACCCGGCTGCGCCGGACGTGCTGGTTTCGACCGTTCTGGAGCTGCTGACGCCGCAGTCGGGGGAGTCCGTGCTGGACCTCTACGCCGGTGTCGGGCTGTTCGGGCGGTTCCTCGCCGAGGCCGTCGGCTCGGACGGCAGCGTGGCACTGGTCGAGGGCAACCCCGAGGCATCCGCCCGCAGCGTCGAGAACCTGGCGACCGCCTCCGCCGACGTGGCCGTGCGCGCAGGGGACGTCGCCGCCGTGCTGGCGACCGGGTTCGGCCCCGACCCCGAGGACCTGCACGCGGACCTGGTCGTCCTCGACCCACCGCGTGAGGGCGCGAAGAAGGCCGTCGTGGAACAGGTCGTCGCCCGCAGCCCGCGTGCCGTCGCGTACGTGGCCTGCGACCCGGCCGCCCTGGCCCGCGACGTCGCGCTGTTTGCCGAGCGGGGCTACGAGCTGACCGCCCTGCGCGCCTTCGATCTCTTCCCGATGACGCACCACGTCGAGTGCGTCGCGCTGCTCGCACGAGGCTGATCTGCTCTGGACTGCCCTCCAGCATTCCTCGCTCGCGGACTGAGCTGACTCACTTCCACGAGGCGAGCGAGCGCCGCGAAGGCTCGTCTCGTCCTGCTCGCGTTGCGGCAATGCGAGCCGCGGGAAGCAGCAGGGAGTCCGTCTGGGAGATCGACGACGTCATGTGCTCAGCGCAGGACGTTGATTTGTCCTGCTGGAAGTGACACGGGACGGTGTGGCAAATGGACGCGGGAGACTGGATCGCTGTCGGCATCATGCTCATTGGGATCCCGGGCATGTGGATTCAGACGTTCCGGGTGTGGCGGCGGCAGGCTGACGTCAGCGCCGGGGTCACCTGGTTCACGGGCGAGTCCAGTTCGGTGGGTCTGCATGCGTTCCTGTTGCCCGCGACTCTCGGGATGACGTTGCTGACTGTGGGATTTGTGTCGGACATGGGCGGCGAAGTTTCGGCGGCGACGGGCCAGGTGTCGACCTGGACGAAATGGATGGCGGGCGTGGGCGTCCTCATGGTCTTGCTGGCAATGTGGATGTGGTTGTTCGCATGGCCACGGTTTCTTGTTCCTCCGCACCTGCGTGGGCGTCCGGGATGGGTAAAGGCTTCATGGCGAGCGTGGCGGGAGGACCGGTCCGCGTCGCGTGAGCGGCGGCGTGAGCGGAACCGGCCTGGGGGAGATCACGCGCGTCGCTAGACGTGATGCCCAGGCACCTTGCTGGAGATTGCTACCCCCCGCTGACCCGGTTCAAAGAAGAGCTCTCGAGCTCGCGTGGTCGCAGCTCATGGGTATTGCCTCATCTGCGAAAGGCTTGTCGCGTGGGGCGACGCGCACCGGTGCATGCCGCCGGCAACGGCCCCGCTCGTCCTGCGCGTCAACGCCGGCGATGAACGAGGCGCGCACCAAGGACGAACGGCCCCCGGGACCCGAGAGCCGTCGTCAGACGTCTGTCGGGCCCAGGGGCCGCTGTGACGTGCTCCGGGAGAACGAGCGCCCGACTCAGGTGTCTCGGCGGGGCTCGCTCCCGGGTGGCGTCACTTGATGAAGAGCATCTCCCGGTACTTCGGGAGGGGCCAGGCGGAGTCGTCGACCTCGCACTCGAGGGCGTCGACGTGGACGCGGGCCTGGTCCATCAGGCTGCGCACGGTGGTGGCGATGTGCGTCATGTGGGCCTCGACGTCCTCGAAGTCCTCCTTCGCCAGCTCCACGCTGAGCGCGGCGACCGTCTCCAGCAGCCCGTTGCTGTGCTCGGCGATGGCCGTCGCCACGGAGGTGTCGAGCGTGGCACCGAAGCTGCCGGCCGCGGTGTACGTGCTCGTGAGCTCCGAGAGGTAGCCGAGGGCCGCCGGGTAGATGACGGTCTTGCCCAGGTCGACGACGAGCTTCGCCTCGACGAGGACGCTGTTGATGTACTGCTCGGCGTACACGTCGTAGCGGCTGTGCAGCTCGACCGCCGACAGGACGCCGGTGGACTCGAACAGCTCGACCACCGCCGGCTCGGTGAAGACCGGCAGGGCGTCGGCGCTGGTCGGCAGATTGCGCAGGCCGCGCTCCGTGACGGCGGCCTCGTGCCACTCGCTGGAGTAGCCGTCGCCGCCGAACACGGCCGCCCCGTGCAGCTCCATGACCTCCTTCAGGATCGTCGCGACGGCCTCGGGGAGCTCGGCGCCGCCGCCGAGCTCGGCCTCGAGCCGCCCGGCGATCCACTCCAGGGAGTCGGCCAGGACGGTGTTGAGAGCCACCAGCGGGCCCGACACCGACTGGGAGGAGCCCACGGCCCGGAACTCGAACCGGTTGCCGGTGAAGGCCAGCGGCGACGTGCGGTTGCGGTCGCCCGGGTCCCGCTCGAACGGGAGGATCTGTGCCAGGCCGAGGTCCATCAGTCCGCCGTCGCTCGACGACGCGACCTTGCCGGAGGCGATGTCGTCGTACACGGCCTCGAGCTGGTCGCCGAGGTACACCGACAGGATGGCGGGAGGAGCCTCGTTCGCGCCGAGCCGGTGGTCGTTGGAGGCCGTGGCGATCACGGCCCGCAGCAGCGGACCGAAGAGGTGGACGCCGCGGATGACGGCGCCGCAGAACACCAGGAACTGGAGGTTCTCCTCCGGCGTGGAGCCGGGGTCGAGGAGGTTGCCCTGGGTGGCGTTGCCGACCGACCAGTTCACGTGCTTGCCGGAGCCGTTGATGCCGGCGAAGGGCTTCTCGTGCAGCAGGCAGACGAAGCCGTGCTTGAGGGCGGTCGCCTTCAGGACGGTCATCAGCAGCTGCTGGTGGTCGGAGGCGACGTTCGCGGCCTCGTAGTAGGGCGCGATCTCGAACTGCCCCGGGGCGACCTCGTTGTGGTGGGTCTTGGCCGGGATGCCGAGGCGGTACAGCGTGTCCTCGACGTCCTGCATGTAGACCTGGACCCGCTCGGGGATGGCGCCGAAGTAGTGGTCGTCGAACTCCTGGCCCTTGGCCGGGGGAGCGCCGAAGAGGGTGCGGCCCGCGAGCAGGAGGTCCGGGCGGGCGGTCGCGAACTGACGGTCGACGAGGAAGTACTCCTGCTCCGCACCACAGCTGGAGTTGAGCGGGGCGATGTCGGTCTCGCCCATGAGGGACAGGACCTTGCGGCCGGCCTTGTCCATGGCGGCGTTGGAGCGCAGCAGCGGGATCTTCTTGTCGAGGGACTCTCCGGTCCAGGACATGAAGACGCTGGGGATCATCAGCGTCGCGCCGTTCGCGGTCTGCATGATGTAGGCCGGGCTGGTCGGGTCCCACGCGGTGTAGCCGCGGGCCGCGTTGGTCATGCGCAGGCTGCCGTTGGGGAAGGACGAGCCGTCCGGCTCGCCCTTGATCAGGAGGCTGCCGGTGAACTCGGTGATGGCGTTGCCGTCGGAGTTGGTGACGATGAAGCCGTCGTGCTTCTCGGCGGTGATGTTCGTCAGCGGGTAGAAGACGTGGGAGAAGAACTTCGCCCCCTTGCCCATGGCCCAGTCCTTCATCGCCGCAGCGACGACGTCGGCCGTGGCCGGGTCGAGCGGCTCGCCCGTCTGGACCGTCTTCTTCATGGCCTTGAAGGCGTTCTTGGAGAGCGCCTCCTCCATCGTGGCCAGGTTGAAGACGTCGCAGGCCCAGATCTCGCTCAGCGGCCGTGTCGCAGCAGCCTCGAAGGGCGTGCGGTTGAGGACCTCGCTGATCGCGTCGATGCGCGCGTCGCTGGTGGTCATGGGCTCTCACCTTCCATCGTGGCCGCAGGGTGCGGCGCAAGGACGTTCTGTTCCGTCGGCGGTTCCACGGGTGCCGTGGGACGACAGGGGATCTCCACCGAGAACGGACCCACTCACCGGCACCCCACGCACCGGGCTGTCACCGGAGCCGATCCGGCGGCTCGAACCTAGCGACCGTCGTGTGTCAGGCGGTTTGCAACGGCGTGACAATTGCAGTCCCGCGGCGCGGGACACGCCGGACCCCGCCCTCGCAACCTCGCTTGACGTCATGTATCTTGATGTCAAGACAGTTTGAGTGACCATCGGCCCTATTGCTCGCGCCGGCGAGCGGGGCGGAGTTAGGCAAACCTTCCTTTCTCCGGCGCCGAGGACGGCGGCAAGATGGCCCGCGCAAACACCGAGTGATCCACCACCGCGTCGCGACGACGCGACAGAGGAGATGAGGGCCTGTGGCAAGTCAGGACAGCTTCGGTGCCAAGAGCACCCTGGACGTGGACGGCAAGTCCTACGAGATGTTCCGCCTCGACGCGGTCAAGGGTGACGGGCTCGACGTCGACAGCCTCCCGTTCAGCCTGAAGGTCCTGCTGGAGAACCTCCTCCGCACCGAGGACGGCGCCGACATCACCGCGGACGACATCAAGGCCCTCGCGGGCTGGGACCCGTCGGCGCAGCCCGACAAGGAGATCCAGTTCACGCCCGCCCGCGTGATCATGCAGGACTTCACCGGCGTCCCCTGCGTCGTCGACCTCGCCACCATGCGCGAGGCGATGGCCGAGCTCGGTGGCGACGCCACCAAGATCAACCCGCTCGCCCCGGCCGAGATGGTCATCGACCACTCCGTCATGGCCGACGTCTTCGGCACCCCCGAGGCGTTCGAGCGAAACGTGGAGATCGAGTACCAGCGCAACAAGGAGCGTTACCAGTTCCTGCGCTGGGGCCAGGGTGCGTTCGACGACTTCAAGGTCGTCCCCCCGGGCACCGGCATCGTCCACCAGGTCAACATCGAGCACCTGGCCCGCACGATCTTCACGCGTGAGGTCGACGGCGAGCTGCTGGCCTACCCCGACACCTGCGTCGGCACCGACTCCCACACCACGATGGTCAACGGCATCGGCGTGGTCGGCTGGGGCGTCGGCGGCATCGAGGCCGAGGCCGCCATGCTCGGCCAGCCGGTCTCCATGCTCATCCCGCGCGTGGTCGGCTTCAAGCTCTCCGGCGAGCTGCCCGAGGGCTCCACCGCCACCGACCTGGTGCTCACGATCACCGAGATGGTGCGCAAGCACGGTGTGGTCGGCAAGTTCGTCGAGTTCTACGGCCCGGGCGTCGCGGCACTGCCGCTGGCCAATCGCGCCACCATCGGCAACATGAGCCCCGAGTTCGGCTCCACCATCGCCGTGTTCCCGATCGACGGCGAGACCACGAGCTACCTGCGCCTGACCGGCCGCTCCGAGGAGCAGATCGCGCTCGTCGAGGCCTACGCCAAGGAGCAGGGCCTCTGGCTCGACCCCGACGCCGAGCCGCGCTACTCCGAGAAGCTCGAGCTCGACCTCGCCACCGTCGTCCCCTCGATCGCCGGCCCGAAGCGTCCCCAGGACCGCGTGCTGGTCTCCGAGGCCAAGCCGTCCTGGCGCGACTCGGTCCGCGACTACGTCGGCGACGCCGTGGACGAGGCCGGCGAGGAGTCCTTCCCGGCCTCCGACGCCCCGGCCATGACCGCCGGTCGTCCGTCCAACCCCGTCCAGGTGACGCTGGAGGACGGCACGTCCTTCACGCTCGACCACGGCGCGGTGACGATCGCCTCGATCACCTCCTGCACCAACACCTCGAACCCGAGCGTGATGATCGGTGCCGCCCTGCTGGCCAAGAAGGCCGTGGAGAAGGGGCTCGCCCGCAAGCCGTGGGTCAAGACCACTCTCGCGCCCGGCTCCCAGGTCGTCTCCGACTACTACGAGAAGGCGGGCCTGACCCCCTACCTCGACAAGCTCGGCTTCAACCTCGTCGGCTACGGCTGCGTCACCTGCATCGGCAACTCCGGCCCGCTGATCCCCGAGGTCTCCGCGGCCGTCAACGAGAACGACCTCGCCGTCGTCTCGGTCCTGTCGGGCAACCGCAACTTCGAGGGCCGCATCAGCCCCGACATCAAGATGAACTACCTGGCGTCCCCGCCGCTGGTCGTCGCCTACGCGCTGGCCGGCTCCATGGACGTCGACCTGTTCGAGGACGCCCTGGGCACCGACACCGACGGCAACCCGGTCTACCTCAAGGACATCTGGCCCTCGCCGGCCGAGGTCGAGGAGACCATCCGCGGCGCCATCAACTCGGAGATGTTCGCCGAGTCCTACGCCGACGTCTTCAAGGGCGACGAGCGCTGGCGCTCGCTGCCCACCCCGGAGGGCAACACCTTCACCTGGGACGAGGACTCCACCTACGTCCGCAAGGCGCCCTACTTCGACGGCATGCCCGACGAGCCGGCCCCGGTCACCGACATCGACGGTGCCCGCGTCCTGCTGAAGCTGGCGGACTCGGTCACCACCGACCACATCTCGCCCGCAGGCCAGATCAAGAAGGACTCGCCCGCGGGCAAGTACCTCTCGGAGAACGGCGTCGAGCAGCGTGACTTCAACTCCTACGGCTCGCGCCGAGGCAACCACGAGGTCATGATCCGCGGCACGTTCGCGAACATCCGCCTGCGCAACCAGATCGCGCCCGGCACCGAGGGTGGCTTCACCCGCGACTTCACCCAGGCCGACGCCCCGGTCACCACCGTGTACGACGCCTCGGTGTCCTACGCGGAGGCCGGCACCCCGCTCGTCGTCCTGGCGGGCAAGGAGTACGGCTCCGGCTCCAGCCGCGACTGGGCCGCCAAGGGCACCGCGCTCCTGGGCGTGAAGGCCGTCATCGCCGAGTCCTACGAACGCATCCACCGCTCCAACCTCATCGGCATGGGCGTCATCCCGCTGCAGTTCCCGGCCGGCGAGTCCGCCGCGTCCCTGGGCCTGACCGGTGAGGAGACCTTCTCGATCTCCGGCATCACCGCGCTCAACGACGGCACCACGCCGAAGACCGTCAAGGTCAAGGCCGGCGACGTCGAGTTCGACGCGGTCGTCCGCATCGACACCCCCGGCGAGGCGAACTACTACCGCAACGGCGGCATCATGCAGTTCGTGCTGCGCAGCCTGCTCAAGAAGGGCTGAGCCACCAGCTCGACCCCGAGCAACCCTTCAGAAGCCCCGTCCCGGCAGCCGCCGGGGCGGGGCTTCGGCGCATGTGGATCTGAGAAACTTCGCGACCGGCCCAACCTGACGAGCCCGCCGAGGCGTGTACGTGGGTGAGGACCAGCCGAGGAGACCCCCCCATGACCACCGACACCGACCTGACCGACAGGCTCGCCGCGCTCCGCGACGGCCCCGCGGTCGGCGCGACGCCCGAGCACGTGCGGCCGGACGACACCTGGGCACGAGGACGCCGGCACGCCCGGCGCGCCCGCGCGGTGCAGACCGTCGTGGTGGCGGCCGTGCTGGCCGTCGTGCTGGGGACCGGCACCGTCGGCTGGCTGAAGGCACAACAGCCCGACGCCATCGCGCCGGCCGGGGCGACCGATGGGCTCGCTCTGCCCGACACCTTCGACCACGTCGCGACCTGGGCGCCCGAGCGCGCGCTCGACTCCGGTCCGTTCGTGGCCCTCCAGAACGGCAGGCACGGTCAGCTGTTCGGCGGAACCACGCCGGTCCTCGCGGCGGTGGGGCCGGACGGGTCCGTGGGCACGCTCGACCTGCCGGGGCTCCTCCCGCTCGACGGGTCCGCCGACCCTGCGGAGACGGTCGCCATCTCCGCCAGCGGGCGGTACGTCGCCTGGTTCTACGAGGACGCGGACCGGACAAGCGATGCTCTCGACACCACGCGCGTGGTGGCTGACGGCGTCGGCCGGCTCGACTCGCTGACCGGCGAGGTCGAGCAGTTCGCCTTCGAGACCCAAGCCGTGGTGGGCAACGGACTGGGGTTCGCCGGGGAGGACCTGCTCGTGCCGATCTGGGAGCCCCTCGGGGGCTCGCGCACGGCAGCCACCGCCGTCGAGGTCCTGGCCTGGCGATCGGGTGCCGACGAGCCGGAGACCTCCGCCGTGCCCGTCGCCTTCGACGCGGGGCTGCCGTTCGCCGTGCCGGGCGTCGACGGCACCCTCGTGGACTCGACGAGTCGCTGGGTCAGGTTCGTGACCGCGGACGGCGTGGTCGCGCGGGTCCCCACGCCCGCGGGGCCGGGGTCCTGGTTGGCAGCCTCGAGCCCCGACGGCCCGGTGACGGTCCTGCGCCAGGTCAGGGGCACCGACGCCTACCGCGTGCTGCGCGCAGGCACGACGGGCGAGGCGCCGTCCTCCGTCGACGCGGATCACGACCTGTTCGCCGTCGTCGGCTGGCGGGACCCGCAGACGGTCGTCGGCCTCGAGTACTCGTCGGACCGGCCACCGGCCTACGTCGCGATCGACCTGGTCGACGGGAGCAGCGTCCAGCTCAGCACCTTCGTCCCCAGCCGGGTGGGGTACGCGCTGCCCCTGGTGGCCGCGGACGCCTGGACGGCACCGGTCGCCGCCACGGGCGAGCCGGCCGACCCGCTGGACCCGCGGCTGCTCTACGGCGTCCCGCTGCTGGCGATCGGCCTGGGTCTTGGCGGGCTCGCCCTCTGGAGGCGTCGTGCGCGGATCTGAGACCCCCGACAGCTTCACCGAGTTCGTCGTCGCACGCCGCGAGGCACTCCTGCGCACCGCCACCATGCTCACCGGCGACCCCCACGACGCCGAGGACCTCGTCCAGGTGGCGCTGGCGCGCTGCGTGCCCCGGTGGAGCCGGATCGAGGACGACCCCGAGCCGTACGTACGGACGGTGCTGGTGCGGGAGAACGTCACCCGCTGGCGTCGGCGTCGCTGGCGCGAGACGACCGTGACCACGCTGCCGGAGCCACACGCCGCGCCCGATCACGCCGGCGCGCTGGGGGAGGTCGACGCCCTGCGGCGGGCGCTGGCCGGCCTTGCGCCGAAGCAGCGGGCGGTCGTCGTCCTGCGCTACGTGGAGGACCTGCCCGAGGACGAGGTTGCGCACCTCCTCGGGGTGCGTCGGGGCACGGTCAAGTCGCAGGCGCACGACGGGCTGAAGCGGCTCCGTGCGCTCCTGGACCAGACCGGAGAGAAAGTCTCGGTCTGACCCCCTCCGCGCAGGGGCGTCGTGACGTGGGGGAGAGTGACAGCCTCTCGGACCCCCGGACGGACCGCACCATGACGACCCCCACCGACCAGTCGGCGCACGACGCCCTGCCCGGCCTCGACCGTGCCCTCGACGACCTCGCCCACGAGGCACCGGTCGGCGCCCACGACCCGACCCTGTTCTCCCGGAGCATGCGTGCCCACCGCACCCGCCGGGCGTGGACGTCGGCGGCGCTGGTCGTCCTGGTGATCGGGCTGGCCTCGGTCACCGGTCTGGCCGCGCTCACGCGAGCACCGAGCAGCATCCAGCCGGCGGGGTCCTCGACGCCCGCGGGCCTGCCGTCGGTGGTGCAGCGGGTGAGCCCCTACCTGGCCGGGACGAACGGGGAGCCGTGGCAGCCGGTCGCGGTCCTCGTGGAGGCGCCGCGAGCCACCGGGGTCGGGGCGCTGATCGGCCGCACCGGCACCGGCCTCCTGGCGGTCTCGACGTCGGGGGAGTACCGCTTCCTCGACCTGCCCGAGGACTGGACGGGAGCCGACTCCGGTGGGCTGCTGGACCTCTCCCCGGACGGGCGTCGCGTGGCCTTCTGGGTGACGGGGGAGACATCGGGAGCGCCGTACCACGCGGACCAGTCGACCGTCGGGGTAGCCGTGCTGGACCTCACCACCGGCGCCGTCACGCGGCA
The DNA here is from genome assembly GCF_023554635.1 of Nocardioides bruguierae. Lineage (NCBI taxonomy): Bacteria > Bacillati > Actinomycetota > Actinomycetes > Propionibacteriales > Nocardioidaceae > Nocardioides > Nocardioides bruguierae. Next base: position 141,580 of record NZ_JAMJPH010000003.1, read on the forward strand.
GGCCGTCGACACGGAGCACGGTCTCGATCCCGGAGAGGTCCGCTGGGCCGACGACGACCGGGTGGTCTGGTCCTACACGCAGATCGCCGGAGGGCCGGAGACCGCGGACGACCTCGTCCAGGTGAGCGGCGACAGCTCCGGCACGCTGGTGTGGGACGTCGACGCAGGGACGGTCGACAGGATCTCCGACCAGGTGCCGGTCGCGGTCGGCACCGAGCGGGTCGTGGTGCAGGGCCGTGGCCGATGGGGCACGTGCATCGACCTGACGTCAGGCTCCCAGCAGCCCGTCCGGACGGCCGACGGCGGGTTCTGGCTCGGCAACTCCGAGGCGGTCGTGCTCGGCGAGGACTGCGCCCAGGGTTGGAACTACACCAGCATGCTGCCGGGGCGGTTCCAGGTGACGCGGGCCGACGGCAGCGTCACCACCCACCCGGGAGCGCCCCGGCTCGTGTGGCCACTCACGCTTACCGCGTCCACCGCCACGTGGTGGGGTCCCCGCCTGGGCGACCAGGCCGCCACGATCGGGAGGCTCTGGTCCGTGGACCTGGCCACCGACGAGGCCAGCGAGATCCTGCGGGTTCCGGGCAGGCGGGGCCTGGTCGGCGTCGCGACCGACCTCGTCGACCTGCCGACGATCGAGGCCCAGGACCCGGGCAGGCCAGCGCCCCTGCCCTGGTTCACCGCCGCCGGTGCAGCGGTCCTGCTCCTCGGGCTCGGTCTCCTGCTCCGCGGGCGTGCCCGTGCTCGCGCGGCGGCGGCAGGGGGCACCGGTGCCTGAGCCGACCACCCACGAGCAGTTCGACGACTGGGTCGTGGCCCGGCGTCCCGCCCTGCTCCGCACCGCCTACCTGCTCACGGGCAACGAGCACGACGCCGAGGACCTCGTGCAGGCCGCGCTCATCAAGGTGGTGCCGCGGTGGCACCGCATCGCCGACGACCCCGAGCCGTACGTGCGCACGGTGCTCTCGCGGGAGTCGGTCTCCCGCTGGCGCCGCCGTCGCTGGCGCGAGCTGCACACCGACCGGCTGCCCGAGGACCTGCGGACGTGGCAGCACGACCGCGACGTCACCGACCGCGAGGTGCTGCGCCAGGCGCTGCAGCGGCTCTCCCCGCGGCAGCGTGCGGTGATCGTGCTGCGCTACTTCGACGGGCTCACCGAGAACGAGACGGCGCACGCGCTGGGGCTGGGGCTGGGCACGGTGAAGAAGCACGGACGCGAGGCGATGGCGCGGCTGCGCGGGCTGCTGGGCGACACGCTCCACGACGCGTCGCGCACCCCGGCAGGTCCATCCGCGGGCACCGGCTCCCCGACCCCCGCCGGGCAGCCCTAGGCTGCGGGTCGTGCGCCTGGCCGAGATCCGTCGATACCCCGTGAAGTCCCTGCGGGGGCACCGCGTCCACGAGGCCCGGGTCGAGCCCTGGGGCCTGGCCGGCGACCGCCGCTGGATGGTCGTCGACGCCGGCGAGGGCACCGCGGTCACGGCCCGCGAGGTCAACCGGATGCTGCTCGTCGGTGCCGTGCCGACGCCCACCGGCATCCGGCTCTCGGGTGCCGACCAGGAGCCGCTCGAGGTCGCCGAGCCGGACCCGGCCCGCCAGCTGCGGGTGCAGGTCTGGTCCTCGCACCTCTCGGCCGCGGCGGCCGGCTCCGAGGCCGACGCGTGGCTCTCGCAGGCCCTGGGGCGGCCGGTCCGCCTCGTCCACCTCGACGACCCGACGCGGCGCACCACCGACCCCCGCTTCAGCCGCGAGGACGACCGCGTCTCCTTCGCCGACGGCTACCCGCTGCTCCTCGCCTCCGCCTCCTCGCTGGCCGCGGTGAACGCCGCCCACCGGGAGCGCGCCGGCGAGGACGCCCCCCGGCTGACCATGACCCGGTTCCGCCCCAACGTGGTGGTCGAGGGCGCCGAGGCCTGGGTCGAGGACGACTGGCGGGTGCTGCGCATCGGTGGCGCCGTGCTGCGCGCCGTGAAGGGCTGCGCCCGCTGCGTGATGACGACCGTCGACCCCGAGACCGGTGAGCGGGGCAAGGAGCCGACCGCGACCCTCGCCCGCATCCGCCGGTTCGACGGCGCCACCTGGTTCGGCGTGAACCTCGTGCCCGACACCCCGGACGTGACCATCCGGGTGGGGGACGAGGTGGAGGTCCTCGACGCGGTCGAGCCCGGTGCCGGGCCGGTGCGCCCCACGCGCTGAGACCTGCCTCACCAGCTCCGCGTCCGGCGTAGATTGGTGGGCATGCTCGTCGCCTTCTCCATCGCCCCCACCGTCGGTGCCGAGGACGGCTCGGTCTCCGAGGCCGTCGCCGCCGCCGTGAAGGTCGTCCGTGACTCCGGCCTCCCGAACGAGACCACCTCGATGTTCACCACCATCGAGGGCGAGTGGGACGAGGTGATGGCCGTCGTCAAGCAGGCCGTCGACGTGGTCTCCGCGGTCTCCCCGCGCACCTCGCTGGTGCTCAAGGCCGACATCCGCCCCGGGTGGGACGGGCAGCTCACCGCCAAGGTCGAGCGCGTCGAGCAGATCCTGGCGCAGGAGTGAGCCAGACCGTCGAGACCGCGGAGCCGGGTGCCGAGGAGCAGCCGGAACCGGTCCGCCGCGGCAGCGCGCGTCGCCGCGTGGCGGTGCTGGCCGGCGTGGTGGTCGCCGGCGCAGCCGTCGTGGCCGCGGCCGCCGTGCCGGGCAGCGACGCGGGCATCGAGGCCACCGGGCTCTCGGCCGTCCGGGCCTACGAGAACCTCGACCGCACCCACATCCAGGGCGACGTCACCTACCCGCACTCGCCGCCGGTGGGCGGCCTCCACGACCCGAAGTGGCTCGAGTGCGGCGTCTACAGCGCCCAGGTGCGCGAGGAGAACGTCGTGCACGACCTCGAGCACGGCACCGTGCTCATCACCTACGAGCCCGGCCTGGACGACGACGGCATCGCCACGCTGGCCGCGCTGCTCCCCGACAACGGCATCCTGTCGCCCTGGCCGGAGCAGGGCGCCCCGGTCAAGGTGACCGTGTGGGGGCGCCAGCTCGACCTCACCGGCCCCGAGGACCCGCGGCTGCCGCTGTTCATCGAGGCGTTCGGCCACGGCGAGACCGCACCCGAGCCGTTCGCCTCGTGCGCGGGCGGTCTGGACGACCCCGACGGCACCGGCGACAGGTACGGCGACGGGTCGGTCCAGGCCTGAGGGGCCCGCACTAGGGTGGCGGCGTGACCCTGACGCCGCTGGCCCTGCCCACCACCGCCGACCCCACCGCCTGGCTGGCCTTCCTCGACGCCCGCGGACGCCGCAGCCTGGACGAGGCGGAGCGGCTGACCAGCGCCCTCCGTGCGCTCAGCGACGGTGACACCGCCGCGCTGGAGGCCTGGAACGAGCTCGGCATCGTGCTGGCCAACGCCTCGGCCGTCGGCTCGCTGGTCTCCCAGGTGCACCCGGACGCCGGCGTGCGCGAGGACGCCGAGAAGATCGAGACCGAGGTGCACGCCTTCCGCACCCGGCTGATGCTGGACACCGAGGTCTACGCCCGGCTGGCCTCGCTCGAGGGGGCCGACCTCGACGCCGCGCTGCCGACCGGGGCGGGCCGCGTCCTGGCCGACGCGCTGCGGGGCTTCCGCCGCTCCGGCGTCGACCGCGACGACGCGACGCGGGAGACCCTGCGGGCCCTCTCCGAGCGCGAGAACGACCTGAGCCAGGCCTTCAGCCGCAACATCCGCGACGGGGCGACATCGACGCGCGTCCCCGCCACCGCGCTGGCCGGTCTCCCGGCCGACTACGTGGAGGCCCACCCGGCCGCCGAGGACGGCACCGTCGAGATCACCACCGGCTACCCCGACACCCACCCGTTCATGGCGTTCTCCACCGACCGCGACGCCCGCCGCGCGGTGATGACCACCTTCCTCAACCTCGCCTGGCCGGCCAACGACCAGGTGCTGGCCGACCTGCTCGCGGTCCGCGAGGAGATGGCCCGCACGCTCGGCTACTCCGGCTGGCCGGACTTCGACGCCGAGGTGAAGATGATCGGCTCCGGCGACGCGATCGCGTCGTTCGTGGAGAAGGTCGCCACCGACGCGGTGGACTCCGCCGAGCGGGACGCGGCGCTGCTGACCGAGCGCGCCCGGATCGACCACCCCGACCTCGAGCGGCTCGACGTGGCCGACGCCCGGCACTACAGCGAGACCGTGCGCCGCGAGCGCTTCCAGGTCGACGCGCAGCAGACCCGCACCTACTTCGACTTCACGCGGGTGCGCCAGGGCCTGCTCGACGTCACCGGCCGCCTCTTCGGGATCACCTACACCCCCGTGCCCGACGCCGTCTCCTGGCACGACGAGGTGACCGTCTACGACGTCAGCCTCGACGAGACGGGGGAGACGCTGGGCCGCATCCACCTCGACCTGCACCCGCGCGCCGGCAAGTACAACCACGCCGCCCAGTTCGACCTGGTGCCCGGCGTCCTCGACCGGCAGCTGCCCGAGGGCGTCCTGGTCTGCAACTTCGGCCGCGGCCTCATGGAGCACTCCGAGGTCGTGACGCTGTTCCACGAGTTCGGCCACCTGCTGCACCACACCCTGGCCGGCCGGCACCCGTGGGTGCGGTTCTCCGGGGTCGCCACCGAGTGGGACTTCGTCGAGGCACCCTCGCAGATGCTGGAGGAGTGGGCCTGGGACCACGGCGTCCTGGCGACCTTCGCCACCGACGCGGACGGCGAGGCCATCCCGGCCGAGCTGGTGGAGCGGATGCGCGAGGCCGAGGAGTTCGGCAAGGGCATCTACGCCCGCACCCAGATGTACTACGCCGCCATCTCCTACTACCTGCACGAGCAGCGCCCCGACGACCTCACGGCCCGGGTCGCCGAGCTCTCGGAGCAGTACGCCGTCTCGCGGCGCCTGCCCGACACCCACTTCCACTGCGGCTTCGGCCACCTCGGCGGCTACACCTCGGGCTACTACACCTACATGTGGAGCCTGGTGATCGCGAAGGACCTGTTCTCGGCGTTCGACCCCGCCGACCTGTTCGCCCCCGACGTGGCGCGCCGCTACCGCGACACCGTGCTGGCCGCGGGCGGCAGCGACGACGCGGCCGTGCTCGTGGAGCGCTTCCTGGGTAGGCCCTACGACAACGCCGCGTTCACCGCGTGGCTGGAGTCCTGAGCAGGTCGGTCGTGGTCGCCGGCCGAACGTGCTTCTCCGCCTGGAGCTGACGTCCGGCCGGAGCGAGGCCGAGCTTCTTGTACAGCCGGGTGATCGGGTCGTGCGGGTCGCACACCGTGACCAGCTGCTCGGCGCCGTGGGCGTCGTGGGCGTGGTCGGCGGCCGCCAGGACCAGTCCGGCGGCCAGGCCGCGCCCGCGCGCCTCCGGGTGGACGGCGGCCCGCCGGATGCGTGCGGTGGCCTCGCCGGTCCCGATCACCCCGACCGAGGCGAGCATCCGGCTGCCCTCCCAGGCGCCGAACCACGCCGCGTCCCCGGCCTCGGAGAGTCGACGCTGCACCCCGGCGCGCCTGCTCGCGAACGTCTCGTGGGCCTCGCTGCCGTCCCCGCCGTCGCAGGCCAGGTCGAGCGCCACCTTCTGGGCCCAGTCCTCGTCGGAGACGACGCGCGTGATGCGTGGTGCGTGCGGGCCCGGTGCCACGGGGGTGAGTCGCTGTGCGGTCAGGACCAGGTCCGCGGTCACCGCGAAGCGGGCCTGCGCGAGGGCGGAGAGCACCGACGAGCCGCTCTCGGGGTCGTCGAAGCCGAGCGCCAGGTGGTCACGACCGGGCAGGGAGCGGGCGACGAGGTCCAGCACCCCCGGCAGGTCGCGGCGCAGCGGCACGCGACGCAGGAGCAGGAAGTTCCCCCAGTGGTAGGTGGGCATCTCGGGGGTGCGCACGACGACGTGGGTCGGGTGCATCTCGACCTCGCTGCCGGCCAGCCGGAGCATGGCCAGATCCGTGCGCCAGGCGGGGGACAGGATCTCCATGCCCGCAGAAATTACCCGCTCGGGCACCCTCGCGTGGCTTCGGGCGCACATCCGTGGTGGTGGCGCCGGAGCGACGAGCCGGGTGGCAGGGTGGGCGCATGGACTCCGAGCTGCTGCACGTGCACACGGGACGCACCGAGCGGGTGCTCGACCTGACCCGGGAGGTCGCGCGGTTCGCCTCCGGACGGGGCGACGGCCTCGTCCACGTCTTCGTGCCCCACGCGACGGCGGGCATCGCCATCCTCGAGACCGGGGCGGGCAGCGACGACGACCTCCTCGCCGCGCTCGCCGACCTGCTGCCGGCCGACGACCGGTGGGAGCACGCGCACGGCAGCCGGGGTCACGGACGCTCGCACGTGATGCCGGCGCTGGTGCCGCCGTACGCGACGGTGCCCGTCGTGGACGGACGGCTCCTGCTCGGCACCTGGCAGAGCATCTGCCTGGTCGACCTCAACATCGACAACCCCGACCGTGACGTCCGGCTCTCCTTCCTGGCCTCGGCGTGAGCGCTGACGCCGCGGTCGAGGTGCGCCCGGCCCTGCCTGCGGACCTCCCAGCCGCCGACGCGGTCGAGGCCGCGGCCTTCGGCGACGAGGGGACCGTGATCACCGACCTGCTCGCAGCGCTGCGCGCGGCCGGCCGCATGGTGCACGAGCTGGTGGCGGCGGACGGGGCGGGGCGGGTGCGCGGGCACGTCGGGCTCTCCCGCGGGTGGGTGGACGCGCGGCCCTCGCTGGTGGAGGTGCTCGTGCTCAGCCCGCTGGGGGTCGCGCCCGACGCCCAGAGCCGGGGCCTGGGCGCGGCGCTCGTCCGGGCGGCCCTCGCGCGCGCCGAGGCCGACGGGGTGCCGGCGCTCTTCCTGGAGGGCGACCCCGGGTACTACGGCCGGCTCGGGTTCGAGCGTGCCGACGCCTGCGGCTTCGAGCGCCCCAGCGTGCGGGTGCCGGGCGCGGCGTTCCAGGTGGTCAGGCTGCCGGGCCACGAGCCCTGGCAGCGCGGCCGGCTGGTCTACGCCGACCCCTTCTGGGCCCTGGACGCCGTGGGCCTGCGCGACCCGTTCCTCGCCGAGGTGGAGGAGTGGCTCAGCTGAGCGCGCGCCAACGTGTCGCGCACGACGACGTGAGGGGGCAGCATCCTCGGCATGAGGGAGTCCTTCGTGCGAGTCCAGGCCACCTACCGCGGGCGCCTCGGGGTGGAGGTCGGGATCTTCGTCGCGGTCGACCACCTGCGCCGGGCCGGACGCCTCTCCCCGGAGGAGACAGAGCGGTACCTGGAGATCGACGACTGGTTCGACGCGCACCTGCCGCACCCGGGGTTCTACGCGGACGGCAACACGATCGGGGCCGTGACCTGGTTCCGGGAACCCGTGCCCGCGGAGATGGCCGACCAGGTGTCGGCGCTCCGGGCGATCCTGGACACCCACGGCGTCGCCCACGAGGAGGTGCGCTCGGTCGACCCCGGCACCGAGGTCTACCGGGACGCCTACCAGGTCGGGGTCCTGCCGCACGAGCGCCGCGAGCCGGCACCGGTCCCGCCGGGCACGGTGCTCGCGCCCACCTCACCGGGCTCGAAGCGAGCGGTGGCAGCCTCGACGGTGCGGACCGTCGTCCTGGACGACGTCGACGGGGCCGAGACCTCGGTCGTCGTGGCCGGCCTCCGGCGGCAGGGCTACCGCGTCCTGGGGCGCGGCGAGGCCGGACCGGACGCGGACCGGGCGAACGTCCTCGTCGTCGGTGACGACCCGTCGGCCGACGTGCGGTGGACGGCGGCGCAGGGCACCGCGGCCTTGGGTGACGCGCTCGCGGCGCGGGGTGTCGACGCGCGCCTCGGCCGAGCCGACTGATCGGGACAGGAGTCGAACGTACGTTCGACTTCTGACGTAGGCTGGGCGGATGGTCCGACACGTCGCCCCGCCCGGCTGGCCGTCGCAGGTACGCCCCCCGGACGCCCCTGACTGGGAGCGGACGGCGGTCGGCTGGCTGCTGGACCAGTGCCCGCCCGAGTTCCGTGGGTACCCGGCCGTGCGCGGGCACCCGGTCGTGCTGGCCCGGTTCGCGGCCATGCACGTCGAGGCCTCGATGGAGGCCTGTCGCCGTGGGGCGAGCAGGGCTCGCGCGGACCTGCGCGACGTGGCCCAGCTCGACGTGGTGGACGCGGCGGTGCAGTCCTGGCTGGCCGAGGAGGCGCGCCTCCAGGGCGTGCGGCGGGCCGTGGGGCTGGTGGAGGACGCCATCCGCGGACGCCGGTACGTCGCCCGGCTGTGAGTGGCGCCGGACGGGCCGCGCTAGCGTCACCGCATGCCGACCTTCGCCTCCGTGCTGCTCATCGACCCCCGGGGCTGGCTGCTCCTTCAGGAGCGGGACGAGCACCCGCGCATCGACCCGGAGTGCTGGGGCCTGCCCGGCGGCCACATGGAGCCGGGGGAGACCCCGCTCGAGGCGGCCGTGCGGGAGCTGGAGGAGGAGACCGGCCTCGTGGTCGCGCCGGAACTGCTCGAGGAGGTCGACCAGCACGACGCGGGGCACGGCCTGGTGCACACGCTCGTGGCCGGCCTGGCGCTGGTCGACGAGGACGTCGAGTGCCACGAGGGGCGCCAGATCGTGCTCGTCGACCCCGCGACCGTGCCGGGCCTGCGACTGACCCGCTCGGCCGCCGTCCTGCTGCCCGGGTTCGTCGGCTCGGCGCGCCACGTGGCGCTCACGGAGGACGCCCGGCGACGCGCCGAGGACGCGGGCGCCGTGGGTGGTGGACGCGTGCACACGGCCCCCTAGACTCGGGTGACGACCCCGGGAGGGGTCGGGTACGGCCGCGGCGAGCCGCCGCGGGAACCGAGAGGGACGGAGGCGTCCATGGGAGTCCTGGCGACGGTGAAGGAGCCGCGCGACCTGCGCGACCTGACCGAGGCCCAGCTCGACGACCTGGCGACCGAGATCCGCGACCTGCTGGTCCGCTCCACGTCCAAGGTCGGCGGCCACCTCGGTCCCAACCTTGGCGTCGTCGAGCTGACGATGGGCATCCACCGGGTCTTCGACTCCCCGCGCGACCGCGTCGTCTTCGACACGGGCCACCAGTCCTACGTCCACAAGATCCTCACCGGCCGCGCCGACGACTTCGACGTGCTCCGGCAGGAGGGCGGGCTCTCCGGCTACCCGAGCCAGGCCGAGTCCGAGCACGACATCGTGGAGAACTCCCACGCCTCGACCGCGCTCTCCTACGCCGACGGCCTGGCGAAGGCCTACGCGATCCGCGGGGAGGACCGGCACGTCGTCGCCGTCATCGGTGACGGCGCGCTGACCGGCGGCATGGCCTGGGAGGCGCTGAACAACATCGCGGTCGCCCCCGACAGCCGCCTGGTCATCGTCGTCAACGACAACGGCCGCTCCTACACCCCCACCGTCGGCGGCCTGGCCACCGCGCTGGCCTCGCTGCGCACCGACCCCCGCTACGAGCAGCTGCTCGACGTGGTCAAGCGCCGGCTCAACGGCGTGCCCGGTGTCGGGCCCGCCGCCTACGACGCCCTGCACGCGATGAAGAAGGGCGTGAAGGACGCCTTCGCCCCCCAGGGCCTCTTCGAGGACCTGGGGCTGAAGTACGTCGGCCCGGTCGACGGTCACGACCGCGGGGCCGTCGAGCAGGCGCTGACGCAGGCGAAGAAGTTCCGCGGGCCCGTCATCGTCCACGCGATCACCCGCAAGGGCTTCGGCTACGACGCCGCCGAGCGGCACGAGGCCGACCAGTTCCACTCCCCGCAGCCGTTCGACATCGCCTCCGGCGAGGAGCGCAAGCGCGGTCGGATCTGGACCGACCACTTCTCCGAGGCGATGGTCGCGCTGGGGGAGCGTCGTGAGGACGTCGTGGGCATCACCGCGGCGATGATGCACCCCGTGGGCCTCGACGCCTTCCAGGCGCAGTTCCCCGAGCGTACCTTCGACGTCGGCATCGCCGAGCAGCACGCCGCCACGTCCGCGGCCGGCATGGCCATGGCCGGCCTGCACCCGGTCGTGGCCGTCTACGCCACCTTCCTCAACCGTGCCTTCGACCAGGTCCTGATGGACGTGGCGCTGCACCGCCTGGGCGTCACGTTCGTGCTCGACCGCTCGGGCGTCACCGGGGACGACGGGGCGAGCCACAACGGCATGTGGGACATGTCGGTCCTGCAGTGCGTGCCCGGGCTGCGGCTCGCCGCGCCCCGCGACGCCACGCGCCTGCACGCGCTGCTCGACGAGGCGGTCGCCGTGGACGACGCGCCGACCGTGGTGCGGTTCCCGAAGGGTGCGCCGCCGGCGGACCTCGAGGCCGTCGACCGGGTCGGCGGCGTGGACGTCCTGGTCCGCGACGGCGCGCGCGACGTGCTCGTCGTCGGCGTGGGCTCCATGGCCACGACCGCCATGGGCGTGGCCGAGCGGCTGCGCGCCCAGGGCGTCGGCGTCACCGTGGTCGACCCGCGGTGGGTCAAGCCTGTCGACCCGGCGCTGCTGGACCTGGCCCGCGACCACGCGCTCGTGGTGAGCATCGAGGACAACGGCGTCCAGGGCGGCGTGGGAGCCTCGATCCTCCAGGCGCTGAACGCCGCCGGGATCGACACCCCGGTGCGGCTGCACGGCATCCCGCAGGAGTTCCTCGACCACGCCAAGCGGGACGCGATCCTGGCTCGGGTCGGGCTCACCGCGCAGGAGATCGCCCGCGACACCGTCGAGGCCGTGTCGGCCCTCGACGTGTGCACGCCCGTCCCGCTGGCCGAGGAGACGACGGACGACACCCTGGCCTGAGGTCGTGACAGCGTCCCTGCCCGCCTGACGCGAGACGGCTCACACCCGGTCGTGGGAGTCGACGGGTGACGGAGGGGCGTTGGGTGGAGTCATGACCCACAACAGCTACGACTTCGCAGGCAAGACCGTCCTCGTCACCGGGGGCGGCACCGGCATCGGTCTGGCGACGGTGCGGGCGTTCCTCGACAACGGCGCGAACGTCGTCCTCACCGGGCGTCGCAAGGAGAAGCTCGAGGAGGCCGTCGACGGCGTCGACCCCGCCCGGGTGCTCACCGTCAGCACGGACATCGGCGACCGCGCGCAGATTGACGACCTCGTCCGGCACATCACCTCCACCTTCGGCGGCCTCGACGTCGTCGTCGCGAACGCCTCCGGTTTCGCCCCCGGCCCCATCACCGACGTCTCCGCCGAGGACTGGGAGACGGTGCGCCGCACCAACGTGGACGGCTTCTTCCACCTCGTGCAGGCGACGCTGCCGTTGCTCGAGGCGTCGCAGGGCAACCTCGTGCTCGTCTCGTCGGTCTCCGCGCAGGCCGGAGACTGGGGCCAGAGCGCCTACAACGCCACCAAGCACGCCCAGCTCGGGCTGCTGCGCTCCGTCGCGCTGGACTACGGCCCGAAGGGGGTGCGCCTCAACGCGGTCGCCCCCGCCTTCACCATCACCGACCTCACCGCCGACATGGCGGCCGACAGCGACGTGGTCGACTCCTTCGTCGACCGGGTGACGCTGGGCCGGCCCGGCCAGCCGGAGGACATCGCGCCCGCCGTGTTGTTCCTGGCCTCCGCGGACGCGGCCTACGTCACCGGCACGGTGCTCAACGTCGACGGCGGCACCATGGCCTCGACGGGGCAGCCGCACCTCTGAGCCATCAGCTGACTGCACGCTGACTGCACGGCACGAGGGCCGGCACACCATCGCGGTGTGCCGGCCCTCGCCGTGTCCCTGTGCCCGGCTGCACCTGAACCGAACAGAGCAGCGGGCTCAGTGGAAGCGACCGAGTCGCTCCCGCTCGAGCAGCATGGTCAGCCCGCCGTTCCAGAAGGAGAACCCGGCGCCGGTGATCATGGCGAGGTCGAGGTCCTCGGCCGCGGCCACCACGCCGTCGTCCAGCATGATGCGGGCCTCCTGGGCGAGGCCCTCGAGCACCGTGCGGCGCACGTCGGCGGGCTCCAGGACGACCGGGTCGGCCGGCTTCTCCAGCATCGCGGCGACCTCGGGGTCGAGGGCGCCGTCGGGGCCGAAGTAGGACGGCTTGCGCGCGGCCACCACCCGCTCGAGGGCGGGGGAGACGTAGAAGCGGTCGGGGAAGGCCCCGGCCAGCGTCTCGGTGTTGTGCAGCGCGATCGCCGGGCCGACGAGGGCCATCAGGGTGAACGGCGGCATCGGGGCGACGCCGGAGAACGCGCCGTCGACGACCTCGATCGGGGTGCCGGCGTCCACGACCTTGGACACCTCGCTCATGAACCGGCCCAGGAGCCGGTTGACGATGAAGGACGGGGAGTCCTGCACGAGGATCGTGGTCTTCTTCAGCGCCTTGCCGGTGGCGAAGGCCGTGGCCAGCGTCGCGTCGTCGGTCGCGCCGCCCTGGATGATCTCCAGTAGCGGCATGACGGCGACCGGGTTGAAGAAGTGGAAGCCGACGACCCGCTCGGGGTGCTCCAGGTCGGCGGCCATCTCGGTGATCGACAGCGAGGAGGTGTTGGTCGCCAGCACGCACTCGGCGCTCACGACCTTCTCGACGTCGGCGAAGACGGACTTCTTGACGCCCATCTCCTCGAAGACGGCCTCGATGACGAAGTCGGCGTCCGCGAACGCCTCGGACTTCTCCACGACGCCCGAGACCAGGGCCTTGTGCCGGTTGGCACGGTCCTGGCTGATCCGGCCCTTCGCGAGCAGCTTGTCGAGCTCAGCGTGCACGTAGGCCACGCCCTTGTCCACGCGCTCCTGGTCCAGGTCGGAGAGCACCACCGGGACCTCGAGGCGGCGCACGAACAGCAGCGCCAGCTGGCTGGCCATGAGCCCGGCGCCGACGATGCCGACCTTGGTGACGGGCCGGGCGAGCTTCTTGTCCGGTGCGCCGGCGGGGCGCTTGGCGCGCTTCTGCACCAGGTCGAAGGCGTAGAGGCTGGCCATCAGCTCGGGCGTGGTGGCCATGTCGACCAGGGACTGGTCCTCGGCCGCGAAGCCCTCGTCGCGGGTGGCGGTGCGGGCGCCCTCGATCAGCTCCACGGCGCGCTTCGCCGCGGGGCTGGCGTCGCCGGTGCGGGCGGTGACGATGCCGCGGGCGCGGGCCAGGGCGTCGTCCCAGGCCTGGCCGCGGTCGACCTCGGGGCGCTGCACCTGCTGCTTGCCGGTGAGCACGTCGGCGGCCCACAGCAGGGACTGCTCGAGGTAGTCGGCGCCGGAGAACATCGCGTCCGCCAGGCCGAGCTTGTACGCCTCGAAGCCCTTCAGCGTCTTGCCGTTGTTGAGCGGGTTCTCGAGCATGACCGTGACCGCCTTGTCGGCGCCCACGAGGTTGGGGACGAGGTAGCCGCCGCCCCAGCCGGGGATGAGCCCGAGCATGACCTCGGGCAGGCCGAGGGCCGGCGCGGAGTCCATGACGGTGCGGTAGTCGCAGTGCAGGGCGACCTCGAGGCCGCCGCCCAGCGCGAGGCCGTTGATGAAGCCGAAGGACGTCTTGCCGCCCTCGCCGAGCTTGCGGAAGACGGCGTGGCCCAGCTCCGCGACGACGCGGATGCCCTCGGGGCCGCCGGCGGCGATACTGGAGAGGTCGGCGCCGGCGGCGAGGATGAACGGCTTGCCGGTCACGCCGAGGCTGGTGACCTCGTCGTCGGCCAGGCCTGCGTCGATCGCGTCGTTGAGGCTGAGGAGCCCGCCGAGGCCGAAGGTGTTCGGCTTGGTGTGGTCCTCGCCGTTGTCCAGGGTGATCAGACCCATGACGCCGGCGCCGCCGGGCAGCGTCACCTTGCGCAGGTGGGCGCGGGTGACGCGCTCGTTCTCGGGGGCCAGCGCCCGCGCCTTCTCGAGCAGGGTGGTCATGTCGGTGCCCATCAGGCGTCGCTCCCGTTCTCGCTGCTGCCGGTCCAGTGAGGGTTCTCCCAGACGACCGTGCCGCCCATGCCGATGCCGATGCACATGGTGGTGAGGCCGTAGCGGACGTCGGGACGCTCCTCGAAACGCCGCGCCAGCTGGGTCATGAGACGGACGCCGGAGGAGGCCAGCGGGTGGCCCATGGCGATGGCGCCGCCGTAGGGGTTCACGCGCTCGTCGTCGTCGGCGATGCCGAAGTGCTCGAGGAAGGCGATGACCTGGACGGCGAAGGCCTCGTTGATCTCGAAGGCGTCGATGTCCTCGATCGTCAGGCCGGCCTGCTTGAGCGCCTTCTCGGTGGCGGGGATCGGGCCCGCGCCCATCACCTCGGGCTCCACACCCATGAAGGAGAAGGAGACCAGCCGCATCTTCACTGGGAGGCCCAGCTCGCGGGCGGTGTCCTCGTCGGCGAGCAGGCAGGCGGTGGCGCCGTCGTTGATGCCCGCGGCGTTGCCCGCCGAGACCCGGCCGTGGGGGCGGAACGGCGTCTTGAGCGTGCCGAGGTCCTCCATGGTGGTGCCCGGGCGCATCGGCTCGTCGAAAGTGGCCAGGCCCCAGCCCTGCTCGGCGGAGCGGGTGGCGACCGGCACGAGGTCCGGCTGGATCTGCTCGTTGGCGTAGGCCTTGGCCGTCTTCTCCTGGGAGCGGACCGCGTAGGCGTCGGTGCGCTCCTTGGTGATGGAGGGGTAGCGGTCGTGCAGGTTCTCGGCCGTGCTGCCCATCACGAGGGCCTCGGGGTCCACGATGCGCTCGGAGAGGATGCGAGGGTTGGGGTCGACGCCCTCGCCCATGGGGTGACGACCCATGTGCTCGACGCCGCCGGCGATGGCGATGTCGTAGGAGCCGAAGGCGATGCCGCCCGCGGTGGTGGTCACCGCGGTCATGGCGCCGGCGCACATGCGGTCGATCGAGTAGCCTGGCACGGACTTGGGGAGGCCGGAGAGCAGGGCGGCGGTGCGGCCGATGGTCAGGCCCTGGTCGCCGATCTGGGTCGTGGCGGCGATGGCGACCTCGTCGACCCGCTCGGCGGGCAGGTCGGGGTTGCGCCGGAGGAGCTCGCGGATGCACTTGATGACGAGGTCGTCGGCGCGGGTCTCGGCGTACTGGCCCTTGGCCTTGCCGAAGGGGGTGCGCACGCCGTCGACGAAGACGACCTCTCGCGACTGTCGGGGCACGGGGCCTCCTGTGGTGGGCGGTGCTTGCCCGCCCCACGTTACCCCCGAGTAACTACTCAGCGGTAGCCGGGAGTGTGTGGCGCGTCACGCGCGCTCCTCGCGACCCCCGGGCCTCCTCGGCGGGGGCGCTCCCGCCGCGGAGCACCGAGGCCGTGTCCGCGGCGCGCCGGGCGCCGGTGCGGCCACCGCCGTCAGGGCGTCGACGGAATATCGTGGGCGTGCACAGGTTGGTCCTGCCAGGCGGTCCGCCCACCGCGAAGATGCTGGTCAGGGCGGACGCGACAGAACCACACCGTCCTGAGGGGCGGACGCACGCGTGTCGCCACCGACGAGGTGGACGACCGGGACGGAAGGAGCCCCCGTGGCCGAGGACCGACTGGTCCACATCCTCGACGAGGTGCCCGAGCTGGACGAGCGCCCCGAGGGCTCCGACCTCACGCTGGTGATGCACCTCGACGGTTTCCTCGACGCGGGCAACGCCGCCCGTCGGGCGGTCCAGCACCTCCTGGACGTGGCCGACGACAGCCCCGTCACGGGGCTCGGGGGTGCGGACCTCGCCGGCGCCGGCGCCCCGCGGCCCACGGGCTGGCGACCGGGCAAGGTCGTGGCCACCTTCGACGTCGACGAGCTGCACGACTACCGCGCCCGCCGGCCCCCGGTGACGTTCGCGGTCGACCACTACGAGGCCTACGACGCCCCGCGGCTGGTCGTCCGGCTCCTGCACGACTCCGGCGGCAACCCCTACCTGCTGCTGCACGGCCCTGAGCCCGACGTGCGCTGGGAGGCGTTCGTGCGCGCCGTGCGCCGCGTGGTGGAGCGCTTCGAGGTCACGCGTGTGGTGAGCCTCGGGGCGGTCCCGATGGCGGCGCCGCACACCCGCCCGCTCGCGATGACGCACCACGCCAACGACGCCGCGCTGCTGCTCGGCACCAGCCCGTGGTCCGGTCAGCTGCGCGTGCCGGCCAGCGCCCAGGCCCTGGTGGAGATTCGGCTGGGGGAGTCCGGGCACGCCGCCCTCGGGTTCGTCGCGCACGTCCCGCACTACCTGGCGCAGCTGGACTACCCGCGCGCCGCGACCGCCCTCCTGGAACAGGTCGAGCGGGCCGCGCGGCTCACCATCGACCTCTCCGGCCTCGTCGCGGAGTCCGAGGACCGCGACGCGGAGATCGCGTCCTACCTGGAGGCCAACGACGACGTCGCCGACGTGGTGACCGCACTCGAGCAGCAGTACGACACGTTCGAGCGGGCCGAGACGTCCGGGGAGGGCCTGCTGGCCGAGGACGAGCCGCTGCCCAGCGGCGACGAGCTCGGGCGGCAGTTCGAGCAGTTCCTCGCCGACCTCGACAACGGGGGCACCGACCCGGGCGCCGGTGACGGCGAGGGCGAGGGTCCGCCCGAGTCCGGGTGGGGCAGCCCCCAGGGCTGACCCGCCCCGCCGCGTCCCCCTTCCCTGTCACCGAGCCCAGCCCGCTCGCCGACCCCGCCTGCCCTCCGGAGGAGAACCCGCCCGTGCCCAGCACCACCGACGAGCTGCTCGCTCTGCTCGACCTCGAGACCATCGACGACAACCTGTTCCGCGGCATCCAGCTGCCGTCGATGCTGCCCCGGGTCTACGGGGGTCAGGTGGCCGCGCAGGCGGTGGTCGCCGCCGCGCGAACCGTCGAGCCGGGCTACGCCCTGCACTCGCTGCACTCCTACTTCCTGCAGCCTGGCGACACCGAGGCGCGGATCATCTACGACGTGGAGAAGCTGCGCGACGGGCGCTCCTTCACCACGCGGCGGGTGCTCGCTCGGCAGCACGGTCGGCCGATCTTCGTGATGACGGTGGACCTGGCACGCGACGAGGAGTCCTGGGACCACCAGGACCGGATGCCCGACGGCGTCCCCGATCCCGAGTCCTGCCTGGACCCGCGCACCGTGGTCTCGCCCGGGCAGCGGTTCGACGAGTGGGACGTGGCCGACATCCGCTACGCCGGGAGCTCGGCGGACCTCCTGCCCGAGGACGTCGAGCGCCCCGGTCGGCAGCGGGTGTGGCTCAAGGTGGGCACCGACCTGCCCGACGACCCGCTGATCCAGGCCGCGGCGTTCGTCTACGGCTCCGACATGGCTCTGCTCGGCGCTGCCTACGCGCCGCACGGGCTGCGGTTCGCCGACGGGAAGTCGATGGCCGCGTCGCTCGACCACGCCGTGTGGTTCCACCGCCCGTTCCGCGCGGACGATTGGTGGCTCTACGACCAGCACTCGCCCAGCATGTCCGGGGCGCGGGCGCTCGTGAACGCCCGCGTGTTCACCCAGGACGGCCGGTTGGTGGCCTCTGTCGCGCAGGAGGCGTTGATCCGCAAGCGGGACCCGCGCCGCAACGGCTGATCTGCAGCCCAGCGTCGGCCCGGGCGCTGGGCCTGCCGTGCGTCGGGGTTCAGTCGGGCGTGGGGAACGCGCGACCGAGCAAGTGCCAGGTCGGGTCGGCGCCGGGAGCAGCGGGCCGCGACAGACTGAAGTCGAGACCGCCGTCGCCGCGCGGCCGGCTGCCGAAGGCGACCGAGCCCGGCAGCAGGACCGGCTTGCGGAACGACGCCTCGACGGTGGTGGCGGCCGGCAGCCGGTTCTCGAAGGTGGCCACGCAGCGCGCCATCGTCCACATGCCGTGGGCGATCGCCCGAGGGAAGCCGAAGGCCTTCGCGGTGAGCGGGTGCACGTGGATCGGGTTCCAGTCACCCGCCACGGCGGCGTAGCGGCGTCCGAGGCCGGCGTCGAGTCGCCAGACGGCGCCGGACGGAGGGACCTCGGCCAGGTCGAGGCCGCGTGGCGCCGCCTCGTCCCCGGACCCGCGGTGCAGGTAGCTGGAGGTCTCCTCCCAGACCACGTCGCCACCCTCGTGGCTGACGACCGTCTCGAAGTCGAAGATCCGCCCCCGGGGGTGGGGGCGCGGCTCGCCGACGCGGACCTCGATGTCGACGACCTGGCCCGGCAGGACCGCGGTGTGGGAGCGGATGACGTTGTCCACGTGCACGAGCCCCAGAGCGGGCGCGGGGAAGCCGGGCTCGCTCATGAGGGCCAGCTGCAGGTCGAAGCCCAGCAGGTGCGGGTAGGGCAGCGGGACCGCGTCCTTGCGGGGGAACCCGCACACCGCGGCGTAGCGCGCCGCGTGGTCGGCGTCGACGACGACGCCCGTGCGTCGACGCACCAGCAGCAGGTGGCCGCTGCTGGGCTCCTTGCGGACGCCCGGGAGCAGGGACACCCCCGGGACCGACGGCAGTGCCGCCTTGGCGAGGGTGGCGACGGCGTGGGGTGCCACCTCAGGCGCCCAGCATCATCTGGCCGCAGACGCGGACCACGTTGCCGTTGACCCTCGCCGAGCCCGGGGAGGCGAACCAGGCCACCGTCTCGGCGACGTCCACGGGGAGACCGCCCTGGGCCATGGCGTTGAGCCGCTGGCCCACCTCGCGGGTGGCGAACGGCACGGCCGCCGTCATCTGCGTGATGATGAAGCCGGGCGCCACGGCGTTGATGCGGGTGCCGGCGGGGAGGTCGTCACGCAGAGACTCGACGAGGCCGATGACGCCCGCCTTGGACGTGGCGTAGTTGGTCTGACCGACGTTGCCCGCGATGCCGGCGATGCTCGCGACACCGACGACCGACGCACCGTCGTTGAGGACGCCCTCGTCCAGGAGGGCACGGGTGATGCGCTCGGGCGCGGTCAGGTTCACGGCGATGACCTGCTCCCAGCGGTCCGCCTTCATGTTCGCGAGCTTCTTGTCGCGGGTGATCCCCGCGTTGTGCACCACGACGTCGACGCCTCCGTGCTCGCGATGCAGGTGCTGAGCGATGCGGGCTGGGGCGTCCTTGGCGGTGATGTCGAGGGCCAGCCAGTCGCCGTCCAGCTCGTCGGTGAGGCGCTGGAGGTCGCTGGCGGCCTGCGGCACGTCGAGGCCCACGACCGTGGCGCCGTCGCGGTGCAGGACCCGGGCGATCTGCTCACCGATGCCGCGGCTGGCGCCGGTGACGAGTGCGACCTTGCCCTCCAGGGGGCGTCGCCAGTCGGTCTCGGGGGCCTGGGCCACGGCGCCGTGGGCACCCACGCGGACGACCTGGCCGCTGACGTAGGCGGACTTGGGGGAGAGGAGGAAGGCCAGGGTGCTGGACAGGTCCTGCTCGGCACCGTCGGCGACGTAGACGAGCTGCACCGTGCCACCACGGCCGATCTCCTTGCCCAGGCTGCGAGTGAACCCCTCCAGGGCCCGCTGCGCGACGCGCTCCGCGCCGGAGGTCTGCTCCGGTGGTGTGCCGAGCACCACGACGCGCGG
This sequence comes from Nocardioides bruguierae, assembly GCF_023554635.1. Taxonomy (NCBI): domain Bacteria; kingdom Bacillati; phylum Actinomycetota; class Actinomycetes; order Propionibacteriales; family Nocardioidaceae; genus Nocardioides; species Nocardioides bruguierae. The sequence goes on from NZ_JAMJPH010000003.1 coordinate 160,873, forward strand.
GCAGGTCTCCAGGCTGCGCAGCGCCGGCGCCACCTGGTCGCGCAGCGCGCCGAGCATCGAGGACTCGGTCAGGCCCGAGGCGTCGACCACGACGGCGCGATAGCGCGTCTCGGGCTCCTGCTTCGCCACGTGCGCCACCTCGAGGGCGTCGAGCTGCTTGCGGACGTCGGCGGCCAGCCGGCCCTCCCCGGTGACGAGGACGGTGCCGTCCACCAGCGCGGCACCCTCCTCCCACCGGCGGAGCCGGACCGGGCTGGGCAGCCCGAGGTTCTTCACGAGCAGCTTGCCGAACGGGCTGGCGGTGAACGCCTGGTAGCGGTCGGACATCGTCGGCGGACCTCCTGGAGCGGGGTGGAGTGCGGGGGCGCGGGGCTGTGTCGGACGACGGAGCCCACCGTGCCACGCCGGCCTGCGCGGGTGGGCGTCGGAGGCCGTGAGAGGAGGGTGGGTTCCCGCCGATGTAACCGACGAGTAACCTCCACTGTCCACGATACGTGACCTGGACCTCACCACCCTCCGGTGAGGCAGCCGAGAGCGCAAGGATCTCCCCATGCTGAAGCAGACCCGCCGCGTCGCCGTCCTGGGCGGCAACCGCATCCCGTTCGCCCGGTCCAACGGGCCCTACGCCACCGCGTCCAACCAGGAGATGCTCACCGCGGCCCTGGACGGTCTCGTCGACCGCTTCGACCTCCGCGGTGAGCGCCTCGGCGAGGTCGTCGCGGGTGCCGTGCTCAAGCACAGCCGCGACTTCAACCTGGCCCGCGAGGCGGTGCTGGGTTCCGGGCTCGCTCCGGAGACGCCGGCGACCGACATCCAGCAGGCCTGCGGCACCGGTCTCCAGGCGGCCATCCAGGTCGCCAACAAGATCGCCCTCGGACAGATCGACGTCGGGGTTGCAGGCGGCACGGACAGTGCCTCGGACGCCCCGATCGCCGTGAGCGACCGGCTGCGGCGCAAGCTCCTCGAGCTGAACAACGCCCGTGACGCCAAGGCGCGGCTCGCCGTGCTCGCCTCGCTACGGCCCGGCGACATCGGTCTGGCGGTCCCGCGCAACAGCGAGCCTCGCACGGGTCTGTCCATGGGTGACCACGCTGCCCTGACGGCGGTGGAGTGGAAGATCGCCCGCGAGGCCCAGGACGAGCTGGCCGCGGCGTCGCACCAGCACCTCGGTGCAGCCTACGAAGCAGGCTGGCTGGACGATCAGGTCACGCCGTTCCGTGGGGTCGAGCGGGACACCAACCTGCGCCCCGACTCCTCGGTGGAGAAGCTCGCCACGCTCAAGCCCGTCTTCGGCAAGGGAGAGGCGGCCACCATGACGGCCGGCAACTCCACGCCCCTGACCGACGGAGCCTCGACCGTGCTGCTCGCCTCGGAGGAGTGGGCCGAGGCGCACGGCATTCCGGTGCTCGCCTACCTCACCGAGTACGAGACGGCGGCAGTCGACTACGTCCACGGCGGCGAGGGACTGCTGATGGCTCCTGCCTATGCGATGGCGCGGATGCTCCAGCGTGCCGGGCTCACGCTCCAGGACTTCGACTACTACGAGATCCACGAGGCCTTCGCCTCCCAGGTGCTGGCCACGCTCAAGGCGTGGGAGGACCCGGTGTTCTGCCGCGAGCGTCTCGGCCTCGACGAGGCCATGGGCTCCATCGACCGGAGCAAGCTGAACGTGCACGGCTCCTCGCTGGCCGCCGGTCACCCGTTCGCGGCCACTGGTGGGCGCATCCTGCCCGTGCTGGCGAAGCTGCTGTCCGAGAAGGGCAGTGGACGCGGCCTCATCTCCGTCTGCGCCGCCGGTGGCCAGGGGGTCACCGCCATCCTCGAGCGCGCCTGAGTTCCGCGCGGCGACCCGCGCATGCCGACCAGCCGGCCCCGCAGATCCGGGGCCGGCTGGTCGTGCGTGAGGGATGCGGTCGTCAGCCGCGTGGGACGTCGGGCTCGGGCGGCAGCGCCCCGCGGGCCGGTCGGCGCATCCGGGTCCGGTCTCGACGCCACGCGGGCGTGCCCTCAGCAGCGTCTGCCATGGGCTCGAGGAACTCCGGGCGTCCGTCGTCGGCCCGGATGCGCACCTGCCACGGGGACCCGTGGATCAGCCGGTGGTGCTGACCGCACAGCATCGCGAGGTTCTCCAACGACGTCGCGCCGCCCTCGGCCCATGGCTGCACGTGATGGGCATGGCACATCACTGGTGGTCGGGAGCACCCGGGGAACGTGCAACCGGCGTCCCGGGCGACCAGCGCCCGCCACAGCGCGACCGGGACCACCCGGCTCTGCCTGCCGATGTCGAGGATCTCTGACTCGCCGCCCAGGACCACGGGTAATACCTCGGCGTCACAGGCGAGCCTGCGCAGCGTGGAGGCCGGCAGGGGCGTCCCGTCCTCGGCCACGCAGCTGTGCGCGCCGTCGCCGCTCAGGGCCTGCAGCGGCACCGTGACCGCCAGCCGGGCGCGTGCGCCGTGGCTCTCAGGCGGCAGGTCGGTGTCGAGGGCGTGCTGTCCCAGCCGCACGAGTGCGTCCCACATACGGGCGCCGTGGTCGCGCGGATCGAGGGTGCGCTCACCTCCCGACGGGTCGACGGCACTCACCGGAGAGGTGAGTGGCAGCAGTGCGGCCCGCAGCACTGCCGCGTCCTCGAGCGTGCCGCGCCCACGCAGGCGGACGCCGCCGCAGCCGTCGTCGGTGATCGACAGGAATCGGCGGTGGTGGGCCACCCGGTCGAGTCGCTCGCGACTCGCCTCGTGCCGCGCGGCTGCCCCGTCCGGATCGAGGTCGGCCAGCAGCTGGACGGCAGTCCGGTCCAGGTCCGTGGCGTTGAGCCGGTGGGCGTGGTCGAGGAGCGTCAGCTCCGCGACCTCGCGCAGAGCATCGTCGCCCGGCAGCCGGTCGACCTGCTCGAGCACCACCTGCGCCTGCTCCGGGCTGGCGGCTCCGGTCTCCAGGGCCTCCAACGTGGCCGGACGCTGCTCGTTGAGCGTCGTGGCCGCCTCGACCAGGCGTCTGCCGGCACCGCGCCGCAAGCCGGCGAGGTGCGTGTACCAGTCGGTGGTCGAGCCCCAGCCGAAGGCGGTACGGGCCAGGTCGCGGGCCTCCACCGCGGCCAGCGCCCGGGACTCCAGGGCGGCCAGCCGACTGCGTAGCTGCTGCACGCTCTCGACAAGGTCGTGCAACGCACCGGCGTCGGCCTGGACGGGGTCGACCGCGCCCACGTCGTCCACGAGGTCGTGGGCCGCGTCCGCGAAGGCCGCGACCCGCGCAGCCGTGAGGACACCGTGCCCGAGCGGTCCGGGTGCCTCGAGTGGAGTGATCGCCATGGCAGCCAGTCCACCCCGTCGGGTGGGTCGGCACGAGGGCGAGGCCGGCACCTGGGGACAACCACGGCCCAGCCGGGGCCTGTGGATGGTTGGCGGCCCGGTGGGCCACCGGTCCGGTCAGAGCGTGTCGGCCGCCAGCACGGTCGCCACGAGACCGACCAGGACCGCCACCGCGAGGAGCGTCGCCCCGTTGGCGACGGCCGCGTTCGACCCGCGGGCGATCTGGGCTCGGCCGAGCACGAGGGCCGCCAGCGAGAGCACAGCCAGCAGGGTCAGCAGCATCGTTGCGTCCACCTGCCAAGCCAACCACGACGGCGGTGCGACCCGGCGCCAGGGTCGGGAGGAGGGACATGCTGGACGCGGTCAGGACGACGCGTCACCGCGAAGCAGCCCCCGCACTGTGCCGATCGTGTCGGCTTCGCCGGCGGTCTTGTCGTCGCGGTATCGCACGACGCGCGCGAAGCGGAGTGCGACGCCGCCGGGGTAGCGCGTGGAGCGCTGCACGCCATCGAGCGCGACCTCCACGACCTGCTCCGGTCGCACGGTCACCACCCACCCGTCGTCGCTCGTCTCGAGCGAGTGGAACCTCTCGGTCTGCCAGGCCAGCATCTCGTCCGTCATCCCCTTGAAGGTCTTGCCGACCATCACCAGGTCGTCGGAGGCGTCACCTGCGCGGGCGGCCAGGTGGATGTTGGAGAGCCACCCGCGGCGCCGCCCGGAGCCGTGCTCGACAGCAACGACGACGAGGTCGAGGGTGTGCACGGGCTTCACCTTGACCCACGACGCGCCACGACGTCCTGCCTCGTAGGTGGACTCCAACGACTTGATCACGACGCCCTCGTGCCCGGCCGCCACGGCCTCCAGCGCGAACGCTTCGGCGGCCTGCGGGTCGGAGGTGACCAGGCGCGCGACACGGTGGTCAGCCGGGACCAAGGCAGTCAGCACCTCCAGTCGGTCGCGGAGAGGCCTCTCGTGCAGGTCCTCGCCGTCCACGTGCAGCACGTCGAAGAACCACGGCGTGACGGCGAGGTCGGGGGAGTCCTGGCGGGCGGTCCGCGAGGACGTCTCCTGGAACGGTCGCGGGCGCCCGTCGGGCCCCAGGAGCAGGGCCTCGCCGTCCAGCACGACGCGCGCCACCGGCAGGGCGCGGACGACGGCCACCACCTCCGGCAGCCGCGCGGTGATGTCGTCCAGGGTCCGCGTGACGACCCGTACGTCGTCGCCGCTGCGGTGCACCTGCACCCGGATGCCGTCCAGCTTCACGTCGACGGCAACCTCGCCGTCGGTCCGCGCCACCGCGGCCGACACGTCGGGGGCCGAGGAGGCCAGCATCGGCAGCACCGGGCGCATCACCTCCAGGCCCACGGCTGCGAGCCCCTCCTCACCGTCTCGCAGTGCCACCACGACGGCGGTGACGGGCGACCCGGACATCATGGCTGCGCGGCGCACCGCCGCGACGGGTACCTGGGCGGCGACAGCGGCACCCTCCACCAGCACGGCGTCGAGGGCGCCCTGGCGCACCTGGCCGGTCATGACGGCGCGCAGCCAGTCCTGCTCCGCCCGGGAGGCCCGAGAGAACAGGTCCTCGAGCAGGTCGGCTCGCCGCGCCACGGCGCCCGTCCCGGACACGGCTGCGAGGGCCTCGAGGGCAGCCTCCACCTCCGCGACCTCCAGCGTCGCCTCGTCGGCGGCCGCGGGGAGCTCCTGGAGGGAGCGCCAGCCGACGCCGGTGCGCCGCTGCCGCAGGGAACCGCCGAGCCACGACGCCACCACCTCCACCTCGGACGACGGCGTGCGACCGAGCAGGTCGGCCACCGCGTCCCGCTTGGCCAGCCGGGACCGGGTGGCCGCGACCTGCGCGGACGTGGCGACGACCTCGTGGAGCAGCACGCCCCCGATTCAACAGCCCACCGCCGACGTCCGCCTCGCCCCGAGGTGCCCGAGCGGGAGGAGTGGCCCGCACGAAACGGGCAGAGAGGGCCACATGGTGGACGAGGTCAACGGCGCGTTGTGACTGGACCCGTCGCCGATGTGCCCCTGATCGGCCGGGAGACGTGCGCGGCGACGGCGACACACTGGCGCAATGCCGGGGCAACCGCGTTGACGCGGTCGGGCAACAGGCGTCGCAGAGCGTGCTCCACGATGAACAAGCGCATCCTGGTCCTCGTCGCGGTCGTGACCTCCTTCGGCCCCTTCTCGATGGATCTCTACCTTCCCGCCCTCCCGGAGCTTCGCGACGAGATGGGCGCCGGCGCCGCGGCCGTGCAGCTGACCGTCACGGCCTGCATCCTCGGCCTCGGCCTCGGGCAGCTCCTCGCGGGGCTGATCCCGGAGTCCCGCGGCCGCAAGCCGGTCCTCCTCGTGGGGATGTCCTGCTGGGTCGTCGCCACGCTGGCCTGCGCCGCCGCGCCCACCATCGCGGTGCTGACCGCGGCCCGCGTCGCGCAGGGGATCTCGGCAGGCGTGGCGATCGCCATGGCGCGCGTCGTGATCTCGGACCTCGACCCGGTCAACCTGACCCGGCACCTCTCCCGGATGATGCTCGTGCTGGCCGCGGTCCCCGTCCTCGCGCCCACCATCGGCGGGTTCGCCCTCATGGCGGGCGGGTGGCGCTTCCTGTTCGTCCTGCTCGCCGCGGTGGGCGTCGTCTTCACGCTGGTCGCGTGGCGCCAGATGCCGGAGAGCCTGCACCTGGACGAGCGTGTGCGCCGGCACAGCGTCCTGGCCCGCTACGGGGAGCTGCTGCGCAACCGCCGCTTCCAGGTCCCGGTGCTCGGCAGCGCCCTGGGCATGGGCATCATGTTCGCCTACATCGGGGAGTCCTCCTTCGTCTTCCGCGACGGCTACGGGTTCGGGGACATCCAGTACGGCCTCCTCTTCGGCTGCAACGCCGTCGCGCTGATCGCCGGCTTCCAGCTCAGCCCGTGGCTCCAGACGCGGCTGGGCGACCGACGCCTGGTCGCCACGGCGGGCGTCGTCGGAGCCTGCTCCGCCTTGACCATGCCGGTGTCGTCGACGCTCGCCCCCGGCCAGGCGGCGCCCGTGGTCGTGGCGCTCATGCTGGTGCTGGGCTCGGCCGGGCTGATCGTGCCGGTCACCTCTGCGCGGGCACTGCTCGCCATGCCCGAGCACCGCACGATCGCGTCGGGCCTCATGGGGGCCTGCCAGTTCTTCCTCGGCGCCCTCGTCGGGGCACTGCCGGCCATGCTGGACGTCGGCGGCCCTGCCGCCCCGTTGGGCCTCACTGCCGCCGCGGCACTGGCCGTCATCACCGTGACGGCTGCCCGCCCCGTCCCCGTGGTGGAGCCCGCAGCGATGGAGGTCCCCGACGCCGCCTGAGGGGCGCCTCTGTTCCGGCGGAATTCCGTGTGGCCCCCCGGGTGAGGCCGCCGTGATGTGCCCCTGACCTGCGACGTCATCTGCGTGTGACACCAGGGCGGTGGCGCAGTCAACCCGGAGCATCCGCGTGATGCGGGGAGAACGTGCCGGGTGTCGACTTGTCGGGGTCAGACGGCCGGGCCGCTCCATGGCCGTCATCATCCCCTCATCGCGAGTCGTCGGGTGCGGCCGACCGACGACGAGCCGGGAGCTCGGATGACCGCAACGGCAGGCCTCGACCGGACCCACGACCTGCGACGGGTCCAGCACCCGCGCTCGGTGCGGACCTCGGCGCAGCAGCGCGGGCAGCGCCAGAGTGCGTCGCGCCGCGTCTACGACCTGGTCCGCAGCAGCATCCGCCACGGGCTGGCGCCCGCCGGGACGCTCCTGGTCGAGGAGACACTGACCAAGCAGCTGCTCGCCAGCCGACAGGCGGTGCGGGAGGCGCTCCAGTCCCTGACTGCGGACGGCCTGCTCTCGCGTGCCCGCGGGACGGGCACCACCGTGGCCGGGATGATCGGCGTCGTCCCCGCGGACCAGCTGATGTTCCTCGGGCCCGACGAGGCCGACCTGCCCGGCTCGGGCATCGAGGTGCTGGAGCAGCGCCTGCTGCCGTGCCCGCGCTGGCTCGCCCAGCAGCTCGAGGTGGACGCCGGCGACGAGGTGCGGCTGACCGAGCAGCTCGTCCGCGTCGGTGACGAGGCGGTCTGCCTGCGCGTGTCCTACCAGCCGGTCACACGGCTGCCCCAGCGCGTCGTGGGCACGGTGCACGACCTCGCCGACGCGTTCGCGCAGGCCTACGGCGTCCCGATGGCCTCCGTGCAGTCGGCCGTGGAGGCGGTGGCCGCCGACCAGGGCACCGCCGAGCTGCTCGGGCTGGACGCGGGCGCCCCCGTCCTGCTGCGCGAGACCCTCCTGCGCAGCACCGACGGGCTGGTCCGCGAGGTCTCCTTCGCGCGGTACCGCGGGGACCGCGTGTCCCTGCGCCAGTCGAGCTGCCAGTCCAGCTGCCAGTCCAGCTGTCAGTCCAGCTGTCAGTCCAGCTGCCAGTCGAGCTGCTGCGGCGCCTGACGCCGGACACCGGGGTACCGTCCTGGGCGTGCCGACCCACCACGAGACCCGCACCTGGCGGCCACCGCCGCTGGTCGGCGCGAGCGGCGCAGCCGTGCCGTGGCCGGTGCGTCGGGTGCTCGGGCTCCAGCGCCACGGCGGCGGGGACCCCACCTTCCGCGTCGCGGCGGACGAGGCGGTGTGGCGCGGCCTGCGCACACCGCTCGGGCCGGCGACCCTGGTGGTCGCGGCCCGACCGTCCGAGGGCGTCGTGGTCACCGAGGCCTGGGGCCCTGGTGCCACGTGGGCACTGGACTCGGTGCCCGCGCTGCTGGGCAGCGAGGACGACTGGTCGGGCTTCTCCACCGACCACCCGGTGCTCCTGGAGGCCCGCCGGCACCACCCGCACCTGCGCCTGGGGCGCACCGGTCTGGTGATGGAGGCGCTGGTGCCCGCCATCATCGAGCAGAAGGTGACCGGCCAGGAGGCGTTCGCCGGCTTCCGGATGCTGGTGCGACGGTTCGGCGAGCCGGCGCCGGGGCCGCAGGCCGCGGCCCTCGACCTCCACGTGCAGCCCACGCCCGAGACGATCCGCCAGATCCCTTCCTGGGCCTGGCTGAAGATGCACGTCGATCCGCCCCGTTCCAAGGCGATCGTGCGCGCCGCCCGGGTCGCGGACGCCCTCGAGCGCACCATCGGCCTCGACGGCGACGAGGTCGAGCGCAGGATCACCAGCATCCCGGGGATCGGGGAGTGGACGTCCGCCGAGGTGCGACAGCGCGCGCACGGCGACCCCGACGCGGTGAGCTTCGGTGACTACCACGTCGCCAAGGACGTCGGCTGGGCGCTCACGGGCACGCCGTGGGACGACGACCAGCTGCGGGAGTTCCTCGAGCCGTACCGGCCGCAGCGGGGCCGGGTCCCCGCCCTGGTCGCGGCGGCGGGGCTGCACCGGCCGCGGCGAGGAGCACGCATGGCGCCGCGCGGTCACCTGCCGGCGCGCGTCACGCGGTGGTGACCGGGACCGGAGGCGGGGGGAAGGCTCAGAGCAGCGGCCGCAGCGGGCCGAGCACGGCCTCGGTGAACTTGCGGTGCATGTCGCGGGCCTGCCACTCGCCGAGGGTGAGCTCGAGGCTGTTGGAGCAGTCGGTCGCGAAGATCTCCTCCATGGCCTCGGCCAGGGAGCCGTCGACGACCTCGACGTTGATCTCGTAGTTGCCCGAGAGGGAGAGCCGGTCGATGTTCGCGGTGCCCACCGTCGTCCAGGTGCCGTCGATGGTGCAGGTCTTGGCGTGCACCATGGCGCCCACGAACCGGAAGATCCGAACCCCGGAGGCGAGCAGCTGGGCGTAGTAGCCGCGGGAGGCCCAGTCGGCCACGACGTGGTTCGACTTCAGGGGCACGATGATCCGCACGTCCACCCCGCGGGCGGCCGCGTCCTTGAGCGCGTCGACGAAGTCCTGGTCGGGGAGGAAGTAGGCGGTGGTCAGCCAGATCCGCTCGCTGGCCCGGTTGATGGCCTCGAGGTACATGCCGCGGATGGGGAACATCCACAGTCGCGGCACGTTGCGGTGCACGCGCAACCACGTCTCCCACGAGCCGGCGGTCTCGAGCAGCAGCGGGCGCTCGGAGCTGCGGAAGCGCCGGCGTCGGTGGAGGTTCCAGAAGTCGGCGAACGCGCGCTGGAGGTCCCAGACGGCGGGACCCACGATGCGCAGGTGGGTGTCGCGCCACTCGCTGGCGTACTCGTCGCCGACGTTGTAGCCGCCCACGAACGCGGTCTCGGAGTCGACCACGAGGATCTTGCGGTGGTCGCGTCCGTAGCGGCGCAGGTCGAGGAAGCGCAGGCCGGCCGGGTACACGGGGTAGGGCAGCACGTGCACGTTGCTCGGGAAGCGCTTGAACCGGGGGTCGGAGACCAGGTTGGCGAAGCTGTCGTAGATGCAGTAGACCTCGACGCCGCGGTCGGCGGCCGCCACGAGGGCCTCCTTGATCCGCTCGCCCGTGCGATCGGACTTCCAGATGTAGGTCTCGAACAGGATCTGCCGCGTCGCCAACTGGATCGCCTCGACCATCGCGTCGAACACGTCGGCGCCGTAGGTGTAGGTCGTCACGCGGCTCTCCCCGACCTCCACCGACCTCGGGTCGGTCACCGGGAACGGTCGGGAGCGCTTGCCGCGGCGGCGGTAGGCGTCGACCAGCGACAGGGCGGCGGCCAGCGCGAGCTGGAAGCCGACGACGGCCAGCAGGGCGCGGCGCGCCGAGCGCAGGAGCCGCTCGAGGCGGGTGAGAGGGGAGCCCACGACACTCAACGTAGACGACCCGGCCGGGTGGTCACAGCGGTGGTGCGGACGACGGCGCGCCCGGCGTGTCCCTCGTCGCGCCCACCCGGGCGGGGGCGGGCTGTCGGACCTCCACCGTAGGCTCGCCGCATGCGTCCCACCACCGACCTCGAGCGCCGCGTCGCGCCGTTCCACGTCGAGTCCGACTACCAGCCGTCGGGCGACCAGCCGGCGGCCATCGCCGAGATCAGCAAGCGCATCGGCGGCGGCGAGCAGGACGTGGTGCTGCTGGGCGCGACCGGCACGGGCAAGACCGCGACGGTGGCCTGGGTGGCCGAGAAGCTCCAGCGCCCGCTGCTGGTGCTCCAGCCGAACAAGACGCTCGCCGCGCAGTTCGCCAACGAGCTGCGCCAGCTCTACCCGGAGAACGCGGTCGAGTACTTCGTCTCCTACTACGACTACTACCAGCCCGAGGCCTACGTGCCGCAGACGGACACCTACATCGAGAAGGACTCCTCGATCAACGAGGAGGTCGAGCGGCTGCGTCACTCGGCCACCAACTCGCTGCTGACCCGTCGCGACGTGATCGTGGTCAGCACGGTCTCGTGCATCTACGGCCTGGGCACGCCGCAGGAGTACGTCGACCGGATGCTCCGGCTGCGCGTGGGGGAGGAGCACGACCGGGACGCGATCCTGCGGCGCCTGGTGGAGATCCAGTACACCCGCAACGACCTGTCCTTCACCCGCGGCACCTTCCGGGTGCGCGGTGACACCCTCGAGATCTTCCCGGTCTACGAGGAGCACGCGGTGCGGATCGAGTTCTTCGGTGACGAGATCGAGCGGCTGATGACGCTGCACGCGGTCACCGGCGAGGTGATCACCGAGGACTCCGAGCTCTACGTCTTCCCCGCCACCCACTACGTCGCCGGCCCGGAGCGGATGGAGCGGGCGATCGGCGGGATCGAGGCCGAGCTGGCCGACCAGCTGGCCAAGTTCGAGCGCGAGGGCAAGCTGCTCGAGGCCCAGCGGCTGCGCATGCGCACCACCTACGACATCGAGATGATGCGTCAGGTCGGGTCCTGCTCGGGCATCGAGAACTACTCGATGCACATCGACGGCCGCGGACGCGGCTCCGCCCCCAACTGCCTCCTGGACTACTTCCCGGAGGACTTCGTGCTGGTCGTGGACGAGTCCCACGTGACCGTGCCGCAGATCGGCGGCATGTACGAGGGCGACATGTCCCGCAAGCGCAACCTCGTGGACCACGGGTTCCGGTTGCCGTCCGCGATGGACAACCGGCCCCTGCGCTGGGAGGAGTTCCTCGAGCGCATCGGCCAGACGATCTACCTCTCCGCCACCCCGGGCGACTACGAGCTCGACAAGGTCGGTGGCGACAAGCCCCCGCACGTGGTCGAGCAGATCATCCGCCCCACCGGCCTCATCGACCCCGAGGTCGTGGTCAAGCCGACCAAGGGCCAGATCGACGACCTGATCCACGAGATCAAGGTGCGCGCGGAGAAGGACGAACGGGTGCTGGTCACCACGCTGACCAAGAAGATGTCCGAGGACCTGACCGACTACCTGCTGGACGCCGGCATCCGCACCCGGTACCTGCACTCGGAGGTCGACACGCTCAAGCGGATCGAGCTGCTGCGGGACCTGCGGATGGGTGCCTACGACGTGCTCGTCGGCATCAACCTGCTGCGTGAGGGCCTCGACCTGCCCGAGGTGTCACTGGTGAGCATCCTGGACGCCGACAAGGAGGGCTTCCTCCGCTCGGACAAGTCGTTGATTCAGACGATCGGCCGCGCGGCCCGCAACGTCTCGGGCCAGGTGCACATGTACGCGGACAAGATCACCCCCTCGATGGAGCTGGCCATCGAGGAGACCAACCGGCGGCGCACGAAGCAGGTCGCCTACAACACGGAGCACGGGATCGACCCGCAGCCGTTGCGCAAGCGGATCGCCGACATCACCGACATGCTGGCCCGCGAGGACGAGAACACCCAGGCGCTGCTGGAGACCTGGGCGGGCACCGAGGCCAAGGGGCGCGCCGGCAAGGCCGGCCAGAAGGCGGGCGAGGGCAGGACGAAGCAGCCCGTGCCGGCGCTCGGCGAGGCCTCCGGCCAGCACGCCAAGGACCTCGCCGGCATGCCGAGCGCCGAGCTCGCGCAGCTCATCCAGGACCTCACGGACCAGATGAAGACCGCGGCGACCGAGCTGCAGTTCGAGGTCGCCGCCCGCCTGCGCGACGAGATCGGCGACCTCAAGAAGGAGCTCCGCCAGATGATGGAAGCGACGAAGTGAGGAGGAACGCCGACCGAGGAACGAGGTCGAGCGATCCCGACGAGCGAGGAGCATCGCGAGCGCAGCGAGCGTCGGCGACGTGAGCCCAGCCGCTGCAGGACGCGCCCGATCCGCGGCGTGACACGCGCCGCCGGCCGAGGAGGAGCCCCGGCCGGCGGCACGCTCAGTGCGCGGTGGCCCCGGCGGGCGTTCGCCGCCGCGCCAGCACCCAGACGAGGGCCAGCACGACGACGTGCACGAGCAGGCCCTGCCACCAGCTGTCCCGGTCGAGGCCGGGCACGTTGTCGACGGCGATCGCCAGGAACGCCTGCGCCACGACCACGGTGAGCGCGGCGCGCCCCAGCGGCAGGAGCACGGGGCCGAGGACACGCGCGACCGGCGTCCAGCAGGCGGTGAGCACGAGCAGCGCCGCGACCCCGACCAGGGCGAGGTCCACGAGCCGCCCCGGCTGCAGCAGCACGGGGTCGTAGAGGTGGTCGGCCACCCAGGCGTAGGTGCCGTCGGGGAAGGGCCCGGCCACACCGTGACGCTCCTGCAGCCACAGCCAACCGAGGCCGGCGCCGTACACGAGCGCGAGCGCCGCGGCGACGACGCGGATCGGCGCGCCGGCCAGACCGCGTGCCACGTCCTCGCGGTGGTGGGCCAGCACGAGGCCGTGGACGAACGGCAGCTGCCACACGAGCAGCGGGTAGGCGTCGGCGAACTGCGACCCGACCAGGGTGGCGCCGGAGAGGACCCCCAGCACGTAGGCGGTCCACGAGAGTCCGAGCAGCGCCCACCACAGGCGGCGGTGCAGCAGCCACACCAGCACCGGCGTCACGAGGCCGAGGACCACGAACAGGCCCAGCATGGAGACGACCCACGGGCCGAGCTGGAGCAGCAGCAGTCGGCGCACCTCGTCCCCGGGCGGGGGATAGGCGAGCAGGTCGGCTCCGCCGGTGTAGAGGTCGTGGACACGTCCGCCGTCGTCGGTCACGGTCGTGACCGCGTCCGTCCGGACGAACGGGATGCGGGCCAGCAGGTAGACGACGACGGTGGTCCCGAGCGCGGCCGCGTAGATGCGCGCCGCACGACGCCACGTGGTCACGGCGGCGGCCCACTCCCCGAGCCGGGCGATCGTCGGCGCGGTGACGAGGCCGAGCGCGAGGCCGGAGACGAGGACGAACAGCTCCGGGCCGCTGATGGCGAGCAGCGCGGTGTCGGTGACGGCGGTGAACGGGCCCGCCACCTCGACCTGCACGACGACCAGCGCCACGAGGAGGAGCCCGCGCAGCAGGTCCAGCCGGGCGTCGCGGACGATCCCGGCGGTCTTGGTGACGGGGCCGCCGGGGGATACCGGCTCGTCCTCTGCGCCGTCGACCCCGGTGGGCAGCCGGTAGGCCCACCCCGGCCGCACCCGCGCCACCCACGAGGCCACCAGGAGCAGCAGCGCGAGGACGAGGGCGCACAGCGCGATCCAGCCCAGCTCGTCGTCGGTGGTCTCCGGCTCGGGCAGGCGGGTGGTGGCCGCGGCCTCGTTGGCCCCGGCCTGGTCGAGCACCGTGGTGACGGGGCCGATGTCCGCACCGGAGCGGCGCAGCGACACGCGCAGGTCGTCGGCCAGCGCGGGGCGACGGGTGGCGCGCCAGTCGACGACGGCGTCGGCGACCTCGGCCTCGGTCCGGCGCTGCTCCAGCCAGCTGATCGCCTTGATCCGCGGGTGGTCGGTCAACGAGCCCAGCACCTGGTCCCACCAGGTGCTCTTGATGTCGTACTCGTTGTCGCCCTCGGCGTCGGGCTCCCAGAGAGCTCCGGTCTCCACGATCATCGGGAGCCGGCGGTCCACGGCGTAGCGCTGGTAGAAGGTCTGGCGGGTGCCGGCGTCGGCCGCGTAGCCGTACCGGTCGTCGAGACGCTGCTCGAACGCCTTGCGGGCGGGCTGCACGTTGGGCTCGAAGCCCTCGCCGAGCCCGGCCTGGGTGCCACCGGTGGCAGGGTCGAGGTCGTTGTCGACGCGCTGCTGGTCGACGCCGAAGTGGTAGAGGGTCAGCCCGACCCAGTCGACGTACTGCTCGCCGGGCCAGTAGGGGCCGTAGGGGTCGTCCGCGGCGTCCACCACGCCGTCGCCGGTCGTGTCCAGGCCGGTGGCGGTCGCGTCCCGGCTGGGGGCGACGTCGCCGTAGGCCGCGCCGTAGGGGTAGCCGGCGCCGTAGACGGGGGACCAGACCATGGACACGACCGGGAGGGTGCCGCGGGCGGTCTCGCGGTCGTCCCCGACGGCCGTGGCCAGCGAGCGGAACGCCTGCACGTACCCGCCGGGCTGCTGGCCCCACAGCGTCCAGGAGCCGTTCATCTCGGGGCCGAAGCGCACGAGCCAGCGGGTGCCGCGGGTGCGGTGCAGCTCGTGCAGCTCGTCGGCGAGGAGCTGGGCGTCGTCCTCGGTGAGGTCGCGCAGGGCCACGGTCGGCTCCACGTCGAGGACGGCGACGGCCCCCTGGCCGGAGGCCTGCTCGGCGAACTGGCCGAGGTAGGTGACGTCGTCGTCGGTGAGCGGGTAGTCGACCCGCTGCGCGTACAGCGACGGGGTCGCCCCCAGCCGCTCGGCGTAGTCGGCGGCGGAGTCGCTGCCCCACTCCAGGCCGGGCCCGAACCAGGCGTGGCCGGAGGCCGGCATCGCCGGCGGGTCCGTGGGCACGGAGGCCTCACGGTCCGACGCCGAGGTGATCCGGAGGGCGACGTAGGCGACGACCAGGGCGAGCACGAGGACGACGACGAGAATGCCGGCCGCCCGGCCGAGCCGACGCCGCGTCAGGAGGTGATGCGGCACGTGAGCGTCCAGGTGTTGCGCGTCTCGGTGCGCGCGTAGGAGAGCTCGTCCACGGAGGCCAGGGCGATCGGCAGGCCACGGCCGGACTCGGCTTCGGCGTCCGGCATGCTGAGGTCGCTGAGGTCCACGGCGGCCGCCTGGCCGTCGTCCTCGACCACCGCGCGCAGGCGCTCGTGGTCGACGTCCAGCGCGAGGGTCAGCGAGTGGTCCGGGGCGGAGCCCTCCTCGGAGACGTGGGCATAGGCGTGCTCGACGACGTTGCCGACGACCTCGGTGACGGCCAGCTCGAGGCGGAAGCGGTCGCCCGCCGGCGTCCAGGGAGCCTCGTCCCAGACCTCGGCCAGGAGGGCCCCGACCTCGTCGACGGTCTCGGGCACGGCGGGCAGGCGCACGGAGCGGGTGACGGCGTCAGTCACGGAAGGCCTCCTCCACGCTGGGGCGGGCGCGCAGCACCCGGTCCATGTTGGTGAGCTGCAGGACGGCCATCACCGGCTCGGTCACGGCGGCCAGCCGCAGGTCGCCACCGGCCTGGCGGGCGGTCTTGAGGCCCGCGATGATGGCGCCGAGGCCTGAGGAGTCCATGAACTCGGTGGCCGAGAGGTCCACGACCACCCGGGTGCTGCCGGCGGCGACCAGGTCGGCGAGGAGCTCGCGCATCCGGCGCGCGGCCACCATGGTCAGCCGCCCGTGCGGCCGGACCACGCCGACGCCGTCGGCGAGGGTCTCCACGTCGATGTCGATCATCGTCTGTCTCCTGTGTCGTGCTCGTGGACCTGCTCAGCGGTCCCGGTCGGGGGGTGGCTCCGGTCGAGGCCGGTGCCGGTGGGAGTGGTCGCGGGGGTGGTGGGCGACGGGGCGGGGGTCTCCCGCGGTCGTACCGAGAGCGCGATGCGCGTCTCGACGTCCAGCGGCGCCCCCGCACCGACGGGCACGGGGACGGGGCGGGGCGGCGCGGCCGCCGGCTCCTCGGTCTCGGGGCGGTAGCGCACGGCCTGGAGGATCACGGAGAAGATCAGCAGGTCGAACAGGACCCAGCCGATGTTCACGAGCGCACCGAGCGCGGTGGCCTGGCCGACGGCCAGCCGGACCAGGCCGATGACGGCCGCCGAGACGAGCAGCCCCATCGCCCACAGCTGGGGGCGCACGAGGTCCCAGCGGTTGCCCTGGTCCTCGCGCCGGGTCTTGGGCGTGACCGCGAAGTCGAGGCTGCGCCCCAGGAACACGTTGCCGAACGCCGAGGTGAACGACTTGATCCAGACCGGGAACAGCGCCAGCGAGTACTGCTGGCCGCGCCAGGTGGGTCTGCCGTTGGCCACCACCGCGAACAACAGCTGGTTGAGGACGAGGAACGGCACCAGCCGCAGGAAGAAGTCCACGCTGAACGCCTGGACTGGCAGCACCCCGAAGACCAGGTAGACGATCGGGGCCGCGATGTAGACGAGCGCGGCGAAGCCGGACAGGTAGCTCCACATCGTCGCGAAGTACATGAGCCGCTGCGTCCAGGTGAGCCGCGGCTGGGTCAGCGGGTTCTCGCGGAACATCACCTGCACGGTGCCCTGGGCCCAGCGCAGCCGCTGCGTGAGCATGGTCGGCAGGTCCTCGGGCGCGAGGCCGTGCGCCAGCACCTCGTCGTGGTAGGCGCTGCGCCACCCCATGCCGTGCAGCCGCATGCAGGTGGCCATGTCCTCGGTGACCGAGATCGTCGCCAGGGGCATGATCGGCTGGGCCTCGCCCGAGCGGCCGACGTCGACGGCGGCGACGAGCGCCTCCACGCCCTGGACGGCCCCGAGCGGCGACCAGTCACGCGCCGCGAGGGCGTCCAGCGCGTCCGGCATCGCGTACGGGTCCTCGGGCAGCACGGTGAGGCCGGCCGCCTCCTGCGCCCCGTCCTGCGCCCCGTCCTGCACCAGCGCGTCGAGAGCGGGCGCGCTCGCGTCGTCCAGTCCGGCCTCCAGCTCCGCGATGATGGCGAGGTCGGCCTGGAGCGCCTCGAGGTCGGCGGCGACCAGGGAGCGGCGCACGGCGGCGACGCGCTGCTGGAAGCGGTAGGTGACGTCGAACAGCGCCTCGCCGCGGTCCAGGGCGCGCTGGGCGCGGCCGACGTCGTGGAGCACCTCGGCCAGGGCACCGCGGACCTGGTGGTCGTCGGGGCCGGTGGACTCCATCGCGTGCCGCAGCACCGTGCGCGCGGTGCGCAGGGCGCGGTGCACGCCCTCCTCCACCTCGGCCGCGTAGCGGGCGATGCCCAGCTGCATGAGCGCCTCGCGCCGGATGACGGCGTTGGAGCCGCAGAAGAACGCGGCGTTCCAGCCGTCCTTGCCCTGCTGGATGGGGCCGTAGAACAGCGGGGCCTGGCTGCCGAGCGGGTCGCGGGCCGGCACGTTCTTGAACCACTGGGGCGTCTGCACGAGCGCCATCTGCTCGTCGTTGAAGTACCCGAGCGTGCGGTCCAGGATCTCCGGGAGCGGGACCTGGTCGGCGTCGAGGATGAGCAGGAACTCGCCCTCGGTGCTCAGCAGCGCGTTGTTGAGGTTGCCGGCCTTGGCGTGCCGGGGCATGCCGATCCAGTCCGAGGAGCGAGTGATCCAGCCGATGCCCGCCGCCTCGGCGGCGGCGCGCATCTCCGGGCGGTTGCCGTCGTCGAGGATCCAGGTGCTGTGCGGGTAGGTGATGTCGCGGGCCGCCAGCGCGGTCTCCATCACCATCTCGACGGGCTCGTTGTAGGTGGTGATGAAGACGTCGACGGTGCGGCCCGGCGGGGGCGGAACGGGCTCGCCGCGTTCACGCAACCGCCACATCGTCAGCCCGAAGAGCAGCGAGTCGATCAGGCTGTAGGTCTCCGCCAGCACCAGGGGCACGGCGATCCACCACGCGTCCCAGGCGACGGAGAAGAGCCACCGCCAGACGACGTAGTTGATCCCGAGGAGCGCCACCAGCACCACGATGACGCGGATGGCGAGCAGCCTGCGGGTCATGCGGCCCCGTCGCGGAACGCCACGAGCACCGTGACGTCGTCGAGCGGCGTGAGGCGGCGGGTGAGCTCCTCGACGGCGGCCAGGAACCCGGCGGCGTCGGGGGCGTCCAGCACCAGCTGCCCGATCTCGTCGCTCCAGCGCACCGGGTCCTGGAGGAGGTCCAGGAGGCCGTCGCTGAACAGGAGCAGGCGGTCACCCGGCTCGATGGTCTCGGTGTGCTCGGTCCAGCTGTCCTCGCCCAGTGCCCCGACCGGGCGGTCGTGGCTGCCGAGCCGCTGCACCGTGCCGTCGGCGCGCACCAGCAGGGACAGCCCGCTGCCGGCGTCCACGTAGCGCAGGTAGCCGTCCTCGAGGTCCAGCGCGCACTCGAGGAGGGTGACGAAGGACGCGCTGCGGTCGAGGTCGGCCTGCACGGTGCGGGCCACGCGGGTGGTGGTCACGCCGAGGTCGACGCCGGCGGTGACGGCGTCGTGGGTCGAGCGGACCGCGGCGCGGACGGTCGCGCTGAGCAGGGCGGCCCCCGTGCCCTTGCCCATCACGTCGGCCAGCGTGAGGTGGACGGTGCCCCGCGTCTCCTCGTGGTCGAAGAAGTCCCCACCGACCGCCAGCGACGGCAGGCAGGAACCCCGGACGTCCCAGCCCCGGGCCACGAGGGGCCCGCGGGGGAGCAGCGAGGTCTGCACGAAGCGCGCCTGGCGGGACTCCCCCGAGGAGACGAGCTCCTGCTCCGCCCACGCGGCGAGGTCCTCGAGCGCGTCGACGGCCTCGCCCTCCAACGTCCGCGGCGTGGAGTCGTACAGGGCGAACATCCCCACCACGTTGCCCTGGGGGTCGCGCAGCGGCCGGCCCGCGTAGAAGCGGATGCCGAACTGCTGGAACGCCGGGTGCTCACGCAGCTCGCGGTCGGCCGCGAGGTCCTCGACCACCAGCGTGCGGCCCATCGCGTGCGCCTGCGTGCACAGCGCCTGCTCGCGCGGGACCTCCCGGAAGTCGAAGCCGTAGGCCCCCGGGAACGTGGCCCGGTCGCCGTCCAGCACGGTCAGCGACACCTGGGGCACGCCCAGCGCGAGGTGCGCGAGGCGGGCGATGCGGTCGAAGCGTTCGACGCCGCCGTCCAGACGCAGGCCCAGGCTCTGGACCGCGCGCTGGCGCCGGTCCTCGCGCGCCTCCTCCGGGGAGGCCGACGACGACACGGGCGTCGTCGCCGGCGGGGCGGGGGTCGCGGGCGCGCGACGGGTCTGGGTGTCTGTCATCCGGGGGGTCACCAGTTCGTTCTCGGGGGCGGGATGTCGCTGCGTGGGGCGCTGGATGGTGCTGGGGGCTGGGTGCTGGGGGCTGGGTGCTGGGGGCTGGGGGTGGCGCGGCCACTGGTGTGGACCACTGGGTCAAGCCAACCACGTCTCGCCTCCTCGTGGGGGCGACACAGCAGAACTCAGCGGTCCGATGCACCTGGGGTACGTTGCTCAACGGTCCGATGCGCCTGGGGGTACGGTGTCAGGGCGCGTTGACCGCTTCACGAGCCCCTCCGGGTCCGGGCGCGCGACGAGGAGATGGACGTGTCGAGTACCCGGGTGGTCGTCGTGGAGGACGAGCCGGACACCCAGTCGTTGATCGCGCTGGTCCTGGAGGGCCAGGGGCACGAGGTCCTGGTGGCCGACACCGGCACCGAGGGCCTGCGGTTGATCGAGGAGCACGCTCCCGACCTCGTCACGCTGGACCTGAACCTGCCCGACATGGACGGCACCGAGGTGTGCCGCCAGGTCCGCGCGGGGCACCGGGCGATGGTGCTCATGATCACGGCCCGCCAGGACGACGTGGCCGACCTGGTCGACGAGGACGGCGGCGCCCACGACTACCTGTCCAAGCCCGTCCAGGTGAAGGAGCTGCGCGCCCGGGCGGCCGCCCTCGTGGCGAGGCTCACCTCGGACGAGGCGGCGGACCAGCCCGGGGACGGGGCCGCGGACGGGACCCCTGCCGAGCCCGGCACGGGCAGCCGCGTGGTGGAGCTGGGCGGCGACCTGGTCGTCGACCCCGTCGAGGGACGCGCCCGCCTGGGCGGTGCCAGCCTCCCGCTCACGCCGGTCGAGGTCAGCGTCCTGGGCGCGCTCGCCCAGCGACCGGACGAGACGTGGAGCCGGCAGGAGCTGGCCGCGGCCGTGTGGTCGGGGGAGTTCGTGGAGTCGGACTACCTGGTCGACGTCGCGGTGGGCGGCATCCGCACGAAGCTGCGCCGGGCCGGTTCCCGGGCGCGCTGGATCGACGCCGTCGACGGCTCGTCCTACGTGCTGCGCCGCCAGCCCGCCGCCGGCGCCTGAGGGAGACCCGCGCCACCCCGGTGCCGGTCGGCCCCCGGCCCGCCTCGCGGGACGCCGCGTGCGGGGGAGCAGGATGATCCGGTGAGCTCCGCCGCCGTCGTCCCGCCCGCCGACCCGGCCCCGCTGCGTCGTGCCCTGCTCGTGTGGGGCATCGGGCTCGCGGTCTACCTGCTGGCGATCTTCCACCGCACGTCCCTGGCCGTGGCCGGCCTGGAGGCGACCGACCGGTTCGGCATCACCGCCAGCCAGCTGGCGACGTTCACCATGCTCCAGCTGCTGGTCTACGCGGGCATGCAGGTGCCGGTGGGCCTGCTGGTGGACCGGTTCGGCCCCCGGGCCGTGATGCTCACGGGCGTCGTGGTCCTCTCCGCAGCGCAGGTGGGCTTCGCGCTCGCCGAGTCCTACGGGGTGGCGCTGGTGGCACGCACCTTCGTCGGCATGGGTGACGCCATGACGTGGATCTGCCTCCTGCGGCTGGTCAACCGCTGGTTCGGGCCACGCCGGGTGCCCGTGGCCACGCAGCTGTCCGGCGTGATCGGCCAGCTGGGTGCCATCGCGGCTGCGGCCCCGATGACCTGGGCCCTCGGGACGGTCGGCTGGACGACGGCCTACCTGGTGACCGCCTCGCTCGGCCTGCTGGTCGGGCTCGGGGTGCTCCTCGGCGTCCGCGACTCACCGGCCGCGCGGACGGTGCGGGGCGACGCCCTCTCGCTGGGGCGCGTCCGCTCCCTGCTGGCCTCCGCGTGGTCCCACCCCGGCACCCGGCTGGGCTTCTGGTCGCACTTCGTCACCCAGTTCTCGGCCACCACGATGGCGCTGCTGTGGGGGTACCCGTTCTTCGTCCAGGGCGAGCACCGGACCCCGGCACAGGCGAACCTGCTGCTCACGCTGATCGTGGTGGCCTTCATGTACTCGGGGCCGGTCCTGGGCCGCCTCGTCGCCCGGCACCCGTGGCACCGCTCCTCGATGGTCCTGGTCATCGTCTCGGCCATCGTCACCGTCTGGACCGCCGTCCTGCTGTGGCCGGGCGACGCCCCGCTGTGGCTGCTGGTGCTGCTCACGCAGGTCGTCGGCGTGGGCGGGCCCGCGTCCCTCATCGGCTTCGACCTGGCCCGCACCTCCAACCCGGGGGAGCGGCAGGGCTCCGCGTCCGGCCTGGTCAACCAGGGCGGGTTCGTGGCGAGCCTGGTGCTGGTGTCGGCGATCGGTCTCATCCTCGACTGGCGGACCCCCGCCGGCTCCACCGACTACGACGCCTCGGCGTTCCGCTGGGCCATGAGCTTCCAGTACGTGCTGTGGGGCCTGGGCCTCACGCAGGTCTACCGGCTGCGGCGGAGGACACGCCGCTACCTCACCGACCTCGCGCTGCGCGGCGGTGTGGAGGGGAACGCCGTGCCGGGGGCCCAGGAACGGGCCCAGGACCGGGGCTAGCGCCGCCCGTCGGGGCCGCGGCCCTGCTGTCGTCGCCCGTCGAGGCGCTCGTTCACGCGGCGCAGCACGTCCGCCTCGAGCGCGCGGGCGGCCTCGCCCGCCTTCCGCTTGGCGGCGTCCCGCGCCGCGCGCAGAGTCTCCTCGCCACTCGGCGCCCGGGTCCGGCTGCGGGCCAGCTCCTTGGCCCGGCGGCGCTCCAGCTTCTCCCGCTCGGAGGCCACGATCTCGTCGCGCGTGAGGAGCACGCGGAGCAGGTTGGCGAGGGTCGCGGCCATGACGATCAGCGGCCACGGGAAGGAGGCGTGCCCGTCGCTGGCCAGGTAGACCGCGCCCCAGATGGCCCAGGTGATCAAGGAGGGCGCCAGGACGCCCACCAGCGCCGAGGACCGCTGCCGCCGCCACGCGCGCTCGGCCTCCGCCTGGATCTCGGAGCGGGTGCCGGGGGCCAGCGTCGGCACCGGCACGGCGCGGGCGTCGGGCACGAGGTCGAGCAGGAGCGAGGCCAGGTCGCCCAGGGTGCGGGCCGTCTGGGCCACCTCGACCCGCTCGGCGCGCTCGACGGTGTCCAGGCGCCCCTCCGCGTAGGCCTCGTCCAGGAGGCTGCACGTCACCGCGCGGTCGTGGTCCGCGGCGCGCAGGTGCGCGTGCGCGGGGTCGCGCGGGTCCAGCGCGAAGGAGGACCAGACGAAGGCGTCCACGCGACCAGCGTAACGGCCTGACGGGCAGCTCCCGGGGCGCCGGTCGAGACCGCACGTGACGTGTGCCGCGCCCGGCAGGGTGGCCCGGGCGGTTCTGCCGCGCGGGCGGGGTGGGCGGGCCTATGGTTCGGGGGTGCACGACGAGACGGCCCTGCCCTCGCTGGAGCGCCTCGACTGGGCCGCCCAGATCAAGGACTACGCGATCATCACCCTGGACCCCCGCGGGCTGGTGACGTCGTGGAACGAGGGCGCCGTGCTGGTGAAGGGGTGGAGCGCGCCGGAGATCATCGGCCGGTCCTTCGAGACCTTCTACCCGCCGGAGGACGTGGCCGCCGGGCTGCCGCACCAGCTGCTGGCCCTGGCTCTGGCCGAGGGCCGCACGGAGCACCTGGGGTGGCGCGTGCGGCGCGACGGCACCCGGTTCTGGGGCGACGTGGTGATCACCGCCGTCCATGACGACAACGGGCAGCACACCGGCTTCGTCAAGGTGACCCGTGACCTCACCGAGCAGCGGGCGGTCGAGCGTGCGCGCGAGACCTTCATCGCCGGCCTGGGTCACGACTTCCGCAGCCCCCTGACCAGCATCGAGGGCTACGCCCAGCTGCTCGCCTCCGACCTCGACGACCCGGTGCTCGTCGACTTCGCCCAGCGCATCCGCTCCAACGCGAAGCGGGTGATGGGGATGGTCGAGCAGCTGGTCGAGCAGGCCAAGCTCCGGACCGGAACGGTCGAGATCGAACCGGAGCCCGTCGACCTCGGCGCCTTCCTCCCGGCGCTGGTGGGAGACCTCGGGGGCGTGCTGCGCACGCACGAGGTCGTGGTGGAGCCGTGCGAGGGCGTCTACGTGCTCGCCGACCCCGACGCGCTGCGCCGGGTCCTCACCAACGTCCTGACCAACGCCGCGAAGTACAGCCCCCGCGGCTCGCGGGTCGACGTCGTCGTGACGCCCGCGGCCGAGGCGATGGTGGACGTGGTCGTCGCCGACCGGGGCCGCGGGATCGCGGAGGGCGACCGGGAGGCCGTGTTCGGCGAGTTCGAGCGCGGCACCCGCGCGGAGCGCGACGGCGGCTTCGGTCTGGGCCTCGCCGTCGTGCGTCAGCTGTGCGAGCTGATGGGCGGTACGGCTCGTGCGGACGCCGGCCGACACGGCGGCACCGACCTGATCGTCACCCTCTCCGCGGTGTGAGGAGACCCACCGCCTCCCACCAGCTGTCCTACCAGTGAGTAGGGTCCGGGGGACGAGGCCGTCGTCCCGGACGGCGGTGAACGGCCGTGGGCCGAGGAGGAGGTGAGCGTGCGCGTCGCGCTGCTGTCGTACCGCTCCCTCCCGCACGGAGGCGGCCAGGGCGTCTACGTACGACACCTCAGCCGCGCGCTCGCCCGTGCCGGGCACACCGTGGAGGTCTTCTCCGGGCAGCCCTACCCCGTGCTGGACGACCTGCCCGGCGGCGAGGCCCCGGACGCACGAGCGCTGCCGGAGGGGTCCGGGAGCATCACGCTGACCCCGGTCCCGAGCCTCGACCTCTACCGCGAGCCGGACCCGTTCCGCACACCGCGGCGCGGTGAGCTGCGCGACCTCGTGGACGTCGAGGAGGTGCTCACCATGCGGGCCGGCGGCTTCCCCGAGCCCCGCACCTTCTCCCTGCGGGTGGCGCGGATGCTGGCCGAGCGTGCCGACGAGTTCGACGTCGTCCACGACAACCAGACGCTGGGCGCGGGGCTGCTCGACGTCGAGCGCGTGCTCCCGGTCGTGACCACGGTGCACCACCCGATCACCGTGGATCGCCGCGTCGAGATCGCCGCGGCGCCTCGGCTGCGCGAGGGCAGCCTGCGCCGCCTGAGCCTGCGCCGCTGGTACGGCTTCCTCGGCATGCAGGCCCGGGTGGCCCGCGCCTCCCGCGTGCTCGTGTGCCCCTCCGAGGCCGCGGCCGCCGACGTCGTCCGCGAGTTCGGCGTCGACCCCGCCCGGGTGCGGGTGGTGCCGCTGGGGGTGGAGGAGCACTTCGTGCCGCCGGCGCAGCCGCGGGTCCCCGGCCGCATCGTGGCCCTGGCCAGCGCGGACGCCCCCATGAAGGGGGTGGCGACCCTGCTGCGCGCCGTGGCCGGCCTGCGCGAGTCCGGGCGCGAGGTCGAGCTGGTGCTGGTCTGCCGTCCCCGCCCGGGCGGTCCCACCGAGCGGCTCGTCGCCGAGCTCGACCTGGGTGACAGCGTCCGGTTCGTCCACGGTCTGGACGTCGAGGACCTGGTGGCCCTGATGGGGTCGGCCGAGGTCGGCTGCGTGCCCTCGCTCTACGAGGGCTTCTCCCTGCCCACGGCCGAGCTGATGGCGTGCGCGACCCCGCTGGTCGTCTCCGCCGCCGGTGCCATCCCCGAGGTGGTCGGCCCCGACGGCCTCTGCGCCGACCAGGTGCCGCCCGGCGACGAGGCCGCCCTGGAGAAGGCGCTCGCCCGCCTGCTGGACGACCCGGACCGGCGCGCGCGCTACGGCACCGCCGCCCGCGAGCGGGCCCGGTCCCTGTTCACGTGGGAGGCCGTGGCGGAGCGGACGGCGGCGGTGCACGCCGAGACGGTCGCCGCCTGGCACGCCGCCCCGCCGCGTCCTGGCCGACGCTCGCGCGCCCTGGTGCCCACCCGCCTCACCGCGGCCCCCGCCGCACCCCCGCTCGGGCCGCCCGGCACCGGCGGCGTCCCGTCCGACCCCCTGCCCGCACCGCTCCAGGAGGACCTCCGTGCTGACCGTTGACTTCGACCGCCTCGGCCTGGTGCCCGGCGACCGGCTGCTCGACATGGGCGCCGGGGCCGGCCGGCACGCCTTCGAGGCCTACCGACGCGGCGCCGACGTCGTCGCCCTGGACCGCGACGCCGCCGAGCTGCGTGGCGTCGAGGAGCTGTTCGGTGCCATGCGGTTGGAGGGGCAGGTGCCCGAGGATGCGGCGGCCCGTGTCGTCGAGGGCGACGCCCTGGCCCTGCCCTTCGCCGACGGCGAGTTCGACCGGGTCGTCGCCGCCGAGGTGCTCGAGCACCTGCCGGCCGACATCGCCGCCATCGACGAGCTCGTCCGCGTGCTGCGTCCCGGCGGCACCATGGCCGTCTCGGTGCCCCGTTGGTTCCCGGAGATCGTGAGCTGGCGGCTCTCGGAGGAGTACCACACGGTCGAGGGCGGACACATCCGGATCTACACCGACGCCGAGCTGGTCGCGAAGCTCACCGGCGCCGGCCTCGTGGTCGAGGGCACGGGGTACGCCCACGGCCTGCACAGCCCCTACTGGTGGCTCAAGTGCGCGGTCGGCGTGGACAACGACACGCACCCGCTGGTGCGCGCCTACCACCGGCTCCTGGTCTGGGAGATCACCGACGCCCCGCGCGTGCTGCGGTGGGCCGGCCGCGTGCTGGACCCGCTGATCGGCAAGAGCCTGGTGGTCTACCTGCGCAAGCCCGAGGTGCCGTGAGGGTCCCGAGCCTGCCGGGCGTCCTGACGGCCGCGGAGGTCGAGCGGACGGCGGCGTCGCTGGCGTCCATGCAGGAGCCGGACGGCGCGGTGCCGTTCACCACCGGCCAGCACGCCGACGCCTGGAACCACGTCGAGGCGGCGATGGCGCTGCTCGTCGGCGGCCGGGTCGCCGAGGCGGAGGCCGCCTACGACTGGGTGCTGCGGCTCCAGCGGCCGGACGGCTCCCTGCCCATGCGCGTCGAGCGCGGCGAGGTCACCGACGCGCGCGGCGAGGTGAACATCTCCGCCTACCTCGCCGTCGGGGTGCTGCACCACTGGCAGGTGCGCGGCGACTCCTCCCTCGTGGAGCGCTGCTGGCCCACCGTGGCCCGTGCCCTGGACTGGGTCGTGGCCCAGCAGGCCGACTGGGGCGGCCTGACCTGGACGCCCACCGAGGAGGGTGCACTGCTCGCGGGCTCCTCCAGCGTCTACCAGTCGCTGCGCGCCGGCCTGGCCCTGCTGGACCTCGTCCAGGACTCCACTCCCGGTCGACGCGAGCGCTGGGAGGCCGCGACCGGACGTCTCGGGCACGCGGTGCGACACCACCGCGACCGATTCCTGGACAAGTCCACCTACTCGATGGACTGGTACTACCCGGTGCTCGGCGGTGCGGTGCGCGGCGCCGAGGCACAGGCGCTCCTGGCGACCCGCTGGGACGACTTCGTGCGGCCCGGCCTCGGCATCCGCTGTGTCGACACCAACCCCTGGGTCACCGGCGCCGAGACCGCCGAGCTCGTCATGGCGCTGGACGCCGTGGGCGCCCACGAGGACGCGCACCGCCTGCTGGCCGACGTCCAGCACCTGCGCGCGGAGGACGGCGGGTACTGGACCGGCTGGGTCTACGGCGACGACGTCGTCTGGCCGCAGGAGCGCACCACCTACACCGCCGCCGCCGTCGTCCTCGCGGTCGACGCCCTCGCCGCCCGGCACGGCACCGGCACGGGCGGGTCGGGGATCATGCGCGGCGAGGGCCTCGCCCCGCACCCGCCCGAGACCGGGCTGCGGTGCGGCTGCCCGGACGCCCTCCCGATCTCCCCGGAGGCGTAGGGCTCAGCCCTCGAGCGGCTCGCCCGCCTCGCCGCGGGTGCGGACGAGCACCCGCAGCGAGCCCACGTGGTCGACCTCGACGAAGCAGCCGGTCGCCAGTGCACGCTGGTGCACGTGCCAGGGGGCCTGACCGCCGTCAGCGGGGTCGGGGAAGACGTCGTGCACGGCCAGCAGGCCGCCGCGGACCAGGTGGTGCGCCCAGCCCTCGAAGTCGCCCTGGGCGTGCTCCTCGGCGTGGCCGCCGTCCACGAAGACCAGCGACAGCGGCGTGGTCCAGAACGAGGCCACCGTGCGCGAGCGGCCCACCACGGGCACCACCACGTCCTCCAGGCCGGTGGCGGCCAGCGTCGTGCGGAAGCGGGGGAGCGTGTCCATCAGACCCAGGCCGGGCACCACCAGGGACGGGTCGTGGTGCTCCCACCCGGCCTGGTTCTCCTCCGAGCCGCGGTGGTGGTCGAGGGTCAGGACGACCGGTGGGGCGCCCGCCCGGCCGATCGCCGAGCGGGCCGCGGCACCGAGCAGGATCGCGGACTTGCCGCAGTAGGTGCCGATCTCCAGCAGGGGGGCCGGCGCCTGGTCGAGGGCCACCCGTGCCCACCGGTGCAGGGCGGCGCCCTCGTCGACCGGCATGAAGCCGTCCGCCTCGTCGGAGAGCCGTTGCAGCCGCGACTCGACGGGCGGCACGGCGGCCGCCCGCGCTCGGAGGGCAGCGGGGTCGACGCGGTCCGGGTCGGCGGGGTCCGGGTCGGCGGGGTCGGCGGGCGCGGGGTGCACGCCCGTCAGCCTAGGAGGCCCGGACGTGTCAGGGCGGGTCGCACTCGCGGGTGACCGGCACGCACTAGGGTGTGCGGCATGGCAGTGATCGTGGCGGTCGAGGACGACCCGGACGTGCACCAGCTGCTGCGCCTCCTCCTGGAGGACGCCGGGCACGAGGTGCACATGGCCACCGAGGCCCTGGTGGGTCTCGACCTGGTCGCCGAGCACGGGCCGGGCCTGGTGATCCTCGACGTCTCGCTGCCCGGCGGCGTCGACGGTGTGGAGGCGTGCACCCGCCTGCGCGCGGACGGTGCGCACGCCGACCTGCCCGTGCTGATGCTGACGGCTCGCGCCCGCGAGGAGGACCAGCGCCGCGGCATGGCCGCGGGCGCCTCGGACTACCTGGTCAAGCCCTTCGACATCGTCGAGCTGCTGGGGCGGGTCGAGAAGCTCCTCGGCTGACGGGGCCGCGCCGGCGGTCACGCGGATCAGCGCCGACGGATCAGCGCCGACGGATCAGCGCCGACGGATCAGCGCCGACGGATCAGCGCGGGAGCACGATCTCGAACGTCGACCCGACTCCGGGCTCGGAGGTCACCTCCACGGCGCCGCCGTGGGCCTGCACGATCGTCTCCACGATGGACAGCCCCAGCCCCGTGCCCTGCACGGTGGCCTCCACGGCGTGGTCGCCGCGGAAGAACCGCTCGAACAGCCGGGCGCGGTCCTCGGGCGGGATGCCCAGGCCGGTGTCGGTGACCCGGACGCGGTCGTGGGCCTCGTCCCGGACGACCTCGACCGTGATCGAGCCGCCGTCGGGGGTGAACTTGACCGCGTTCGTGACCAGGTTGGTCACCGCGCGCTCCATCTGCTCGGCGTCGAGCCAGGAGGGCACCGGGCTGCCCGGCAGGGCCAGGTCCAGGGTGAGGTCACGGGTGCGACGCATCTCGGACGTCTCCTCCACCGCCGCGCTCACGCAGTCGCGCAGGTCGGCGGTGGTCAGGTCGAGGTCGTCGCGGCGCGACTCCAGACGGGAGAGCGTGAGGATGTTCTCGATCAGCCCCAGCAGCCGGCGGCCGCTGCGGTCGATCCGGGCCAAGGACTCCTTCTGCCGCTCCGTCAGCGGGCCGAGGTGCCCCGAGCTCAGCAGCTGGGTGAAGCCCAGCACGCTGGTCATCGGGGTGCGCAGCTCGTGGCTGACCGAGGAGACGAACTCGTTCTTGGTGCGGTCCAGGTCCTCCAGCCGCTCCACCGCCGCCTGCTCGTGGGCCAGCGCGGCCCGCATCGACGCCTCCCGCTTGCGCCGGTCCGTGACGTCGTCGGCCACCACGAGGAAGCCCAGCTCGCGGCCGTCGGCGGCCTGGAGCGGACGGGTGCGCAGCGTGACGGTGAGGTGGCTGCCGTCGGCCCGCACCCAGGTCCAGTCGCGCCGGTCCGGGCCGTGCGAGCGGGCCGCCCGCAGGAGCACCACGTCCGGCTCGTCGGCGCCGGGGTCGAGGTCGGCCAGCGCGTGCGCGATCTCGGCCGGCGGGTGCAGGTCCCGCAGCGGACGTCCGACGAGCACGGCGGCGCTGACGCCCAGCATCCGCTCGGTGCCGGTGTTGACGTAGGTGAGCCGGCCCTCGCGGTCCGTGCCGACGATGCCGATCTCGGTGGTGCCCCGCAGCAGGGCCGTGGTGAACTCCCGCTCGTCACCGAGGTCCTGGAGCGCCTGGCGCTCGTCGGTGAGGTCGACGAGCTGGGCCACCACCAGGTCGCCGCCGGCGGTGCGGCGATCCGCGTCGGCGCCGCGCAGGTAGGACAGGGCCAGGCGGACGGTGCGGACCGGCTCGGTGTCGAGCACCACCTCGTCCTCCCACAGGGGGCTGCCTCCGGCGGCCATCGTCTCGACGACGGCGGACACCTGAGCCCGGTGCGGGCCCAGCCCGGCCTCCCAGGGTCGGCCGAGCAGGACGCCCTGGGGCGGGCCGAGCAGCCGAGCGGCGCGCTCGTTGGCCTCGAGCACCACCAGGCCCTGGTCGGTGGGGCGCAGGATCAGCATGCCGATGAGGGACTCCGAGATCCCCCGGCGGTAGGTCTCGCGGCTGCTCACGGCGTCCTCGATCGCCAGGCGACGCTGCGCCATCGCCATGGCCAGGGGGAGGGCTGCCAGCACGAGGACGACGAGGAACAGCTGCACCATCGCGTCCCGGATCTCGGGGTCGCCGACGGGAGACTGCGAGAACGGCCCGCCGCCGGCGCCGGTGAGCAGTGTCACCAGCACGCTCATCACGATGACCTCGGCCACCAGCCACCGCACCGGCAGCACCATGGCGCCCCACACCACGAACGGCACGGGCAGGAACGCCAGCGGCAGGACCTGACCGGGCAGGAACACCAGCGTCGAGCCCAGCGCGGCCAGGACCTGGACGGGTCGCCACCACGCGCTGAGGTTGCCGGGCGCCCGGGAGGGCAGCCGCAGGAACAGGGGCGCCACGACGAGCAGTGCGGCCGCGTGCGTGGCGGTGACGGTGCGGAACGTGCTGAACGGCGAGCCGTCCGTGAGCGCGGCGACCGCGGTGGCGCCGAGGGCGGCGGTGAGCAGCGAGGCGGCCAGGGAGGCCACGAGGAGGCGCACCAGGTCCTCGAGGGAGGCGAGCGCCGGCAGCCGCCGACGGCCACCGAGCAGGACCGCGAACACCAGGGCCTCGACGGCCTGGATGGGGCCGTAGACCAGGGCGAGGTCCCACGGCCGTCCGCCGAGGAGGTTGGAGAGGAGGCTGACCAGGGCGATCAGCACCGCCACCAGTGGCCAGCGGCGCGCGGGCGAGAGCAGTAGCGCGGCGGCGGCCATGCCACTGGCCGGCCACCAGGGCGCGACGCGGGCGCCGGCGGCGGAGAGCTCCACCGCGGCGAGCCCGAGCACGAGCTGCCCGAGGAGCAGGCCCAGCAGGGACCACGTGCCGAGCGAGCGCGGTCCGGGGGCGGGTGAAGCAGGCACGGGGACATCATGCGGCTCGGACGCCCCGCGGGACGCGGTGAAACGCCCGGGAGCGGGCACGGGGTTCAGCACGGGTTCAGGACACCCCGGGGTCGGGGTCCGGCTCGCCCTCGTCCGGCGAGCCGGCGCCGGTCATCAGCGCCTCCAGCCGGGCCACGAGGGCGTCCACGTCGAACGGCTTGCGCAGCACCGGGACCCCGGCCGCCGCGGCGGCGTCGCGCACCGGCGTGCTGCGGTCGGCGGTGAGGAGCACGGTGCAGCGGGGGCGGCCACCGGGTGCCGCGTCCAGGGCGCGGACGACCGCGAGGCCGTCGGGCCCCGGCATCGCGAGGTCGAGGACGGCGGCGTCGAAGGAACCCTCGTGGACCGCAGGGGACGCGGACGGGAGCAGCAGCCCGAGCGCCTCCTCGCCGCTGCCGACGGTCTCGACGCGGTGTCCGCGGTCACCGAGGACCATCGCCACCAGGGCGCGGAGGTCCTCGTCGTCGTCGGCGACGAGGATGCGTGCCACGCGTGTGCTCCGTCCTGGGGGTCCGTGCTGCCCCGCTCGCTGTCGCGGGCACCCGCGCGTGGGCGGGGCGCGGGGCCCGGGCGCCGACCCTGCGGACGGCGACCCGGCCCCCTCCGGTCGCCCACCGGGGGGACGTGGAGGGCCGGTGGCACCACGGTCGCTCCCGGGCCGTGAAGGACGCCTGAGAAGTCGACCCGTCGCCCGTGAAGATGACGTGAAGGATCGCGGGGACGGATGTCGGGAGTCGTCGGACGCCGGGCACGGTCGTGCGCCTAGAGTGGCGGCCATGACACGCGTGCTGGTGATCGACGACGAGCCCCAGGTGCGGCTGGCGCTGCGCAGCGCCCTGGCCCGCGCGGGGTTCGAGGTCCTGCTCGCGGCGGACGGTCGCGAGGGGTTCGAGACGCTCGCGACGGCCGCGCCCGACGTCGTCGTCCTCGACCTGTGGCTGCCCGACACCGACGGGCTCACCCTCGTGCGCACGCTGCGGACCTGGAGCAGCGTCCCGGTGCTCATCCTCTCCGGGGTCAGCGACCAGGCCCGGCGCGTGGCCGTGCTGGAGGCCGGCGCGGACGACTTCCTCCAGAAGCCGTTCGGCCTGGACGAGCTGGTCGCCCGCCTCCGGGCCCTCATGCGCCGCACGCAGCCCGCCGGCGACGACGACCTCCAGCGCTCGCGTCGCTTCGGCGGCCTGGAGGTCGACCTCTCCAGCCGGGCGGTCACCCGTGACGGTGGCTCCCTGCACCTCACCCCGACCGAGTGGCGGCTCCTCGAGGCGCTGGTCACCAACCCCGGCAAGCTGCTGACCCACCGCTGGCTGCTGCACACGGTCTGGGACGCCGGCCACGGCGACGAGACGCGGGCCGCGCTGCGTGCCCACCTCCGGTCGCTGCGGGCCAAGATCGGGGACGACGCCGGCTCCCCGATCTACGTGGCCACCGAGTCGGGGGCGGGCTACCGCTGGATCGCTGTCGAGGGCGGCCCGGCGCCGGCGGAGACGCCCGCCGAGGCGTCCGACGGCCTGGGGGCGGTGGGGCACACGCCCGTGCCCGTGCGCGCGGACTACCCCGACGTGCGACCCGCGGACGAGGTCACCCACGAGCTCAACAACGCCCTCACCGCGCTGCGCCTGGCCGTGCACGTGGTGCGGTCGCGTGCCGAACGGGCCGGTGACGAGGCCTCGCGCGAGCTCGCGCCGCCGCTGGAGCGGTTCGACGCGGCCCTGGGCCGGGTGAGCGGCCTCGTGGTCGAGCTGGAGAAGCACCTCGGGACGCAGCCCGAGTCCGATGCCGAGTCCGATGCCGAGACCGGTGCCGAGACCGGTGCCGAGACCGGTGCCGAGACCGGTGCCGACCCGGAGGGTCCGTCTGCCGGCTGAGGATACTCAGGCGGTCGAGGGGAGGACCAGGCGCGACCGCAGGAACCCCAGCACCTCGTCGACGGCGTGCTGGTCGCGCTGCTCGGTGACGGTGGAGTGCCCCGCCCCGTCCAGCTCGACGGCGAGGAACCCCTCGCCGAGCTCGCGCCGCAGGGTGTCGAACCGCGTCCCGACCAGCGGGTCCTCGGCGTAGCGGACCCCCAGCACGGGGCAGCCCGCACTCACGCGCGCCTTCACGGTCTCCAGGTCACCGGGGGAGAGGTTCAGGTCCGCGCTGCGCCGTCGGCCGATCGCGAAGGGCGCTGACGGCTGGCACAGGACCGGCGCGGCGACGGCCTCGTCCACCATCGTGGCGAGGGCGAAGCCACCGGTGAAGCACATGCCCACGACGCCCACGCCGGGTGCGGCGGCCGGGCCGCCGACGCGCTCGTGCAGGTCGCGCGCGAGCGAGCGGAGCCAGCCGGCCACGGGGGTCGTCACCCCGGTGCCGAGCGCGGTGAGCTCCCGGCTCACGCACACCCGGGCCACGGTGCGGGCGAGGTACCCGCCGCTGGGCGGGCGGCCGAGGTCGCCGAACAGGTGCGGCAGCGCCACGGTGAAGCCGGCGTCGACGACCTCCTCGGCGAAGGCCACGACGCTCGGCGTGGGCCCCGGGACCTCGTGGACGACCAACACGCCCGGGCCCTCGCCCCGCTGGTGCACGGGGTGGGTGGTCCCGTCGTGGGTGTGCAACCGGCGGTCCCAGCCCGGGAGGGTCGCGTCGTCGTGGCGCATGGCGGCACGCTACGCCCCCGCCGGGGTGAGCGGCCGCGGGTCCGGGCCTGCCTAGCGTCGGGCCCATGCCGGACCGCCCCGACGAGCGCCACCTGCGGCTCGTGCTGCCCCACCAGCTCTTCGTCGAGCACCTCGACGTCCCGGCCGGCACCGTCGTGGTGCTCCTCGAGCACGACCTGCTGTTCCGGCAGTACCGCTTCCACGTGCAGAAGCTGGTGCTGCACCGGGCCTCGATGCGGCGCTTCGCGCAGCGGCTGCGCGAGGCAGGTCTCGCGGTGGAGCACGTCGAGACGGACGGCCGCACCACCAGCCGGCGGGCCCTGGCCCGGGTCGTGGAGCGGGTACGGCCCACGTCGGTGAGCGTCTTCGACGTCGTGGACGACTGGCTCGCCCAGGACCTCACCGCCGCCCTCGCCGACGGCGGCTACGAGCTGCGGCCCGGCGACGTCCTGGAGACCCCCGGCTTCCTCACCACCCGCGCCGACCTGGTCGCGCAGATGGACGGCGCGAGCGGCCCCCGTGGCAAGGCCGCCCGGATGCAGCACTTCTACACCTGGCAGCGGCGCCGCCTCGGCGTCCTCCTCACCGGTGACGGCGACCCCGTGGGCGGGCGCTGGTCCTTCGACGAGGACAACCGCAAGAAGCTGCCGCGCGGCCACCCCGTGCCCCGCGTCGCGGTGCCGCCGGCCCACGACGAGGTCGCCGCGGCCATGGACTGGGTCCGCCGCGCGTTCCCCGACAACCCCGGCCGGCTGCCCGCGCCCGACGCGTTCCGGTGGCCGACCTCCCACGCCGACGCGGAGGCGGGGGTCGAGGACTTCCTGGAGCACCGGTTCGCCCAGTTCGGCCCCTACGAGGACGCGATCAGCGCCGAGCACGCCCACGTCTTCCACGCGTTGCTGACCCCGGGGCTGAACGTCGGCCTCGTGGACCCCCGACACGTCCTCGACAGGGCCCTCGCGGTCGCCGAGGAGCGCGAGGGTGGCCCGGACGAGGTGCCGCTGGCGAGCCTGGAGGGGTTCGTGCGCCAGCTGATCGGCTGGCGCGAGTACATGCGCGCGACCTACACGCTCTGGGGCCGGCGCCTGCGCAGCCGCAACCGCCTCGAGCACGGTCGTTCGCTGGCGCCCGGGTGGTGGACCGCGCAGACCGGGCTGGCACCCGTCGACACGGTCGTGGAGCGGGTGCTGGACTCCGGCTACGCCCACCACATCGAGCGGCTCATGGTGCTCGGCAACGCCATGTGCCTGCTGCGCACCGACCCCGAGGCGGTGCACGAGTGGTTCATGGAGCTCTTCGTCGACGCCTACGACTGGGTGATGGTGCCCAACGTGCACGCCATGAGCCAGTTCGCCGCGGGCGAGGCCGTCACCACCAAGCCCTACGTCTCCGGGTCCGCCTACCTGCGCCGGATGTCGGACCTGCCGCCGGGGGAGTGGACCGACGACTGGGACGCCCTGTACTGGACGTTCGTGCGCGACCACCTGGACGTCTTCTCCGCCAACCCCCGCAGCAGCATGATCGCCCGCGGCTACGAGCGGCTGGACCCGGCGAAGAAGGCCGCCCACACCCGCCGGGCCCAGCCGTGGCTGAGCTCGTGACCTCCCGGCGAGCCTCGTCCGCACGCGTGGCAGGCTGAGCGGGTGCGTCGACCCCACAGCCTCGAGCTCGTCCTCGACGACGCCGGCGACGCGCTCGTCCGGGCGCAGTGGGAGGCCCTGCGCGCCGCCGGCCTGCCCTCCCAGGCCGACCACCCCTCGCCGACCAACGCCCCGCACGTGACGCTGGTGGAGGCCCCGGCCATCCCGGAGGCGGCCCTCGACGTCGCGCACGTGTGCCTGCGCGGCGTGCTGCCCGCCACCGCCCGCGTCGGCGGTGTGCTGCTGCTCGGCCGGCGACGGCTGACGCTCGCCCGCCCCGTCCAGGTGGACGACGACGTGGCGCGCCGGGCCCTGGCGGTGCGGGCACAGGTGCCGGACCGGCTGCACGCCGGCTGGCTGCCGCACCTCACGCTGGCCCGTGGGCTGGAGCCGGGGCAGGTGCCTGCCGCGCTGGCGGCACTCACCGAGGGCGCCGGCACCGTGGACGCGGACAGCGCGAACGGGGCCGCCACGTCGGAGGTCCGGCTGGTCGAGGTGCGCCGCTGGAACCCCGACACCGGGCACACCACGACCGTCTGAGCGCGGTTCCTCCGAGCCCGGGACCTCCGAGTCCCGACCGACCGGGCGAGGGACCTCGCGCCGCTGGCGGGCCTCACTAGGGTGGGGCCATGTCGACGACGCACCCGGCCGACGCGGCCGACCTGGACGAGGTGTCCCAGCGCGTGCTGGGCGCGCTGATGGAGAAGCAGGTCACCGTGCCGGGGTCGTACCCGATGACGCTCAACGCACTACGCACGGCGTGCAACCAGTCCAGCTCGCGCGAGCCGGTCATGGACCTGGACGAGCAGACGGTGGAGGCCACGGTCCGCGCGCTGAAGGAGCAGGGGCTGCTGCGCATCGTGTGGGCCGACAGCGGTCGGCGCACCCTGAAGTACCACCAGGCGCTGGACGAGGTGCTCGGTCTCGCCGAGGACGAGAAGGCGCTGCTCACGGTGCTCCTGCTGCGCGGTCCGCAGTCGCCCGGCGAGCTGCGCTCGCGCACCGAGCGGCTGCACGCCTTCGCCGACCGCGAGGACGTCGAGCGGACGCTGGAGGAGCTGGCCGCCCGCGAGCAGCCGCTCGTGCGCCGCCTCGACCGTCGCTCCGGCGACCGGGACCACCGCTGGGCCCACCTGCTCGGGCCGGAGCCGGGGGCCGCGGCCGCCGCCGCGCCCGCCCTGCCCGACGACGCCGGAGCCGAGGACGGCCCGGAGGCCAGGGACGCCGTGGTCCTGGGGATGTACGACGGCCTGGCCGACGCCTACGCCGAGCGCTATGCCACGGAGCTCGACGGCTGGGGGCTTCCGCTGGAGCGCTGGCTGCTCTGGCGGGTGGCGGAGCACGCTGCCGAGACGGGACTCCCGCTGGTCGAGGCCGGTGCCGGCCCGGGACACGTCACGGCCTACCTGGCCGCCCAGGGCGCCGACGCCCGGGGCCTCGACGTCAGCCCCGCCATGGCCGCGCTCGCCCGCGCTCGGCACCCCGAGCTGCGCTTCGACGTGGGAGACCTGCGCCGGCTGATGCGGCCCGAGGCCGCCGAGGGCTGGGGCGCGGTCGTCTCCTGGTTCTCCACCCACCACTTCAGCCCCGGCGAGCTGCCGGACGTGGTCGCGGCCCTGGCCCGTCCGCTGGCGCCCGGCGGGCAGCTCCTGCTCGCGACGTTCACCGGCACCGAGGTGCATCGGGTCGGGGAGTGGCTGGGCTACGACGTCACCGGCCTGGCCGTGGTGCCCACCGATCCGACGCGGCTCGTCGAGGCCGTGCGGGCCGCGGGGCTGGAGGACGTGGAGTGGTACGTCCGGGGCGCCCGCCCCGAGGACGGCGAGGACTCCGACCGCGTGTTCGTGCTCGCGAGGCGGCCCTGAGCGACGCCGGCTCCTCGACTCCCAGGCGCCTGGGAAGCACTCCGGAAGCACTCCGGCCCGGCCACCCGCGGGTGGCCGGGCCGGAGAACACGTCGAAAGGGTGCTCCGACGTGGGTCAGAGCTTCGTGCGGCGCGGATTGGCCACCATGCCGGTCACGGCGGGGGCGGCAACCTTCTGGTCCTGCTGGGTCTGCGTCTCGGTCGTCTCCATGGGGAGAGGGTAGGCCCCATGGACGCGGAGCGGGAGCGCGGCGGGGTGGGGTGTGCGCCACGTCACCCGATCGGGGTCGCAGGGCCCGGGCCCTGGTCCGGGATCAGTCCCGGGCGGTGAGGACGAGCGGCCCCTCCGCGGTGATCGCCACGGTGTGCTCCATGTGGGCGCCACGGGAGCCGTCGGCGGACCGGAGCGTCCACCCGTCCGCGTCGGTGTAGATCTCGTCGGTGGTGTGCAGGAACCACGGCTCGATGGCGATCACGAGGCCCTCGGCGAGCTTGAGGCCGCGTCCGGCTCGCCCGTCGTTGGGGACGTGGGGGTCGCCGTGCATGGTGCGTCCGACGCCGTGACCACCGAACTGGGTGTTGATCGCGAGGCCCTCGGCCCGGGCCACGCCGGCGATGGCCGCGGAGATGTCGCCGAGGCGGTTGCCCACCGTGGCGGCCCCGATCGCGGCGTCCAGGGCCCGCGTGGTGGTCTCGATGAGGCGCAGGTCCTCCTCGCGCGGCGTGCCCACCACGACGCTGAGGGCGGAGTCCGCCACCCAGCCGTCCACGGAGGCCGCGAAGTCGACCGAGAGCAGGTCGCCGTCGCGCAGCACGTAGTCGTGCGGCAGTCCGTGCAGGACCGCGTCGTTGACGGAGGTGCACAGGACCTTGCCGAACGGCGAGGCGCCGAAGCTCGGGTGGTAGTCGATGTAGCAGGACTCCGCCCCGCGCTCCCGGATCATGGCGTGCGCGAGCGCGTCCAGCTCGAGCAGGTTGACGCCCACGTCGGCGGCGCCCTGGAGGGCGGTGAGGACGTCGGCCACGAAGCGTCCCGCGGGACGCATCTGCTGGATCTGGGTCGGGGTGCGCAGCTCGATCACGCGCCCGAGCCTACGCACCGGCGCGCGTGTCTCTGCGCGGGGGAGCGGCAGGCGCAGGCCCGGCCGCGCACCTGGCCGTGACGCCCTGGGCTACGGCTCGTTGTGCCGTGCGTCCCGGTCTCTCCCCCCCAGGCGCGCCGCCCGCACGTCGGAGACCGTGAGGAGCCCCCCGTGACCGTGCACTCCGCCCTGCCCGTCGTCCACACGCTCGACGCCGCCGTCGGCGCTGCCCTCGACACCGTGCCCGCGCCGGGCCTCGCCCTCCTCCTGGGCCTCGCCCTGGCCGCGTCGCCGGTCCTGCTGCTCGTCCCGCTCCTCTCCATGGCACGGCCGGCCCTGTCGCCGGCCGTCCCGCAGCCCCCTGTCGTCGAGAGGCCTGTCGTGGAGAGGCGTGTCGCCGAGCCGGCGGTCGCCGAAGGACCCGGCGTGCCGGAGGACGAGGCGAGCCAGCGGGCTGCCGACCGGTGGGCCGAGGAGGTCGCGATCGAGATCGCGGTGGCCCGGCTCGTGGCCGAGGCGGAGATGATCCTGCGGGGTGCCGCCGTCCCCGACGAGCGCCGCGATGACGGCGGTCACTTCGCCTGACGGCGAGCTGAGCGCACACCTGTAACGGGCCACTGTGCCCTGGATGATGCAGGTCAAACGCCCAGTGGGGCATTTTTGTCCGCCCCAGGGTGAAGATGGCCCGAACGGGCCGTACCAGTAGTCGCAACGGACCAGGGCAGGACTGTCATTACGACCCTCCCGACAGGTGTCCTGGTGCCCCACCATGGAGCCTGTCGACCTGGGAAGCGCGGGCGACCGGTCCACCCCCAGGTCCGGCCACCGCGGCGTCGACGCACCGGACGTCGTCGGCCCCCATCGATCCAGCAAGGTTCGAGTCCTCGGCCTCCGGGAAGGGGAAGAACTGATGATGCTGCTGCTGATCGCGATGACCGGCCTGCTCGGGACGATCGTCTGGTACGTCGTGGCGGCCGGCCGCGCG
Organism: Nocardioides bruguierae; assembly: GCF_023554635.1. NCBI lineage: Bacteria > Bacillati > Actinomycetota > Actinomycetes > Propionibacteriales > Nocardioidaceae > Nocardioides > Nocardioides bruguierae. Next base: position 199,931 of record NZ_JAMJPH010000003.1, read on the forward strand.
CCCGCGCCGGCCGGCGCGAGCTCCGGCGTGTCCGCCCGGACCGAGCTGGGTCGTCTGCTGCGCACCGAGGGCCTCCACCACGCCGACGCGGCCTACGTCATGGCCGCCACCACCCGTGTCGACGTGGCGGTGCTGAGCGCCTGGGCGCACCGCCACGACCCCCACGTCCTGGCGGCCGTCGTCCGCGCCGGCACCGACGAGGACGAGATGCGCCGCCACCTGGCCGACGACACGCTGCCGGACCTCGCTGCGCTGCGACGCTACGCGGCCGACCAGGAGGTGCGGGTCGTGGCGCGCGCCGCCCGACCGGTCGTCCGTGCCGAGGGCGGCTCGGCGCTGCCCGAGGTCACCGCCCCAGGCATGCCCGCCGCGGACGCCCCCGTGGTGTCGATGCCGGAGCCCACGACCGCCTCGGGCATCCCGCTGCGCGAGATGCTGGGGGACGAGGAGGAGCTGCTGGCTCCGGGCGGCACCGAGACCGTGGCGGGGCTGACCATCACCCACCCGGGCAGCTGGCCCTACGGCGGCCTCGAGGAGACCGGGCGCGCCGGCCGCCGTCACGTGGCCTGAGGCTCGCGCCTCACCAGCCCCGGGCTCGCCACTCGGCGAGGCGGGGACGCTCCGTGCCGAGGGTGGAGTCGTCCCCGTGCCCGGGGTAGAACCACGTGTCGTCGCCGAAGCGGGCGAAGACCTTCGTCTCCAGGTCGTCCATGATCGAGGCGAACGCCTCGGGGTCCGGCGTCTTGCCCGGGCCACCGGGGAACAGCGAGTCGCCGGTGAACAGGTGGGCGCGGCCGCTGGGCTCGGTGAACGCCAGCACGATCGCCCCGGGGGTGTGCCCGGTGACCCGCACGACCTCCACGGCACAGGACCCCACGGCCACGGTGTCCCCGTCGGAGACCTCCCGCGTGACCGTCACCCCCGTCTGCTCGGACACCGCCGCGGCGTCCGGGGCGCCCACGACCACCCCGGCACCGGTCGCGGCCACGACGTCGGCCAGCGCCCGGTGGTGGTCCCAGTGCTGGTGCGTGGTGACCACCGCACGGAGCCGCTTCTGGTCGAGGACGGTCAGCAGCGTGGCAGCGTCGTCCGCCGCGTCCACCAGCACCTGGTCGCCGGTGGAGAGGCACGTGAGCAGGTAGGCGTTGTTGGCCATGCGCGGGTCGACCGCGACCTTGGTCACGCGCAGGTCGCCGATCTCGCGGACGGCGGGCGGACCGCCGACGGTGACCTGGCCGGTGTAGCTCTCGCTCATGGGTGCTCCTCGTCCGCCCGCGTGGGGCCCGGTCGTGCGGTGGGCGCTCACCCACCCGGGATGTCGGTGGCGCGTGAGAGGCTGGGACCTCCCTGGCGAACACCGTAGGCTGGGGAACGCACGTTCGAACGTCTGCCGTCCCCGACACTCCGTGGCCCTGCCACGCCCGTGGGGCGGCACCCTGCCTGGAGAGGACCCCTGTGGCCGAGTCGGAGGCTCCTGTCGTGGACGACGCCCGCACCCCCGCGCTGAACCAGCTGGTGGTGCGTGGTGCCCGCGAGCACAACCTGAAGGACGTGTCGGTCGACCTGCCGCGCGACTCGCTGATCGTCTTCAGCGGCCTGTCGGGCTCGGGCAAGTCCTCGCTGGCCTTCGACACGATCTTCGCCGAGGGCCAGCGCCGCTACGTGGAGTCGCTGTCGGCCTACGCCCGGCAGTTCCTCGGTCAGATGGACAAGCCCGACGTCGACTTCATCGAGGGCCTCTCCCCGGCGGTCTCGATCGACCAGAAGTCCACCTCGCGCAACCCGCGCTCGACGGTGGGCACCATCACCGAGGTCTACGACTACCTGCGCCTGCTCTACGCGCGAGCCGGCCGGCCGCACTGCCCCACCTGCGGCTCCCTGATCGAGCGGCAGACGCCGCAGCAGATCGTGGACCGCGTGCTGACGCTGGAGGAGGGCCGCCGCTTCCAGGTCCTCGCGCCGGTGGTCCGCGGCCGCAAGGGCGAGTACGTCGAGCTGTTCTCCCAGCTCCAGACGCAGGGCTACTCCCGCGTCCGGGTCGACGGTGCCACGCACACGCTCGACTCCCCGCCCACGCTCGACAAGAAGCTCAAGCACACCATCGAGGTCGTGATCGACCGGCTCGCGGTCAAGGAGAGCGCGAAGCGCCGCCTCACCGACTCCGTCGAGACCGCCCTGCGCCTGGCCGACGGGCTGGTCGTGCTCGACTTCGTCGACCTCGAGGAGGGCGACCCGGGCCGCGAGATGCGGTTCAGCGAGAAGATGGCCTGCCCCAACGAGCACGCCATCGACGTGGAGGAGCTCGAGCCGCGCTCGTTCTCGTTCAACGCGCCCTTCGGTGCCTGCCCGGCGTGCTCCGGCATCGGCACGCGGATGGAGGTCGACCCCGAGCTGGTCGTCCCCAACCCGTCCGCGACCCTGGGCGAGGGCGCGATCGTGCCGTGGGCCCACGCCCACGTGAGCGACTACTTCCTGCGGCTGCTCGGCGCGCTGGGCGACGAGCTCGGGTTCGACCTGAACACGCCCTGGGAGGAGATGCCCGCCAAGGCGCGGCGCTCGATCATCGAGGGCCACTCGACCAAGGTGCACGTGGTCACCCGCAACCGCTACGGCCGCCAGCGCGCCTACGACGCCCAGTTCGAGGGTGTCCGCTCCTACATCGAGCGCCGGCACCGCGAGGCGGAGTCGGACACGAGCCGCGAGCGGTTCGAGGGCTTCATGCGTGAGGTGCCCTGCCCCACGTGCGAGGGCACGCGCCTGCGCGAGACCGTCCGTGCGGTGACGGTGACCTCCCGCGACGGTCGCGAGCTCGGCATCGCGCAGGTCTGCGCCCTCTCGATCAGCGAGGCGGCCGAGTTCCTGGCCGACCTGGACATGACCGCACGCGAGCGGCAGATCGGCGAGCGGGTCCTCAAGGAGATCAACGAGCGGCTCCAGTTCCTCCTCGACGTCGGCCTGGAGTACCTCTCGCTGGCACGCCCCTCGGGCTCGCTCTCGGGTGGTGAGGCCCAGCGCATCCGCCTGGCGACGCAGATCGGTGCCGGCCTCGTCGGCGTCCTGTACGTGCTGGACGAGCCGTCCATCGGCCTGCACCAGCGCGACAACGCGCGCCTGATCGAGACGCTGGTGCGCCTGCGCGACCTCGGCAACACGCTGATCGTCGTGGAGCACGACGAGGACACGATGAAGGTGGCCGACTGGGTCGTCGACATCGGTCCGGGTGCCGGCGAGCACGGCGGCCAGGTGGTCCACTCCGGCACCGTCGAGGACCTCTACGCCCACCCCGACTCGCTCACCGGCATGTACCTCTCCGGCCGCCGGGAGATCCCCGTCCCCGGCGTGCGGCGCCCCCGCACCAAGGGTCGTGAGCTCGCCGTCCTCGGCGCGCGGGAGAACAACCTGCGCAACGTGGACGTCTCGTTCCCGCTGGGGCTGCTCGTGGCGGTCACCGGCGTCTCGGGCTCCGGCAAGTCCACCCTGGTCAACGACATCCTCTACACCTCGCTGGCCAAGGAGCTCTACAACGCCCGCACGCTGCCCGGGCGGCACCGTGCCATCACCGGCATGGAGCACGTGGACAAGGTGATCCACGTCGACCAGTCGCCGATCGGCCGCACCCCGCGGTCGAACCCGGCCACCTACACGGGCGTCTTCGACCACGTGCGCAAGCTGTTCGCGGCCACCCAGGAGGCGAAGGTCCGCGGCTACCTGCAGGGCCGCTTCTCGTTCAACGTCAAGGGCGGACGCTGCGAGGCCTGCTCCGGCGACGGCACCATCAAGATCGAGATGAACTTCCTGCCGGACGTCTACGTGCCGTGCGAGGTCTGCCACGGCGCCCGGTACAACCGCGAGACGCTCGAGGTGCACTACAAGGGCAAGACCATCGCCGAGGTCCTCGACATGCCGATCGAGGAGGCCGTCGACTTCTTCGAGGCCGTCCCCGCGATCAACCGGCACCTCAAGACCCTGGTCGAGGTCGGCCTGGGGTACGTGCGTCTCGGTCAGCCGGCGACCACGCTCTCGGGCGGCGAGGCGCAGCGCGTCAAGCTGGCCGCGGAGCTGCAGAAGCGCTCGACCGGCCGCACGGTCTACGTCCTGGACGAGCCCACGACCGGCCTGCACTTCGAGGACATCCGCAAGCTCCTCCTCGTCCTGCACAAGCTCGTCGACAACGGCAACACCGTGCTCGTGATCGAGCACAACCTCGACGTCATCAAGTCGGCCGACTGGCTGGTCGACATGGGCCCCGAGGGCGGCTCCGGTGGCGGCACCGTCGTCGTCGAGGGGACGCCGGAGAAGGTGGCCGGCACCCCGGAGAGCCACACCGGACGCTTCCTCCAGCCCCTCCTGGAGGGCAAGGAGGCCGAGCAGCCGAAGCGCATGCTGCCGGCCAGCGAGGCGCCGGCGCCCACGCGCGGGACCCGCCGCCAGGCGGCCAGCCGGGCGGCGAACGAGCGGGCGGCCTCCCGGACGAGGAAGAAGAAGGCCTGACCCCGCGACGCGCTGGTCGCCGCGACGAGCCGCTCGTGCTGGGCGGGCCCCGGTAGGTTCGGCACACCGACGGGGCGCGTGCGCGCCTCGGGACCCGCACCGGACCGTAGGAGAACGCCGTGACCGACGCCCAGCAGACCGACTCCTCCACCACGGACCAGCACTCGGGCTCCACCGGGTGCTGCTGCGGCGCCGGGCACGGCCTGAGCCGCCGCCGCGCCCTCGGGCTGGGCGCAGCCGGCCTCACGGCGCCGGTGCTGGCTGCCTGCGGCTCCTCCGAGGAGGCCGCGACCGACACCGAGCCGACCGCGACGTCCGGCGAGGCCCTCGGGGCCGCGGCCGACGTGCCCGTGGGCAGTGGCGTGATCTACACCGACGCCGAGGTCGTCGTCACCCAGCCCACCGAGGGCGAGTACAAGGGCTTCTCGGCCGTCTGCACGCACCAGGGCTGCATCGTCAGCCAGATCAGTGCCGACGGGATCGTCTGCACCTGCCACAACTCGGTCTTCGACGTAGCGACCGGCGAGGTCGTCTCCGGCCCCGCCCCGTCCCCGCTGGGCAGCGTCGAGGTGACCGTCGACGCCGACGAGGTCACGGTCGCCTGAGACCAGGGCCGCGTCGCGGGTGACGCACCTGTCGGACCCGGCTCGTAGGCTGACGCGGTGGCTGCACGACGCGTGACGAGGACCTCCGACCCCCTGTCCTACCGACCCGAGCCGGGCACCATCCCCACGCAGCCAGGGGTCTACAAGTTCCGGGACGGCCACGGCCGCGTCATCTACGTGGGCAAGGCCAACAGCCTGCGGGCGAGGCTCTCGAACTACTTCCAGCCGATCCACAACCTGCACCCGCGCACGGCGACCATGGTCACGACCGCGCGCAGCGTGGAGTGGACGGTGGTCAACACCGAGGTCGAGGCGCTCCAGCTGGAGTACTCCTGGATCAAGGAGTTCGACCCCCGGTTCAACGTCAAGTACCGCGACGACAAGTCCTACCCGTGGCTCGCTGTGACGATGTCGGAGGAGTTTCCCCGGGTGATGGTCGGCCGGGGCGCCAAGCGACGCGGCACCCGCTACTTCGGGCCCTACAGCCACGCCTGGGCCATCCGCGAGACCGTCGACGTGCTCCTGCGCGTCTTCCCGATGCGCTCGTGCAGCAACGGCGTGTTCAAGCGTTCCGCCCAGATCGGCCGGCCGTGCCTGCTGGGCTACATCGACAAGTGCTCCGCGCCCTGCGTCGGCAAGGTCTCCCCGGAGGAGCACCGCGCGATCGTGGACGACTTCTGCGACTTCATGGGCGGGCGCACCCAGGCGTTCGTCCGACGCGTGGAGAAGGAGATGTACGCGGCCAGCGAGGACCTCGACTTCGAGCGCGCGGCCCGGCTGCGCGACGACCTCGGGGCCATGAACCGCGCCCTGGAGAAGCAGGCCGTCGTCCTCGGCGACAGGGCGGACGCCGACGTCGTCGCCCTGGCGGAGGACCCGCTCGAGGTGGCCGTGCAGGTGTTCTACGTCCGCGGCGGCCGCATCCGCGGGCAGCGTGGCTGGGTGGCGGACCGGATGGACTCCGGCGACACCGCCGACCTCGTCGAGACCTTCCTGCTCCAGCTCTACGCCGGGGAGTCGGGGGAGGCGGTGCCCAAGGAGATCCTGGTGCCGCAGATGCCCACCGACACCGAGACCCTCGAGGAGCTGCTGGGGGAGCGGCGCGGCTCCCGCGTCCAGGTCCGGGTCCCGCAGCGCGGGGACAAGCGCACGTTGCTGGAGACGGTGGAGAAGAACGCGAAGCAGTCCCTGGCGCTGCACAAGACCAAGCGCGCCAGCGACCTCACCACCCGCAACCGGGCCCTGGAGGAGATCCAGGAGGCGCTCGCGCTCGACGACGTGCCGCTGCGCATCGAGTGCTACGACATCTCCAACCTGCAGGGCACCGAGGTCGTCGCGTCCATGGTGGTCTTCGAGGACGGCCTGGCCCGCAAGTCCGAGTACCGGCGCTTCGTCATCAAGGGCGTCGACGGGCAGAACGACGTCGCGTCCATGCACGAGGTCATCACCCGCAGGTTCAGGCGGCTGCTCGACGAGCAGGCGCGGAGCGAGTACCGCCCCGGGGACGGCGACAGTGGTCCGATGCTGGTCGACCCGGAGACGGGCCGCCCGCGCAAGTTCGCCTACCAGCCGGGACTCGTGGTCGTGGACGGCGGCCCGCCGCAGGTCGCGGCCGCCAAGGCGGCCCTCGACGAGCTGGGCATCGACGACGTGCCGGTGTGCGGGCTGGCCAAGCGGCTGGAGGAGGTCTGGATCCCGGACGACGAGGACCCGGTGATCCTCCCGCGCACCTCCGAGGGGCTCTACCTGCTCCAGCGCCTGCGCGACGAGGCCCACCGCTTCGCCATCACCCACCACCGCAGCCGCCGCTCGAAGTCCATGGTCGAGTCGGTCCTCGACGACGTGCCGGGCCTCGGTGAGGTGCGGCGCAAGACCCTCATGACCCACTTCGGGTCCCTGAAGAAGCTCCGTGCGGCCACCGTCGAGGAGATCGCCGCCGTGCCCGGCATCGGCCCGCGCACGGCCACGGCGATCAAGACGGCGGTCGACCCCGGTGGGTCGCAGCCTGCCGCAGGCGCCGCGAGCGGCGAGGATGGGAACGGCACCGACGCGTCCACGACCCCCTCGACCTCCACGGGCGAGCGCGGGTGGGTCGTCAACACCGCCACCGGCGAGATCGAGGAAGCATGAGCACCAGCAGCGAACCCGTGAGCCACACCGGCAGCGACGCCGGCAGCGATGCGCCGGCGTCGCCGGGGCAGGCCGAGGCAGGACCCCTCGTGGTCGTCACCGGGATGACCGGTGCCGGGCGCAGCACCGCCGCCAAGGAGCTGGAGGACCTCGGGTACTACGTCGTGGACAACCTCCCGCCGAGCCTGCTGGTGGACGTGGTCCGGCTGGTCGACGACAGTCGCGGCGTGGCCCAGCCGGTCGCGGTGGTGGTCGACGTGCGGTCGGGGTCGTTCTTCGACTCTCTCCAGCAGCACCTGGCCGAGGGGGCGCACGGACGACGGTCCACGCTGCTCTTCCTCGAGGCCGGTGACGAGGTCCTGGTGCGGCGCCAGGAGGCGGCCCGCCGCCCGCACCCGCTCCAGGGCAGCGGTCGGCTCCTCGACGGCCTGCAGCGCGAGCGCGAGGTGCTCGCCGCCCTGCGTGGCGACGCCGACCTGCTGATCGACACCACGTCGCTGAACGTCCACCAGCTGACCAAGCGCATCCGCGAGTCCTTCGGCGACCCGGAGTCCACGCGCCTGCGCATCCGTGTCGTCAGCTTCGGCTTCAAGTACGGCATCCCGGTCGACGCCGACTACGTCGCGGACATGCGGTTCCTGCCGAACCCGCACTGGATCCCCGAGCTGCGCGCCTCCACGGGCCGCGACGCGGAGGTCTCCGACTACGTGCTCTCCCAGCCGGGCGCGGCCGAGTTCCTCGACGGCTACCTGCCGGTGCTCACGGGCGTCGCCGAGGGCTACGTGCGCGAGGGCAAGCGGTTCATGCGGATCGCCATCGGCTGCACCGGGGGCAAGCATCGCAGCGTCGCCATGACCGAGGAGGTGGCCCGACGTCTCGTCGAGCAGGGCCTCCAGGCGACGACCACCCACCGCGACCTGGGGCGGGAGTGAGCACCCGACGCGTCGTCGCGCTCGGCGGCGGGCACGGGCTGCACGCCACGCTGCGCGCGCTGCGCGAGCTCAGCTACGACGGCGTCGTGGACGAGGTGACCGCCGTGGTCACCGTCGCGGACAACGGCGGTTCCTCGGGCCGGCTGCGGGGGGAGTTCGGGGTGCTGCCGCCGGGGGACCTGCGGATGGCCCTGGCGGCACTCTGCGGCTCCGACGACTGGGGCGGCACGTGGGAGCGGGTGCTCCAGCACCGCTTCGCCGGCGACGGCGAGATGCGGGGCCACAACGTCGGCAACCTGCTGATCGTGGCGCTCTGGGAGCAGCTGGGTGACCACGTCGCCGCCCTCGACCTCGTGGGGAGGCTGCTCGGGGCGCAGGGCCGGGTGCTGCCCATGGCGCTCTCGCCGATGGACATCCGGGCGCAGGTGCGCGGCGCCGACCCCGGGGCCCCGGACGCGGTCTCGACCGTGCGCGGCCAGGTGGAGGTGGCCACCACCCCGGGTCGGATCGAGTCCGTGGCGCTCGAGCCGCACGACCCCGTCCCGTGCGACGAGGCGCTCGCCGCGGTCAGCGCGGCCGACTGGGTGCTGCTGGGGCCGGGCTCGTGGTTCACCTCCGTGCTCCCGCACCTGATGGTGCCCGGCCTGCGGGAGGCGCTGGTGAGCACGCGCGCCCGGGTGGCCGTCGTCCTGAACCTCGCCGAGCAGCCGGGGGAGACCGGTGGCTTCGCGCCCGCCGACCACCTGCGCGTCCTGCGCGAGCACGCCCCCGACCTGCGCGTCGACGCCGTGGTGGTCGACCCCCGCATGCTCGACGACCGGACCCTCCCAGCCCTCGAGCGAGAGGCCGTCGGCTGCGGCGCGCGCCTCGTCGTCACGCCGGTGGCCATGGCCGACGGCACCCCGCGGCACGACGTCCACCTGCTCGCGGGCGCGCTGGAGGGGCTCGTCACCGATTCCGGGGATGACACGGGCCGCGGCACGCGTCACCACGCCGGGCGCGACACCGTCCCCGGAACGGGTGCGCAGGGAGTCCGCGTGGCAGGATCGTCCGCATGGCGATGACGGCACAGGTCAAGGCGGAGCTCGCGAACACGCAGGTCACCCGCACGTGCTGCCGCAAGGCCGAGGTGGCGACCATGCTGCGGTTCGCGGGTGGCCTCCACCTGGTGAGCGGCAAGGTCGTCATCGAGGCCGAGCTCGACACGGGTGCGGCCGCACGGCGGCTCCGCAAGGACATCGCCGAGGTCTTCAACGCCTCATCCGAGATCGTGATGGTGCAGGGCAACGGCCTGCGCAAGGGCAGCCGCTACCTCGTCCGGGTCCACCGGGACGGGGACGCGCTGGCCCGCCAGACCGGGCTCCTGGACCAGCGAGGGCGACCCGTGCGGGGCCTCCCGCCCGCTGTCGTCTCCGGCGGCACCTGTGACGCGGTCGCCGCCTGGCGCGGTGCCTTCCTCGCGCACGGCTCGCTGACCGAGCCGGGCCGCTCGAGCTCCATGGAGATCACCTGCCCGGGCTCCGAGGCCGCCCTCGCGCTCGTCGGCGTCGCACGTCGCCTCGGCATCTCGGCCAAGGCACGCGAGGTGCGCGGCGTCGACCGCGTGGTCGTCCGCGACGGCGACGCCATCGGGCAGCTGCTGACCCGACTGGGGGCGCACGAGTCGCTGCTGGCGTGGGAGGAGCGTCGGATGCGCCGCGAGGTGCGTGCCACGGCCAACCGGCTCGCCAACTTCGACGACGCCAACCTCCGCCGCTCGGCCCGGGCCGCCGTCGCGGCCGGTGCCCGGGTGGAGCGCGCGCTGGAGATCCTCGGCGACGAGGTGCCCGACCACCTCAAGCTCGCCGGCGCGTTGCGGATCGAGCACAAGCAGGCGTCCCTGGAGGAGCTGGGCCAGCTGCACGACCCCGTGCTCACGAAGGACGCGATCGCCGGACGCATCCGCCGGCTCCTGGCGATGGCCGACAAGCGTGCCGAGGACCTGGGCATCCCCGACACCGAGTCGTCGCTGACCGCCGAGATGCTCGCCGACGAGGCCTGAACCGGGCGACGCGCCCGGCGGGGATTTTTCGATCGTTCCAATTGCTCGTCGGGCGTGGCTTGGCAGACGCACGGTGGCCAGCACGTGACACGGCGGCGAGAGGAGTCCGACATCACCTCGTTACCTGCTCGTAGCACGGACGCCGCCATCCCGCTGGGGGCCTCGGCCCGCTAGGGTCGAGGGGTCTGGACCGAACCAGGCCTCGCAGCGGCGGGACCGAACTCGCCGCGACCCTCACCTGACTATCTGAGCAGGAGCAGCAGTGACCGTTCGTGTAGGTATCAACGGATTCGGCCGCATCGGCCGCAACTTCTTCCGGGCCGTGGCGGCCTCGGGTGCTGACGTCGAGATCGTCGGCATCAACGACCTGACCGCCAACTCCGTGCTGGCCCACCTGCTGAAGTACGACTCGATCCTCGGTGTGCTGCCCGAGGACGTCGAGGCGACCGACGACGCGATCATCGTGGGCGGCAAGACCATCAAGGTCACCTCCGAGCGCGAGCCCGCCAACCTCGCCTGGGGCGAGCTGGACGTGGACGTCGTCGTCGAGTCCACCGGCTTCTTCACCGACGCCACCAAGGCCAAGGCACACGTCGACGCCGGCGCCAAGAAGGTCATCATCTCCGCGCCTGCCTCCAACGAGGACATCACCATCGTGATGGGTGTGAACCACGACCTGTACGACCCGGCCGCGCACACCGTGATCTCCAACGCCTCGTGCACGACCAACTGCCTGGCGCCGATGGCGAAGGCGCTCAACGACGGCCTCGGCATCACCAAGGGCCTCATGACCACGGTGCACGCCTACACCGCGGACCAGAACCTGCAGGACAACATCCACAAGGACCTGCGCCGCGCCCGCGCCGCCGCCCTCAACATCGTCCCCACCTCCACCGGTGCGGCGAAGGCGATCGGCCTCGTGCTCCCCGAGCTCAAGGGCAAGCTGGACGGCTACGCCCTCCGCGTGCCCACCCCGACCGGCTCGCTCACCGACCTCACCTTCGAGGCCTCGCGCGAGACCTCCGTCGAGGAGGTCAACGAGATCGTCAAGGCCGCGTCCGACGGCAAGTTCCTCAAGTACTCGACCGCGCCGATCGTCTCCTCCGACATCGTCACCGACCCGGCCTCGTGCGTGTTCGACGCACCGCTGACCAAGGTCATCGGCAACACCGTCAAGGTGGCCGGCTGGTACGACAACGAGTGGGGCTACTCCAACCGCCTCGTCGACCTGATCGCGCACGTCGGGGAGACCCTCTGACATGAGCGACTTCCCCGGTCTCGGGGACGTCGCCGGCAAGCGGGTCCTGGTCCGCTCCGACCTGAACGTCCCCCTCGACGGCAGCAACATCACTGACGACGGACGGATCCGCGCCAGCGTGCCGACCATCCGAGCCCTGGCCGAGGCCGGGGCCCGGGTGGTCGTCACCGCGCACCTCGGCCGTCCGAAGGGCGCCCCGGAGGCGAAGTACTCCCTGGCCCCCGTCGCCGGCCGTCTCGGCGAGCTCCTCGGCGCGCCGGTGGCCTTCGCCACCGACACCGTCGGCGAGTCCGCCACCACCACGGTCGCCGGCCTCGCCGACGGCCAGGTGGCCCTGCTGGAGAACGTCCGCTTCAACGCGGGCGAGACCAGCAAGGACGAGGCCGAGCGCCTCGCGTTCGCCCAGCAGCTCGCCGCGCTCGCCGACGCCTTCGTCTCCGACGGCTTCGGCGTGGTGCACCGCAAGCAGGCGTCCGTCTACGACGTGGCCACGCTGCTGCCGCACGCCATGGGTGGCCTGGTCTCCACCGAGGTCGAGGTGCTCGAGCGGCTGACCGAGTCCCCCGTGCGTCCGTACGCGGTCGTCCTGGGCGGCTCCAAGGTCTCCGACAAGCTCGGGGTCATCGACAACCTGCTGGGCAAGGCCGACAGCCTGCTCATCGGCGGTGGCATGGTCTTCACCTTCCTCGCGGCCCAGGGCCACGAGGTCGGCAAGTCCCTGCTCGAGGCCGACCAGCTGGAGACCTGCCGCGGCTACCTGGCGCGCGCCGAGGAGCTGGGCGTGAAGATCGTCCTGCCCACCGACGTCGTCGTGGACACCACCTTCCCGTCCGGGGACGTGGAGCCGCACCCGCAGGTCGTCGCCGCGGACGCGATCCCGGCGGACAGCCTCGGCCTGGACATCGGCCCGGAGTCGGGCAAGGCCTTCGCGGCCGTGCTCGCCGAGGCGCACACCGTGTTCTGGAACGGCCCCATGGGCGTGTTCGAGGTCGCGGCGTTCGCGGAGGGCACCCGGGCCGTGGCCCAGGCGCTGACCGGCGTCGACGGGCTCTCGGTCGTCGGTGGTGGCGACTCCGCCGCCGCCGTCCGTGCCCTGGGCTTCGCCGACTCCGACTTCGGACACATCTCGACGGGCGGCGGAGCCAGCCTGGAGTACCTCGAGGGCAAGACCCTCCCCGGCCTGCAGATCCTGGAGGACTGACACGTGGCACGCACCCCGCTGATGGCGGGCAACTGGAAGATGAACCTCACGCACGTCGAGGCCGTCGCCCTGGTCCAGAAGCTCGCCTGGACGCTGGACGACAAGAAGCACGACTACGCGGGCGTCGAGGTCGTCGTGGTCCCCCCGTTCACCGACCTGCGGTCGGTGCAGACGCTGGTGGACGGCGACAAGCTGAAGATCGCCTACGGCGCGCAGGACGTCTCCGCGCACGACGCGGGCGCCTACACCGGTGAGGTGTCGGCCGCGATGCTGGCGAAGCTCGGCTGCGGCTACGTCGTCACCGGCCACTCGGAGCGTCGTGAGTACCACGCCGAGTCCGACGCGCTGGTCAACACCAAGTCGCGCAAGGCGCTGGACGCCGGCATGACGCCGATCGTGTGCGTCGGCGAGCCGCTCGAGGTCCGCAAAGCGGGGGAGCAGGTCTCCTACACCCTCGAGCAGGTCGCGGGCAGCCTGGCGGGCTTCTCCGCCGAGGAGGTCGCCGGCCTGGTCGTCGCCTACGAGCCCGTGTGGGCCATCGGCACCGGCGAGGTCGCGACCCCCGAGGACGCGCAGGAGGTGTGCTCGGCCATCCGCGGCTGGGTGGCCGAGAACCTCGGTGCCGAGGCCGCGGACGCCGTCCGCGTGCTCTACGGCGGCTCGGTGAAGGCGGCCAACGCCGCGGCCATCATGGCCAAGGACGACGTGGACGGCTGCCTCGTGGGCGGCGCGAGCCTCGTCGCGGACGAGTTCGCGGGCATCTGCCGCTTCGCGGAGCTGCCGGCCGTCTGAGCAGCACCCGACCCGCCGTGAACGGGTCGTCGCAGGAACGTCGGGCACCGGCGGCGGGTCGCAAGGCCCCGCTGCCGGTGCCCTTCACCTTCGTCGCCTAGGATGACGCCGTGGCTACCGTCTTCACCGTCCTGCTCGTGATCACCAGCGTGCTGATGATCATGCTCGTCCTCCTGCACAAGGGCCGCGGTGGCGGCCTGTCCGACATGTTCGGTGGTGGCATGTCGAGCTCGCTGGGCGGCTCGTCGGTGGCGGAGAAGAACCTGGACCGCCTGACGATCGGCACCGGCGTGCTGTGGTTCGCCGTGACCATCGCCCTCGGGCTGATCCTGGCGTACTGACCGACCTGGCCTACTGACGCGACGGGGACGAGGAGAGCACGATGGCTGGTGGGGGAAACGCGATCCGGGGCAGCCGGGTCGGTGCGGGTCCGATGGGCGAGGCCGAGCGCGGCGAGGCGGCTCCCCGCCAGGCCGTCTCGTACTTCTGCTCGCGTGAGCACCGCGTGGTCGTGGCGTTCTCGGTCGAGGCCACCGTGCCCGACACGTGGGACTGCCCGAAGTGCGGCCTGCCGGCCAGCGTCGACTCCGACAACCCGCCCCCGGCGCCCAAGATCGAGCCGTACAAGACGCACCTGGCCTACGTGAAGGAGCGCCGCTCCGACAAGGAGGCCGAGGACATCCTGGACGAGGCCCTCAGCCTGCTGCGCAGCCGCCGCAAGTCCGGCGACCTGATCTTCTGATCCGCGGCCGGTCCGCGCGAGCGGCCGGCCCCGGGACGACGAGAGCCCCTGACCCGTGCGGGTCAGGGGCTCTCGTGCGTCCGGCCGTGCCTCAGAGCCGGGAGGCGGCGTCGCGGTCCAGGAACCAGCGGGTGTCCTCGGTGCCGGTGAGCCCGACGGCGGGGATCTGCTCCTTGGTGGTGCCCGGGGCGTGCGCGGTGGCGACGGCCTCGGCCTTGCCCTCGCCGGAGACGAGGAACCACACGGCCCGCGCCCGACGCAGCGCCGGGTAGGTGAGGGTGACGCGCTCGGGCGGCGGCTTGGGGGCGTCCCGGACGCCCAGGACCGTCGCGGTCTCCTCGGCGAGCTGGGGGAAGCCCGGGAAGAGGGAGGCGATGTGGCCGTCGGGGCCGACGCCGAACATCACGACGTCGAACTCCTCGGGTCCGTGCTCGGCCAGCTCCTGCGCGTAGGACGCGGCGGCGGCGTCGACGTCCGAGGCGTCCTCGGTGGCGGGCATGGCGTGCACCCGACGCGCCGGCACGCCGGCCGGGTCGAGGAAAGCGCGCCTGACCTGACCGACGTTGCGGTCGGCGTCCTCGCCGCCGACGAAGCGCTCGTCGCCGAACCAGAGCTCGACCTCGCCGAGGTCGACCCCCGAGGCGGGGGCGAGCCGGGTCAGCTCGTGGTGCATGGCGTCCGCGATGGTGCCGCCGGTCAGCACGACGTGCGGGGTGCGGCCGGCCGCCTGCGCGTCGGAGAGGCGGTGCAGCAGCTCTCCGGCGATGGCGGTGGCCAGGGCGTGGGCGTCGGGGTGGACCTCGACGCGGGGCGCGGCGCGCTCGGGAAGGGGGGACACGGGGGACCTCCGTGGTCGTGCGGCACGTGGTCGGGCCCGGCCCGCGCCCGCGGGGCGTGGACCGGGCCCGGTGTGCCTGTCCGGGTGGTACGGGTCAGGAACGGTGCTGCCGGTAGTAGGCGACGAGGGCCTGCGTGGAGGCGTCCTGGGACGCCGCCACCTCCTCGTCGCCGCCGACGGCGGGGGTGAGCGCCTGGGCGAGCTGCTTGCCCAGCTCCACGCCCCACTGGTCGAAGCTGTCGATGCCCCACACGACACCCTGGGTGAAGGTGATGTGCTCGTACAGGGCGATCAGCTGGCCGAGCACCGACGGGGTCAGCGCGGGGGCCATGATCGAGGTGGTCGGCCGGTTGCCCGAGAAGACCCGGGCGGGGACGACGGCCTCGTCCGTGCCCTCGGCACGGACCTCGTCGGCGGTCTTGCCGAACGCCAGCGCCTGCGTCTGGGCGAAGAAGTTCGCCAGGAACAGCTCGTGGACGTCGGTCTCGCCGTCCTTGAGCGGGTAGGCGGGCTCGGCGAACGCGATGAAGTCCGCCGGCACGAGCCGGGTGCCCTGGTGGATGAGCTGGTAGAACGCGTGCTGCCCGTTGGTGCCGGGCTCGCCCCAGAAGACCTCGCCCGTGGCCGTGGACACGGCGTCACCGGCCCACGTCACGCTCTTGCCGTTGGACTCCATGGTCAGCTGCTGCAGGTACGCCGGGAAGCGGTGCAGCAGCTGGCTGTAGGGCAGCACGGCGTGCGTGTGGGCGTCCAGGAAGTTCGTGTACCAGACGTTGAGCAGGCCCATGAGCGCCGGGACGTTCTCGGCCAGGGGAGCGGTGCGGAAGTGCTCGTCCATGGCGTACATGCCCTCGAGCAGGTCCGCGAAGGCGTCCGGGCCGATGGCGACGGCCAGGGAGGTGCCGATGGCGGAGTCCATCGAGTAGCGGCCGCCGACCCAGTCCCAGAACCCGAAGGCGTTGGCGGGGTCGATGCCGAACTCCGCGACCTTCTCCAGGTTCGTGGAGACGGCGACGAAGTGCTTGGCCACGGCGGTGCCGGTCTCGGCCCCCGCCTCCTCGAGGCCGTCCAGGAGCCACGCCCGGCACAGGCGGGCGTTGGTGAGCGTCTCCAGCGTCCCGAAGGTCTTGGAGGAGACGATGAAGAGCGTGGTCTCCGGGTCGAGACCTGCCAGCGTGGTGGCCGCGTCGGTCGGGTCGATGTTGGAGATGAAGCGGCACTCCAGGCCCTCGCGGACGTAGGGCTGCAGGGCCTCGTACGCCATGACCGGGCCGAGGTCCGAGCCACCGATGCCGATGTTGACCACGGTCGCGACCGGCTTGCCGGTCACACCGGTCCACTCGCCCGAGCGGACCTGGTCGGCGAACTCGTAGACCCGGCCGAGGACCTCGTGGACGTCGGAGACGACGTCCTGGCCGTCCACCTCGAGCGAGGCGTCGGACGGCAGGCGCAGCGCGGTGTGCAGCACCGCGCGGTCCTCGGTGACGTTGATGTGCTCACCGGTCAGCATGGCGTCGCGGCGCGCCGCGAGCCCGACCTCGTCGGCCAGCGCCACGAGGTCGGAGACCAGCGCGTCGTCCGCCAGGTTCTTCGACAGGTCGACGTGGAGGTCGGCGGCCGTGTGGGTCAGCTTCTCCACCCGGGCGGGGTCGGCGTCGAACCAACCCCGCAGGTCGGGCGTGAAGTCCGCTGCCCGAGCGGCCAACCGACCCCACGCCTGGGTGGACGTGGGGTCGATCGGCGTGCTCACTGGGCGGCCTTCTCCATCTGGGCCTGGACGCTGGCGACGAGGTCGGTCCAGGAGTCCTTGAACTTCGAGACGCCCTCGTCCTCGAGCAGGGTCATGACCTCGGCCCAGTCGACGCCGGCGGCGACGACGGCGTCCAGGACACCCTGGGCCTCGGCGGAGGTGCCCGAGACCTGGTCGCCCTTGACCTCGCCGTGGTCGGCGACGGCCATCATGGTCTTCTCCGGCATGGTGTTCACGGTGTCCGGCACGACCAGGTCGATGACGTACATCGTGTCGGAGTAGTCCGGGTTCTTGACGCCGGTGGAGGCCCACAGCGCGCGCTGCGGGTTGGCGCCGGCCGAGGCCAGCTGCTTCCAGCGGTCGGTGGAGAACGTCTCCTCGAACGCGCCGTAGGCGACGCGGGCGTTGGCCACGGCGGCCTTGCCGCGCAGCGCCAGCGCCTCGTCGGTACCGATCTTCTCGAGGCGCTTGTCGACCTCGGAGTCCACGCGGGACACGAAGAAGGACGCCACCGAGTTGATGGTCGACAGGTCGAGGCCGGCCTCCCGGGCCTGCTCCAGGCCGGTGAGGTAGGCGTCCATCACGGCCTGGTAGCGCTCGAGGCTGAAGATCAGCGTGACGTTGACGCTGATGCCCTCGGCGATCGCGGCGGTGATGGCCGGGAGGCCCTCGACGGTCGCCGGGATCTTGATCAGGGCGTTGGCCCGGTCGACCTCGGCCCACAGGGCGCGAGCCGAGGCGATGGTGCCCTCGGTGTCGTTGGCCAGACCGGGCTCCACCTCGATGGAGACGCGGCCGTCGTACTTGGTGGCGGCCGCGACGGGCTCGAGGATGTCGCAGGCGTTGCGGACGTCCTCCGTGGTCAGCGCGAAGATGACCTCGTCGACGCTCTTGCCGGCGGCGACGAGCTCGCGCACCTGGGCGTCGTAGCGCTCGCCGTTGGAGATGGCGCCCTGGAAGATGGTCGGGTTGGTGGTGACACCGACGACCGACTTCTCCTTGACCAGGTCGGCCAGGTTGCCGGTCTCGATGCGCTCGCGGGACAGGTCGTCGAGCCAGATGGACACACCGGCGTCGGCGAGGGCCTTCAGACGATCACTCATGGTTGCTCCTTCGGATCAGTGCTGTGCGGTGGACCGGGCGCTCAGCCCAGCGAGGCGATCGAGTCGCGTGCGGCGTCGGCGACGGCCTGGGCCGTGATGCCGAACTCGGAGAACAGGCGGGCCTGGTCGGCCGAGGCGCCGTAGTGGTCGAGGGAGACGATGCGGCCGTGGTCGCCGACGTACTCGCGCCAGCCCATCTTGATGCCGGCCTCGACCGAGACGCGCGCCTTGACCGAGGGCGGGAGGACGGTGTCGCGGTAGGCGACGTCCTGCTCCTCGAACCACTCCAGGCAGGGCAGGGAGACCACGCGGGCCTTGATCCCGTCCGCCGCGAGCAGGTCGCGGGCCTCCACGGCCAGCTGGACCTCCGACCCCGTGCCCATGAGCACCACGTCCGGCTCGCCGTCGCTGTCGACCAGGACGTAGCCACCCTTGGCGACGCCCTCGGTGGTGCCCCAGCCGTCGGTGCCGCGGGGGAACGTGGGGACGTTCTGGCGCGTGAGCGCCAGCGCGGCCGGTCGGTCGGTGTTCGCCAGGAGGGCGGCCCAGGCCGCGGCGGTCTCGTTGGCGTCCGCCGGGCGGATGAAGTCGAGACCGGGGATCGCGCGCAGGGCGGCGAAGTGCTCGATCGGCTGGTGCGTGGGGCCGTCCTCGCCCAGGCCGATGGAGTCGTGCGTCCACACGTAGGTGACGGGCAGCTTGGAGAGAGCCGCCACGCGGACGGCACCGCGCATGTAGTCGGAGAACGTGAGGAACGTGCCGCCGAAGACGCGGGTCAGCGTGTCCGCCGCGATGCCGTTCATGATCGCGCCCATGCCGTGCTCGCGGATGCCGAAGTGCAGCACGCGGCCCTGGAACGGGTCGACGTCGTACTCCTCGACCTTGCTGGTGGCCGGCAGGAACGACGGGGCGCCCTTGATCGTGGTGTTGTTCGAGCCCGCGAGGTCGGCCGAGCCGCCCCACAGCTCGGGCATGACCCCGGCGATGGCGTTGATGACCTCGCCGGAGGCCTTGCGGGTGGCGACGCCCTTCGGGTCGGCCTCGAAGACCGGCAGCGCGGCGTCGAAGCCCTCGGGCAGGGCCCGGGCCTTGAGCCGGTGCAGCAGCTCCGCCTTGTCGGGGTTGGCCTCGGACCAGGCCTGGTACGCCTGGTCCCACTCGGCACCCCAGGCCGCGCCACGCTCGCCGAGCGAGCGGGTGTGCGCCAGGACGTCCTCGGGCACCTCGAAGGTCTGCTCCGGGTCCCAGCCGAGGATCTTCTTGGTCGCCGCGACCTCGTCGGCGCCCAGGGCCGAGCCGTGGGCGGCCTCGGTGCCCTGCGCGTTCGGCGCGGGCCAGGCGATGACGGTGTCCAGCACGATCAGCGAGGGCTTGTCGGTGACGGCCTCGGCGGCGCGGACCGCGGCGTGCAGGGCGTGCACGTCCTCGGTGTACTCGGTGCCGCCGTTGGTCCAGTCGACGTTCTGGACGTGCCAGCCGTAGGCCTCGTACCGCTGGGCGACGTCCTCGGTGAACGCCACGTCGGTGTCGCCCTCGATGGAGATCTTGTTGCGGTCGTAGATCATCGTCAGGTTGCCCAGCTCCTGGGTGCCGGCGATCGAGGAGGCCTCGCCGCTGACGCCCTCCTCCAGGTCGCCGTCGGAGCACAGCGCGTACACGTGGTGGTCGAACAGGCTCTCGCCCGCAGCCGCCTCGGGGTCCAGGAGGCCGTGGACGCGGCGGGCCGACATGGCCATGCCGACGGCGTTCGCGACGCCCTGGCCCAGGGGACCGGTGGTCACCTCGACGCCGGCGGTGTGGCCGAGCTCGGGGTGGCCCGGGGTCTTGGAGCCCCAGGTGCGCAGCGCCTTCAGGTCGTCGAGCTCGAGGCCGAAGCCACCGAGGAAGAGCTGGGTGTACAGGGTGATGCTGGAGTGTCCGCACGACAGCACGAAGCGGTCACGCGAGATCCAGGTCGGGTCCGCCGGGTCGTGCTTCATGACCTTCTGGAAGAGCAGGTAGGCCGCGGGCGCCAGGCTCATGGCGGTACCGGGGTGGCCGTTGCCGACCTTCTGCACCGCGTCCATCGCCAGGACGCGGGCCGTGTCGACGGCCTTGGCGTCGAGGTCGGTCCACTCGAGCTGCTCGCTTGTGGTTGCCACAAAGTTCCTCTCGTCGCTGCTCGCCGGCAGCGTCCTCGTCCGTGTCTGCGTCACCCTGGAGGGGCGGGTTGCGACCCTCCACGGCAACGGGCTGGAGTCCCGGCCTGTTCCCAGGCGATTCCGAGCCTACTCACGTCGGGCAGTAGACTTCTCGCCGCACCTCCCCGCATCACCCGTCCGCACGATCGAAGGTCATCTGTGACGTACGTCGGTTCCTCGTCCGCCTCCCCGCGTGACGACCAGCACGCCGACCAGCAGGCCTCGGGCACCAGCGGTCCGGCGGACGGCGTGCAGGCAGCGGACGCGGCCGGCGGCCGGGCGGGGGAGCAGCACGAGGCGGCCACCTGGCGAGACGTGGTGGCGGCGTACGTGGGACTCACCAAGCCCCGCGTCATCGAGCTGCTCCTGCTGACCACCGTGCCGGTGATGTTCTTCGCGGCGCGCGGCGTCCCGGACCTGCTGACGGTCGTGGCCACGGTCGTGGGCGGAACGTTCTCCGCAGGTTCCGCGTCGGTCTTCAACTGCGTCTACGACCGGGACATCGACGAGCAGATGCGCCGCACGCGTCGGCGTGCCCTGCCGCGCCACATCGTCAGCCCGCGGGCGGCCCTGGTCTTCGGCGCGGTGCTGGCCGTGGCCTCGACCGCCGTGCTCTGGGGGTTCGTCAACGGGCTCTCGGCCGCACTGTCGCTGGGCGCGAACGCGTTCTACGTCTTCGTGTACACGATGGTGCTCAAGCGTCGGACGACGCAGAACATCGTGTGGGGCGGCCTCGCGGGCTGCTTCCCGGCCCTCATCGGCTGGACGGCGGTCACCGGGTCCCTGGCGTGGACGCCGGTGGTCCTCTTCCTGGTCGTCTTCTTCTGGACCCCGCCGCACACCTGGGCGCTCGCGCTCCGCTACCGCGAGGACTACGCCGGCGTCGACGTCCCCATGCTGCCGGTGGTGGCCGCGGCCGCCGAGGTCGGCCGCCAGGTCGTGCTCTACACGTGGGCGACCGTCGCCACGTCGCTGCTCCTGTGGCCCGTCGCCGGCACCGGGCTGCTCTACCCCGTGGTCGCCGTCGTCCTCGGCGCGGTGTTCCTGGTCGAGGCGCACAAGATGTGGGGCCGGGCGCGTCGCAGCGACGAGCTGTCCGAGATCCAGCCGATGCGGCTCTTCCACCTCTCGAACCTCTACCTCAGCCTCCTCTTCGTGGCCGTGGCGGTGGACCCGCTCCTCTTCATCGGCTGAGTCACCGACTGTTTCCTCGTCCCCCGAGGCCGAGCACGGCCCGCCCTCAGGCGAGCCCCAGGTGAGACTCAGCACCGTGCCGCCTGATGGGTGGTCGGCGTTGCCCAACGCCGACGCGGCCGCGAGGTCACGGGTGGACGCGTGTGATCTGTGAGTAGTCCCCCAGGTGGTGTAGACCGCGCCGCAGTGGGCAGGGTCGATAGCAGCGGACACAGATGTGCACCGCAGTGACACCATGGGGGGTTTCACGCATGACCATGCACGCCCAGATCGAGGCGCCGACGACCAGGTCGGCCACCCCGACGGTGAGCGTCGTCGTCCCGGCACTCAACGAGGCCCGCAACCTGGAGGTCGTGCTTCCGACGCTCCGGGCCGCGGACCACCGGATCACCGAGGTGCTGCTCGTCGACGGCGGCTCCGTCGACGACACCGTCGCGACCGCACGTCGGGTCCTGCCCGACGTCCGCGTGCTCACGCAGGGACGCAAGGGCAAGGGCAACGCCCTGGCCACCGGCTTCGCCGCCGCCACCGGCGACGTGATCGTGATGTTCGACGCCGACGGCTCCGCCGACCCGGCCGAGATCCCGGCGTTCGTCGACGCGCTCGTGGAGGGCGCCGACTTCGCCAAGGGCAGCCGGTTCACCCTCGGTGGCGGCAGCGCGGACATCACGCCCGTGCGCCGGGCCGGGAACTACGGGCTCAACGTCGCCATGAACCGCACGTTCGGCACGCACTTCACCGACCTCTGCTACGGCTACAACGCCTTCTGGACCGACGTGCTCCCGGTCCTCGACCTCGCCGATCCCCAGGCCCCGTCCCGCGACGGGGAGATGCTGTGGGGGGACGGGTTCGAGATCGAGACCGTCATCAACTGCCGCTTCGCCGCCGGGGGTGCACGCATCGCCGAGGTGCCCAGCGTCGAGCGCGAGCGGATCTTCGGCCACAGCAACCTCAACGCCGTGAAGGACGGACTGCGGGTGCTGCGCACGATCGCCACGGAGCGGGTCCGTGCCCGCCGCGGGGTCCCGGCACGCCCGGGCCCCCGCCAGACCGCCGGCGTGACCCGGATAGCGTCGTGAGCGCCCGCGCACGCCGGCGTGGCACGACCCGGACGCTGGGCCTGGCGGTCGCCGGCCTGGCCGGGGTGCTGGCACCCCTGCTCACCAGGCTCAGGGAGCGTCGGCACGGTCTCGTGGCGGTCCCGTCTGCCGGGCCCCGGCCGCGGCTGACGATGGTCACCACGCAGGCCCACCCCGACCTCGGGGGCATCGAGTCCCACGTGGCCGAGGTGGCCGGGCGGCTGGCCGCCCGCGGATGGGACCTGGAGGTCCTCACCACCGACCGCACCGGACGACTCCCGCGCGCGGAGCGCCACGACGGGTACCTGGTGCGCCGCTACGCCGCCTACCCGCGGAACCGGGACTGGTTCGCCAGCCCGGGGCTCCTGCTCGCGCTCCTGCACCGCCGCCACGAGCTGGTCCACGTGCAGGGCGTGCACACGCTCGTCCCGCCCGTGGCCATGCTCGGTGCGCTGCTGCGCCGCAGCCCGTACCTGCTGACGTTCCACTCCGGCGGGGCCACCTCGGACCTCCGGGCCCGCGCGCGTTCGACCCAGTGGCGACTGCTGGGCCCGCTCCTGCGGCGCGCCCGCGTGCTGATCGGGGTCTCCGACTACGAGGTCTCCCGCTTCGAGGAGGCGACGGGCGCTCCCGTGCGGCTCGTCCGCAACGGTGGTTCCCTGCCCGAGCCGGAGCCCCGCCCGCAGGTCGAGCCGGGGCTCGTGGTGAGCGTCGGTCGGCTCGAGCGGTACAAGGGCCACCACCGGGCGATCGCGGCCCTCCCGGCCCTGGTGCGCCGCCGCCCGGACGCCCGCCTGGAGATCCTCGGCGCCGGGCCCTACGAGGCCGAGCTGCGCAGCCTGGCCGCCGACCTCGGCGTGGCCGACCGGGTGAGCATCCGCTTCGTGCAGCCCGCCGACCGCGTCGGCATGGCCCGCGCCGTGGCCGCCGCCGGCTGCGTGGTGCTCCTCAGCGACTACGAGGCCCACCCGGTCGCGGTCATGGAGGGACTCGCGCTGTCCCGTCCGGTCGTGGTCGCGCGCACCTCCGGCCTGACCGAGCTGGGGGAGCGCGGCTGGGCACGCACGGTCGAGGCAGACGCGCCCGCCGCCGACGTGGCCGAGGTGATCGCGGCCCAGCTCGAGGACCCGCTGGTGCCCGAGGTCAGCGACCTGCCCACCTGGGAGGGGTGCGTCGACGCCCTGGAGGTCGCCTACGCTGACGCGCTGGGCAGGCCGGTCGAGGCGGTGCCGCCCGTCACGACTGCTCACGCCGCTGCCCACCGCCGGTGAGGAGCCCCGCAGCCCCGATGAGCGACGAGCAGAACCCCGACGGCTCGTCGGCACCCGGTCGCGCCTCCGCGGCGCCCGGTGCCGGTCCGTCGCCCCAGGACCCGGGGACCCCGGCGGGCCGCCCCGGCCGGTGGCGGGCGCTGGTGTCCCGGGCCCCGGTCCGCCTCGCCCTGCTCGTCGCCGCCCTCGGGCTCGCGGTCCAGGCCGGCGGGTACGCGGTGGGCTGGGCCGGTCACCCCGGCCTCGCGCTCGTGCCGTACTACGCGGGCCTGGTGGCGATCATCGTGCCGTTCGGCGCGCTGCTGACCGCACCGGGGCTGCGCGCCCGACAGCGGTTCGCCGGCGCCCAGCTGCTGGGCCTGACCATGTGGCTGAGCTGGTTCCTCTCCAACCCGGTGATGGCCACCCGGTTCGACGAGACCCTGCACGTGCGGACCCTGCTGGACCTGCTCGAGGGCGAGGGCCTGTTCACCGCGAACTCCATGCTGCCGGTCTCCCCGTACTACCCCGGCCTGGAGCTGATGGCCGCGGCCGTGCGCTGGACCACCGGGCTGCCCACCATCGTCAGCATCGGGGTCGTGGACGCCGGGTCGCGCGCCGTCCTCGTCGCCGCGCTGTTCGCGCTCGGCACCCTGGTCGGCCGCCTGGCCCAGCGCTGGGCACCCGCCGACGCCCTGCGACCCGGCTCTGCCTCGCTCGTCGGCGGCCTCGCTGTCCTGCTGTACGCGGCCAGCCCGCAGTTCTACTTCTTCAACGCGCAGTTCGCCTACCAGACCCCGGCGCTGGCGCTCAGCGTGGCCGCCGTCGTGCTGCTGGTCCGGGCGCTGCAGACCTCGGTGCTCACCGGGCCACGCCGACCCCGCCTCGTCCTGCTCGGGACGGCGCTGGTCGCGGTGGCCGCGACCGCCGTGACGCACCACCTCACCTCCTGGCTGCTGCTGGCCACGCTGTGGGCCCTCGCCGCGTTGCTCGGGCTGGAGGCACGACGTGTGCGGGCCGACGAGCAGGTCGCGGAGACGGCGCGGCTGCGCGCCAGGACCGTGCTGGTCGTGGCCGAGCTGGGCACGGTGCTCGCCGCGGCGTGGACGACGGTCGTGGCCCCGCTGCTGCTGACCTACCTGGCCCCCATCTTCGACACCACCGGCTCCGAGCTGGTCAACCTGGTCACGCTCAACTCCACCGGCAGCCGGGAGGTGCTGGCCGACACCTCGGGCAGCCGCAGCCCGCTGTGGGAGATCGCCGTCATGGCGCTCTCGATCCTGCTGTGGCTGGCGCTGCTGGTGCCTGCGCTGTGGTCGGGCTGGCGAGGTCGGCTCCTGGGCCCGTCGCGTGCCCGCCTGCTCCTCCTCGCCATCGCGCTGGTCTACCCCGCGCTCTACGCGGTGCGGTTCTTCCCGACCGCCGCCGAGGTCGCCGACCGGGCGACCACCTTCGTGTGCCTGGGCACCGCCGTCCTGGCTGCCGTCTGGGTCGCGCCCCGCCTCGCGTCGGTGCGCAACCTCGTCGTGCCGGCCGTGCTGGTCATGCTGCTCGGCGGCGTGATGCTCGGCGGAGGACCCGACTGGCAGCGGGTGCCGGGCCCGTACCTCGCAGGCGCCGAGCAGCGCTCGGTGGACGCGGGCACCGTGGCCGTGGCCCGGTGGGCCGGCCGCTACCTGCCCGCCGGCTCGCGCATCGTCTCCGACCTCACCCTCGACCGGGTCATCCCCGACTTCGCTCCCGTGGACGCCGTCACCAAGCAGTCCGGCGGCGACAACATGACCCCGGTCTTCATCGACACCAGCGTCGACGACGAGGTGCTCGACCTGCTCACCGACAACGACGTCGACTTCCTCGTGGTCGACGAGCGCATCATCGGGCAGAAGGTCCTCTCCAACGCCTACTTCGAGGCCGGCGCCAGCTACGGCGACGACGCCCAGCAGCCCAACCGCCAGATGCTGACGAAGTTCCGCGGCGTCGAGGGCTTCGACGTGGTCTACGACGACGGCGACGTGGTCGTCTACGACGTCCGCTCCCTGCGTGGCGAGGACGCGACCTTCGCCGACCGCGCCGACCCCGGCCTGCCCGGCGACGCCGACCTGCTCCAGAGCGGCC
This sequence comes from Nocardioides bruguierae, assembly GCF_023554635.1. NCBI lineage: Bacteria > Bacillati > Actinomycetota > Actinomycetes > Propionibacteriales > Nocardioidaceae > Nocardioides > Nocardioides bruguierae. The sequence continues at coordinate 225,632 of NZ_JAMJPH010000003.1, forward strand.
TCGTCCTGCTCGGCGCCGCGGTCCTGGCCTGGTGGCGCCGCCGCTACCTGCTCACCGTGCTGCGGCACCCGCGCCGCTCCCACCTGGTGGCTGCGACGCTCGTCCTGCCCGTCGCCGTCGTCGTGGGCCTCCTCGGCTCCGTCGGCGGGTACCCGCCGGTGCAGGGTGCCCTCGTGCTCCTGCTGCTGGCGCTCGCAGCGATCCTGCTGCGTGCCGGTCGCGGCGACCCGCCTGCCGAGCCGGCAGCGCCCTGGCGCGAGCGGCTCCCGGGCCTGGTCGCGGGCGGCCTGGCCGTCGTCCTGCTCGTCGGTGCCGGCACCCTCGCCGCCCTCAGCGCGCGGCACGCCCTCCTGGACGAGGACCTGCAGCCCGCCCCCACGGCCTCGAGCACATCGAGCTCAGCGGGCTCCTCGGGCACCTCGGACGAGGGGGGAGCCTCATGAGCACCACGGACACCCCCCGGCGTGAGCACGGCGTGCTGGCGCCGTTCCGCTCGCTGCTCACCGCGCAGCTGGTCGGCACCGGTCTCGGCCTGCTGTTCTGGGTGGTCGTGGCGCGGGTGGTGCCCGCCGACTCGGTGGGCACCGCCTCGGGTGCGATCAACACCCAGACGCTCCTGGGGTCGCTCGTCTCCCTGGGCCTCGGCACGCTCCTCATCGCCGAGCTGCCCCGCCTCGTCCCCGGGCGCCAGCGCGCCCTGCTGCTGCGCGGGGTCCTGGTCGCCGCGACGGTGGGCGCCGGCCTGGCGCTGGCCGTCGGGCTCGCCGCGCGCGCCGGCCTGCTCGGGCCCACCCTGCGCGCCGCGCTCGAGCCCGTGGCCGGGCTGGTGGTCTTCGTCGTGGGCGTGGCCGCGGCCGCCTGCGGCGTCGTGGTCGACGAGTCCAGCCTCGGGCTGGGGCGCTCGTCGGTGCAGGTCTGGCGCAACCTCCTGGCCGCCGGCTCCCGCTTCCCGGTGGCCGCCGTGCTCGTGCTGGCCGGGGTCCGCGACCAGCTGGTGCTGCAGGTCTGCTGGGTCGCACCCATCGTGCTCTCCGTCGCCGTCGTGCTGTGGCGGGTGCTGCCGCGCGAGCGGGCGGGCTCCGGCCCCGGGCTGCTGGCCGACCTGCGCGGCTACGCGGCCGCCGCCGCGCACCACCAGGTGCTGAGCGTCGCGGTCGCGGCCGCCACGCAGCTCGTGCCCGTGGTCGCGGCCGTCGTGCTGCTCCCGCGCGACAACGCGGCCTTCGCGATCGCCTGGCTGGCAGCCGGCTTCGCCTTCCTGCCGCCGTACCTGCTCGCCGTCGCGCTGTTCGCCCACGGCGCGGACGCCGGGGAGGCGGCGCTGCGCCGCAGCATCGGCACCACCCTGCCCGCCGGGCTGCTGCTCAGCGCCTGCCTCGTCGCCGGCGCCTGGCTCCTGGGGCGTCCGGTGATGTCCTTGTTCGGGCCGACGTACGCCGAGGAGTCGGCCCACCTGCTCGCGCTGCTGGTGCCGGCCGGGCTCTGGATGGTCGTCAAGGACCACCTCGTCGCACTGCTCCGCACCCAGGAGCGCTTCACCCTCGCCTCCCGCCTGGCCGTGGTCGCCCTCGTGCTGGAGCTGACGGGAGCCGTCATCGGTGGCCTGCTGCACGGCGCCGACGGGGTCGCGCTCGGCTGGATCGCCGCCATGGTCCTCGAGGCCGTCCTCGCCGCACCGCTCGTGCGGCGCACGCTGGGCGGCTCCCCGTGGGTCGCTCCCTCGCCTCGGCGCCTGCTGGCGGCCCGCGCCGGTGGTGGCGGGACGTCCGGCGAGGCGCAGGCCGAGCGCGGCGCCGTGAGCCTGCGCACCACCACCATCCTGCTCGGGGTCCTCACGCTCGTCCTGCTCCTCGTGGTCGTCGGCATCGGCGTCCGCAGCGTCCGCGCGCCCTCCGACGACGTCGCGGACGGCGGCACCGGGACCGCCGGCACCACCCTGAGCACCTGCACGCCCACCGCGGCGCAGCCGGGCCCGCTGCTGGACCTGGGGGTGCAGGCCGCCACCGGCGACGCCGCGGACCCCGTGCTCGATCCCGAGCAGGTCGACGCCCTCGTCGCCGCGGCCGCCGACGCCGGCGCCGACGTCGTCTCCACTGCCGTGGCGTGGCAGGCCGTCGAGCCCAGCCGGGGCGTTCGCCGCTGGGCGGCCGTGGACGAGGTGGTCGACAGCGCCCTGGCCGCCGGGCTCGAGGTCCGCGTGGTCCTCACCGGCTCGCCGTCCTGGGCCGTGGGCGACGGCACGCTGAGCGACGCCGAGGCCCGGTGGCGGGCGCCCACCACGCCGGCCGAGCTGCGCCGGTGGCGCTCGTTCGTGGCCGCGGCGGCCGAGCACCTCTCCGGCCGGGCCACCTACGTCGAGGTCTGGTCGGAGCCGGACACGCCGGAGTTCTGGACGACGGGCCCCTCGCCCCGTGCCTACGCGCGCCTCCTGACGCAGACCTCGCAGGTGCTCCGCCGGGTCGCGCCCGACCTCACGATCATCTCCGGCGGGCTCGGCGGCAACGACATCGGCTTCCTGCGCCGGGTCTACCGCGCGCTCGGCCCGGGGGAGCGTCCCTTCGACCTCGTCGGCGTGCACCCCTGGCCCGGTGACGACGCGCCCGCGGCGGTCGACGCCTCGGCGCCGCTGACCGGCACGTTCGGCGCCTACGACGACACGTTCGCCGGGTACCGCGACGTGTGGCGGGTGCTGGTGGCACACGGCGACGACGACCTCGGTCTGTACGTGGGCGAGTTCGGCTACAGCACCAGCGACCACGGCGACGTCCGGGGAACCGACGACGCCACCCGCGCCGGCTACGTCGCCCAGGCGCTCGGCATCGCCACCTGCACCCCGTACGTCGTGGGGCTCTCCTGGTACTACCTGCACCCCACGCCGTGGAACCCCGCTTCGTGGACCCTGCTCGACGACCAGGGCACCACCAACCGGACCTACGCCGCGCTGCGCACCTGGACGCAGCGCCGCCAGGAGCTCGTGGACGAGACCGCTACCGACTCCGGTACCGGCACGGGGGACGAGTCGTGAACCTCAGCCCGCCGACCGCTCCCACCTGGGACGACTCCGCGCGTTCCCACCCCTTCGAGGAGACTCGCTTGCTACTCTCAGGCGCCGCCTGGGTCCCCGCCCGGCCCGACCAGCACGAACGTCGGACCGTCCAGTCGCGGCTCGTCCCCCCTGGAGGTAGCCGAGATGGCGTTCCGCCCCGGCCACGCGCTGCGCTCCGCAGCGGCCACGATCAGCTGCCGCTGCGGTCACCCGCGCAGTGTGCACCAGCACTACCGGGCCGGCAGCGACTGCGGTCTCTGCGAGTGCCGGGTCTTCCTGCTCCGGCTGCTCGGGCGGGTGCGCAGTGAGCGCCCGGCCGGCAGCGGCGGGGCTGCCTGACGCCACCGTCGTCGTCTGCGCCTACACGGAGAGGCGCTGGGACCAGGTCGTCGCCGGCCTCGCGGGCGTGGACGCCCAGACCCGGCCCGCGGCGCGCTACGTCCTGGTGATCGACCACAACGACGCCCTGCTCGAGCGCGCCCGAGCGGCCCTGGCACGTCCCGCGTCGCGGGAGGGGTGCGAGGTCGTGGTCGTGCCGAACACCGGTGCCCGGGGCGCCTCGGGGGCCCGCAACACGGGCACGGCCCTCGTCGACACGCCCGTCACCGTCTTCCTGGACGACGACGCCGTGCCCGAGCCCGCGTGGCTCGAGCACCTCCTCGCGCCGTACACCGACTCCACGATCGAGGCGGTCGGCGGGCACGCCGAGCCGGTCTGGCCCGACGGGGACGCGCCGCCCCAGCTCGCGCCCGAGCTGTGGTGGGTCGTGGGCTGCACGTACCGCGGGATGCCGACACGCACCTCCCCGGTGCGCAACCTCTGGGGCTGCAACATGAGCGTGCGCACCCAGGTGCTGCGCGAGGTCGGTGGCTTCGACGAGACGGCCGGCCGGGTGGACACCTTCCCGCTGGGCTGCGAGGAGACGGAGCTGTGCATCCGCATGGCGGACCGGCACGGGCGCGGACGCATCCTGCTCGAGCCGCGGGCCCGGGTGCACCACCACGTCTCCCGCGACCGCGTGGCCTGGTCCTACCTGCGTCACCGCAGCCTCCTGGAGGGTGTCTCGAAGGCCGCGATGGCCGCCCGCGTCGGCGACCACCGCGCCACCGAGACCGAGTGGGGCTACGTCGCCTCGGTGCTGCCCCGCGGCGTGCTGGCCGGTCTCGGCCGAGGCCTGCGCGGCGACCCCGCCGGCTGGTCCGCCGCGGCCGGGATCGTGGCATCGCTCGTCCTGGCCTCCCTCGGGTACGCCCGGGCGCGGCTCGGGCTGGCCGGGCGTCTCGGCAGGCTCCCCGCCGGAGGTGCCTCGTGACGGACCTGCCCGTGCTGATGTACCACTCGGTCGGCGGACACGTGCCCGCCGCGCTGCGCGAGCTCTGCGTGCCGCCCGGCCTGCTCGCCGAGCAGCTCGCGGCCCTGCGGGGCGCCGGCTACGCCCTCACGGGGCTGACGCACGCGCTGGCCCTCCGTGACCAGGGGGTCGCGGCCGCGGCGGTCACCGTCGACGACGGCTACACCGACTACGTGGAGCACGCGCTCCCCGTGCTGCGCGGCGTCGGTGCCGCCAGCACCCTGTACGTGCCGACCCGGGAGCTCGGTGGCGCCCCCGGCTGGCTGGCGGACGCGGGGGACCTGCGCCTGCTCGGGATGCCCGAGGTCGCGCGACTGGGGGCGGAGCCCGACGTGGAGATCGGCAGCCACGCCGCCGTCCACGTGCCCCTCGACGCGCAGCTCGCGGCCCGCACCGCCCGCGAGGTGGCCGAGAGCCGTCGGGTGCTGCAGGACGCCACCGGGCAGGAGGTGCGCTCCCTCGCCTACCCGCACGGCTACCACGACGGACGGGTGAGAATGGGTGTGCACGCAGCCGGGTACGAGAGTGCGTGCGCCATCGGTCACCGGGTGAGCCCCGCGGGGGAGGACCCGCTGGCCGTCAGTCGCCTGCTGGTCGGCCCCGACGACACACCGGAGGGGCTGCTGGCACGGGTGCAAGACGCCGGGGCTCCCGGCCTCTCCGCCCGGGTCAAGCAGGTGGCGGGCCCACCCTGGCGGTGGACCCGGCGCGCCGTGCACAGCGCCACCGGGAGGTACCTGACATGACGACCAGCAGCCGCGTCGAGGACGACACCACGAGCGCGTCCGCACCCCAGCCGGGGCGGCCCCGACCCGTGGGCACGGTCGGTGTCCTGGTGTGCACCCACGACGCCGCCCGCCTGGACCAGGTGACGGCCGCCGTCGCCTCCGTCCGGGCCCAGACGGCCACGGTGGACGAGGTGCTCGTCATGGTGGACGGCACCGACGACCTGCGCGACCTCGTGCGCGCCCGCCTCCCGCGCGAGCGCGTGGAGGGCCTGGGCTCCAACCACGGGGTCTCGGTGGCCCGCACCCGGGGGGCGCAGGCGCTGGACACGGACGTCGTGGTCTTCCTCGACGACGACGCCGTCGCGGACCCGGGCTGGGTCGAGCACCTCCTGCAGCCCCTGGCCGAGGACGACGTGCTCGGCGTCAGCGGCCGCTCCGCGGGGCTGTGGGACTCCCCGCGCCCCGACTGGCTGCCCGAGGAGTTCCTCTGGACGGTGGGCCTCAGCTTCGCCGGTCAGCCGACGCGCTGCAGGCGGGTGCGCAACGTCTACGGGGGCTGCGCGGCGCTGCGGCGCGACGTCTTCCTCGCCGTCGGCGGCTTCGACCCCGACCTCGGCCACCGCGCCGGCGTCAGCGGCGGGGGAGAGGAGGCGGAGTTCTGCCTGCGCGCCTCCGCGCGCACCGGTGGCACCTTCGCCTACCACCCGGACGCGGTCATCCGGCACCACGTGCCCGGTGACCGGCTGACCTGGCGCTTCTTCTGGGACCGGTGCTTCAGCGAGGGGGTGCAGAAGGTACGGCTCTCGCGACTCGTCGCGGGCGCCGCGCTCGGCGACGAGCGGGCGTTCGCGGCCCGCCTGCCGCGCTCGGTGCTCGCCGCCGCGCTGCACCGCGAGACCCGGCCGCGTGCCCTGGGCCTGGTGGTGGGTGCCCTGGCCGTCCTCGCGGGCATGGGGCGTGCACAGGTCGACGGCCGGCGGCTGCGGGGCGGTCGCGCGTGAGGGTCCTGCTGCTGGCGCAGTTCTACCCGCCCGTCATCGGGGGCGAGGAGCGGCACGTGCGCAACCTCGCCACCGCCCTGGCCGCACGAGGGCACGACGTCCACGTCGCCACGCTCGGCACCGACCGCGGGGCCCCGCAGGAGGACGACGGCGTCACCGTGCACGTGCTGGAGCACACCGGCTCCCGCGTCCCCGCGCTCTACCCGACCGCCGACCGGCCCCTGGCGCTGCCGGTGCCCGACCCGTTCACCGTGCGTGGCCTGGCGCGCCTGGCCCGTGAGGTCCGACCCGACGTGGCCCACAGCCACAACTGGATCATCAACAGCTGGCTCGCCGTGCCGGCCGCCCACCGCGTCCCGCTGGTGCACTCGCTGCACGACTACAGCCACGTGTGCGCGACCAAGCGCCTGGTGTACGAGGACGAGGTGTGCCCGGGCCCGTCCCCGCGGCGCTGCCTGTCCTGCGCGCCCGGCCACTACGGGCAGGGGCGGGGCCAGGCGATCTACGCGATGGTGCGGGCCGGGCTGCCGGTGCGACGCCGGTCGGTGGACCTGTTCACCCCCGTCAGCACCTTCGTCGGGGAGGCGAACCGGCTCTCCGAGCAGGGCGTGGACTGGGAGGTCGTGCCGAACTTCGTCCCCGACGACCTGACCGTCGGCGCCGCGGTGGACAGGGACCCGGCCCTGCCCGACGGCGACTACCTGTTCTTCGCCGGCGACCTCTCCGAGCAGAAGGGCGTGCACACCCTGCTGGAGGCGTGGCGACGCCTGCCCGGCACCGTGGGCGCGGACAAGCCGTCCCTGGTGATGGTCGGACGACCGGACGCCGACCTCGGCACCCTGCCGCCCGGGGTGCTCGTGGACCACGGCTGGACCCACGACCGGGTCGTGTCCGGCTTCCGGCACGCCCGCGCCGCCGTGCTGCCCAGCGAGTGGCCCGATCCCTGCCCGACGACCGTGCTGGAGGCCATGGCCCTGCGCGCCCCGCTGGTGACGACCCGGCAGGGCGGCATCGCCGACATGGTGACCCACGAGGAGTCGGCCCTCGTGGCCCGACCCGGGGACGCCGCCGGCCTCGGTGACGCGATCCGGCGCCTGCTCGACGAGCCGGCGCTGGCGGCCCGCCTCGCCGAGGCCGCGGAGCGCGAGGTCGTCCGCTACCGCCAGGGCAGCGTGGCCGACCGGTTCTCCCAGATCTACGCGGACGTGGTGGCGGCCAGGTCCTGAACCGGCTCGTCGCCCCGCGGCTCTCGGGGGGGCTGGCGCACCTGGAGCAGCAGCCACGTCGTCCAGCCCGCGACCATCGTCGTGCCGGCCATGTGCGCCCCGACCAGCACCTCGGGCACTCCGGTGAAGTACTGGACGAACCCGATCACCGCCTGCGCCAGCTGCACCCCGATCAGCCACCAGGCGGCCCGCACCGAGGCCCGAGGCGCGCCCGTGGCCAGCAGGAGGAGCAGCAGGCCGACGGTCAGGCCGATGTAGAGGAACACCGCGTCCGCGTGCAGCTGGGAGACCTGGAGGGTGTCGAGGCCGCTGCGCGGCACGTCGGCGTCGCCGGCGTGGGGCCCGGCTCCGGTCACCACGACGCCCAGCACGATCACCAGGGCGGCAGCCGCGAGGACGATCCACGCGAGGACGACGGCAGGGCCACGCCGCGGGGCCGAGGTGCTGTAGGTCCGGTGCAGGAGCAGGACGGAGAGCCCGATCAGGATCATCGAGAGGATCATGTGGGCGCCCACCACCCACCAGGTCAGCCCGGTGAGCACGGTGATGCCGCCCAGGACGGCCTGGACCGGGATGCCCAGCGCCGCCAGGAACGCGATCTTGCGCAGGTCGCGGCGTGCGGTGCGCCAGGCCGCGACGAAGGCCCAGATGGCGATGGCCACGAGCACGTAGGTGAGCAGTCGGTTGCCGAACTCGATGATGCCGTGCAGGTGCGCCTCGGGCGTGAAGCTCGTCGAGGTGCACTTCGGCCACGTGGGGCAACCGAGCCCCGAGGCCGTGAGGCGGACGGCTCCACCGGTCACGACGATCACCGCGTTGGCGACGATCGAGGCCCAGGCGGCCCGTCGCATGGTGCGCAGGCGAGCGGCGGGGACGACGTCGGGGTTGCTCATCGGGGTCACTCCCAGGTGAAGGTGCGGGCGGTCACCACGGTGCCGACCAGGGTCCAGGCCGCCAGCACGAGCAGGCTGGCGGCATCGATCGTGCCGTGCAGGAGGCCGGCGCGCAGTGCCTCGCCGAGCGCGCCCGACGGCAGCCAGGCGACCACGTCGCCCACCCCGCCGTACGCGGAGGCGGGCAGGACGACGGCCCCGCCGGCCATCAGCAGCAGGTAGACGAGGTTGGCGCCGGCCAGGGTCGCCTCGGCGCGCAGGGAGCCCGCCATCGCCAGGGCGAGGGAGGCGAACGCGGCCGTGCCCAGCACCCCAGCGAGCAGCGAGCCCAGCAGCCCGATGGCGCCCGGCTCCGGTCGCCAGCCCAGGGCGAGCCCCACCGCGGAGACCACGAGCACCTGGAGCACCTCGACCACCAGCAGGGCCAGGACCTTGCCGGCCAGCAGGCCGGAGCGCGGCAGGGGAGAGGCCCCCAGCCACTTGATGACGCCGTAGCGACGCTCGAAGCCCGTGGCGATGGCCAGCGAGGTGAACGACGTCGACATCACCGCGAGCGCCAGGACGCCCGGGGTGAGGACGTCGGCGACCGGCTGGTCGAAGGTGAGGCCCACCCGCTCGGCACCCAGCACCCCGCCGACCAGCACCACGACGGGGATCACGACGGCGATCAGCAGCTGCTCGCCGTTGCGCAGCAGGAGCCGGGCCTCCATCGAGGCCTGGGCGAGCACCTGCCGGCCCCAGGGGGCCGCACCGGGCTCGGGACGGAACGTGCCGCGCGCGGTCGCGACCTGCTCGTTCGACGACTGGCTCAGCTGCTCGCTCATCGGGCCACCTCCACGGAGCCGTCGGTGCCCGCAGGCAGGGGCTCGCCGCCCGGCTCCGCCGAGTCGCGCCCGGTGAGCTCCAGGAAGGCGTCCTCGAGGGACCGGGTGCCCAGGCTCAGCTGCACGGGCACCACGTCGTGCTGCTCGCACCAGGCGGCCACCCGGCCCAGCGTCGTCGAGTCGGCCGGCCCGGTGAGCACCAGCGACGTGGCGTCGAGCACCTGGAGCGTGGCGTCCAGCTCGGCGGCCAGCCGCTGCGGCGCGCCCTCGGGCACGGGCCGCTCGAGCACGAGCCGCAGGGTGGAGACCCGGCCGCCGCGGGTGAGCTCGCTCGGCGTGCCGGTGGCCACCAGTCGGCCGTGGTCGATGATGTGGACGACGTCGGCGAGCCGCTCCGCCTCGTCCATGTAGTGCGTGGTGAGCACGACGGTGACGCCGTCCCCGCGCAGCTCCTCGAGCAGCTCCCAGGTGGCGCGTCGGGCCTGCGGGTCCATGCCGGCGGTGGGCTCGTCCACGAAGACGAGCTCCGGGCGACCCACGACGGCCATCGCGAGGGCGAGCCGCTGCTTCTGGCCTCCGGAGAGCCGGCGGTAGGGCGTGCGCCCGCACTCGGCCAGCCCGAGGCGCTCGGACAGCATCGCCTGGTCCAGCGGGCGGGCGTGCAGGCGCGCGACGTGACGCAGCATCTCCTCGGCACGCACCCCCGACCAGGCGCCCCCGGACTGGAGCATGACGCCGATGCGCGGCAGGAGGGCGCGGCGGTCGGCGACGGGGTCGAGCCCGAGCACCCGCACGCTGCCCGCCTGCGGACGGCGGTAGCCCTCGCACGTCTCCAGGGTCGTGGTCTTGCCCGCGCCGTTGGGGCCCAGCACCGCGGTGATCGACCCGCGCGGCACCTCGAGCGAGAGACCGTCCACGGCCCGGGTGCTGCCGTAGGTCATGGAGAGGTCACGGACCTCCAGGGCCGGTCCGAGGCCCGCCGACGTGGCGGGGGAGGCCGCAGGGAAGGCAGCCGGCGTGGACGCGGTCGGGCGGTGGGACGGTCCGGCGTCGGCGCCGGCAGGGTGGGGCACGGGTCGAGTGTAGGAGCGGGCCGCACGCGGGCCCCAACCCGTGACCCGCGACCCGGCGTCGTGCGTGGCGTCGCCCACGCCCCTAGGCTCCCTGGTCGTGACAACGTGGATCGTGGCGCCGGTGCTGGCCCTCAGCCTGGCGGCCGCCGTGTGGACGGTCGTGATGATCGTGCGGGCCCAGCACCCGCCGAGCGATGCCTACTTCGTGCTCCTCGGCGCGCTGCTGGTGCTGCTGGTCGTGCAGATGGTCGTGGGCTTCGTGGCGCTGGGCGCCACCGACCGCCCCGTCGAGGGCGTGACCTTCGTCGCGTACCTGCTCACCACGGTGGCCGTCGTGCCGGTCGGCGCGGCGCTCGCCCTGGTGGAGCGCAGCCGCTGGGGCACCGCGGTGCTGCTCGTCGCGGTGCTCACGGTCGCGGCGTGCGAGCTGCGTCTCGAGGCCCTCTGGGACGTCGCGGCGGTGGCCGGTGCCTGAGCAGCGCACCACCCTTTCCAGCGGACCCGGGCGGCTCCTGGTCGCGCTGTACGGCCTGTTCGCCCTGGCCGCCACCGGTCGCTCGGCCGTCCAGCTCGGGATGGAGCCGGGCCGTGCGCCGCTGGCCTACACGTTGTCCCTGGTCGCAGCGGTCCTCTACCTCGTCGCCACCGTCTGCCTCCTGCTCGGCGGGCGACGTGCCCGAGTGGTGGCCCTCGTGGCGGTCAGCATCGAGCTGGTGGGCGTGCTCGGGATCGGCACCCTCACCTACCTGGAGCCCCAGCTGTTCCCCGACAAGACCGTCTGGTCGCACTTCGGCCAGGGCTACGGGTTCCTGCCCCTCGTCCTGCCGTTCTTCGGACTCGCCTGGCTGCGCAGCCGGCGCTGACGGTCCGCGCCGGCGGCACCCCGACGGGCAGGCCGTGAAGATCGCGTGAGGACGCCGCCTGGCACGCCCGCGACAGGTTAGGGGAGCCTTCCTTGAAGCCCCGCGAGCATTAACGGCACACTGACGTTGTGGAATTCACCGGGACCGAGCAGAAGCAGGAGCAGAGCACGCGACGCCGCGTGGCCTCGACGCTGCTCGCCCGGGGCCCGCAGACGGCGGCGGCCCTGGCGAGCGAGCTGGGGCTCACGCCCGCGGCCGTGCGACGCCACCTCGAGGCGCTCCAGGCGGACGGCGCCGTGGAGCCCCGCGAGCCCCGCACCGTGGGCTCGCGCGGCCGTGGCCGTCCGGCCAAGGTCTTCGCCCTCACCGAGCAGGGCCGTGAGGGCTTCGCCTCCGGCTACGACGACCTGGCCGTGCAGGCGCTGCGGTTCCTCGCCGAGACCGGCGGGGACGACGCCGTGCGCGCCTTCGCCGAGCAGCGGGTGTCCTTCATCGAGGACAACTTCGAGGACACGATGACCGAGCACCCCGAGGCCACCCCGGCCGAGGTGCTCGCCCTGGTGCTGAGCCAGCAGGGCTACGCCGCGTCCGTGCGGGACGTGCCCGCGCCGGCCGCGACGGGGGAGCAGCTGTGCCAGCAGCACTGCCCGGTCTCCCACGTGGCCCACGAGTTCCCGCAGCTGTGCGAGGCCGAGACGGCGGCGATCAGCCGCGTCCTCGAGCGGCACGTCCTGCGGCTGGCGACCATCGCCCACGGCGACGGCGTCTGCACCACCTGCATCCCCGAACCACCCGCCGTGCCGTCCTTCCCACAGGCCTCGCAGGCCTCCGCGCACTCCCGCCCGTCCGACGAAAGGAAGCAGGTCACCTCATGACCTCCATCGAAGAGCTCAACCCCGAGCTGCAGGGCATCGGCCGCTACGACTTCGGCTGGGCCGACCCGGACGTGGCCGGCGCCTCCGCGCAGCGCGGCCTCAACGAGGCCGTCGTCCGCGACATCTCGGGCAAGAAGAACGAGCCCCAGTGGATGCTCGACCTGCGCCTCAAGGGCCTGAAGCTGTTCGACCGCAAGCCCATGCCCACCTGGGGCTCGGACCTGTCGGCGATCGACTTCGACAACATCAAGTACTTCGTGCGCTCCTCCGAGAAGCAGGCCACCAGCTGGGAGGACCTGCCCGAGGACATCAAGAACACCTACGACAAGCTCGGCATCCCCGAGGCGGAGAAGCAGCGCCTCGTCGCCGGCGTCGCCGCCCAGTACGAGTCCGAGGTCGTCTACCACTCGATCCGTGAGGACCTCGAGGAGCAGGGCGTCATCTTCGTCGACACCGACACGGGCCTGCGCGAGCACGAGGAGCTCTTCAAGGAGTACTTCGGCACCGTCATCCCCGTCGGCGACAACAAGTTCTCCGCGCTCAACACCTCCGTGTGGTCCGGCGGCTCCTTCATCTACGTGCCCAAGGGCGTCCACGTGGACATCCCGCTCCAGGCCTACTTCCGCATCAACACGGAGAACATGGGCCAGTTCGAGCGGACGCTGATCATCGTCGACGAGGACGCCTACGTGCACTACGTCGAGGGCTGCACCGCGCCGATCTACAAGTCGGACTCCCTGCACTCCGCCGTCGTCGAGATCGTCGTGAAGAAGGGCGGCCGCTGCCGCTACACGACCATCCAGAACTGGTCGAACAACGTGTACAACCTGGTGACCAAGCGCGCGACCTGCGAGGCCGGCGGCACCATGGAGTGGGTCGACGGCAACATCGGCTCCAAGGTCACCATGAAGTATCCCGCCATCTACCTGATGGGCGAGCACGCCAAGGGCGAGACGCTCTCCATCGCGTTCGCCGGCGAGGGCCAGCACCAGGACGCCGGCGCGAAGATGGTCCACGCGGCGCCGCACACGTCCTCCTCGATCCTGAGCAAGTCCGTCGCCCGCGGCGGCGGCCGCACCTCCTACCGCGGCCTGATCCAGGTCAACGAGGGCGCGCACGGCTCGAAGTCGAACGTGCTGTGCGACGCGCTGCTGGTCGACCAGGTCAGCCGCTCGGACACCTACCCGTACGTCGACATCCGCGAGGACGACGTCTCCATGGGCCACGAGGCGTCCGTCTCGAAGGTCTCCGACGATCAGCTCTTCTACCTGATGTCGCGCGGCATGGAGCAGGACGAGGCCATGGCGATGATCGTCCGTGGCTTCGTCGAGCCCATCGCCAAGGAGCTCCCGATGGAGTACGCGCTGGAGCTGAACCGCCTCATCGAGCTGCAGATGGAGGGCGCGGTCGGCTGACGCCGGCCCTCCCACGCACGCCCCTCCTCGCTCACGACCAGAAAGAACTGCAGTGACCGTCACCGATGCTGCCCGCGACACCGTCGCGGCCGCGCTCGAGTCCGACCGGGTCGAGTCCCACCTCAACCCGCCGCCGTCCTACGACCTCGCCGACCACCCGCTGCCCACCGGGCGCGAGGAGGTCTGGCGCTTCACCCCGCTGAAGCGCCTGCGGGGCCTGCTGGACGGTGAGGCCTCGGACGCCCACCTGACCTGGGACACCACGATCCCCGCGGGTGCGAACCTGACCGAGATCTCCGCCGACGAGGCCCGCGGCCTCGAGCTGCCCCCGAACGAGCGGCCCGCCGCCCTGGCCGCCTCGCTCTCCGGCACGGCCACGCTGCTCGACGTGCCCGCGGACACGCGGGTCGAGGAGCCGATCGTGCTCCGGCTCTCGGGCGCCACGGTCGAGGACCTCGTCCACGGCCGGATGATCTACCGCTTCGGCGCGCACAGCGAGGCCACCGTCGTGCTGGTGCACGAGGGCTCGGCCCGCTACAACGCCATCTCCACGTTCCTCGTGGGCGACGGCGCCCAGGTCACCGTGCTCTCCCTCCAGGACTGGGCCGACGACGCCGTGCACCTGGGCCGCGACTCGATCCGCGTGGGGCGCGACGCGAGCGTCAAGCACGCCTCGATCTCCTTCGGCGGCGACGTCGTGCGGCTGCACGCCAACGTCGAGTACGCCGGCCCCGGCGGCGAGGCCGAGCTCCTCGGGCTCTACTACGCCGACGCCGGCCAGCACCTCGAGCACCGGCTCTTCGCCGACCACAACGCGCCCAGGACCAAGTCGAACGTGGTGTACAAGGGCGCGCTCCAGGGCCAGGGCGCCCACACCGTGTGGATCGGCAACGTGCTGATCCGCAAGGTCGCCGAGGGCATCGAGACCTACGAGGAGAACCGCAACCTCGTCCTCACCGACGGCTGCCAGGCCGACTCGGTGCCCAACCTGGAGATCGAGACCGGCGAGATCGAGGGGGCCGGCCACGCGTCGGCCACCGCGCGCTTCGACGACGAGCAGCTCTTCTACCTCAAGAGCCGCGGCGTCTCCGAGACCGAGGCGCGCCGTCTCGTCCTGCACGGCTTCTTCGTCGACCTGATCCGCAAGGTGGGTGTGCCCTCCCTCGAGGAGCGCCTGACCGACACGGTCGAGGCCGAGCTGGCCAAGACCGTGACGAGCGGACTGAACCAGCGATGAGCCTGGTCCGCGCCTGCACGCTCGCCGAGGTCCCTTCCGGGGAGGCGCTCGCGGTCGACGTCGAGGAGTACACCCTCGCGCTGACCCGGGACGGCGACGCCGTGATGGCGATCCAGGACCTGTGCAGCCACGCCGCTGTCGCGCTGAGCGAGGGCGACGTCGAGGCGGGCCCCGACGGGGCCTGCGAGATCGAGTGCTGGCTGCACGGCTCCCGCTTCGACATGCGCAGCGGCGCCCCGAGCGGTCTGCCCGCCACGTCCCCCGTGGCGACCTTCCGCACGGAGGTCCGCGACGAGGACGGCCAGCAGGTCGTCTACGTCGACGTCGCCACCACCCTCAACGGCGTCCGGCCGGACTGACCCGGCCACCGCCCACCCCACACACGCACCCGGCGCTCGCAGTGAGCGCACACCCGCACGCAGCACCGCGAGAACCCGCGAAAGAGAGACATCAATGAGCACCCTGGAGATCAAGGACCTGCAGGTCTCGGTCGAGACCGAGGACGGCCCCAAGGAGATCCTCAAGGGCGTCACGCTGACCATCAAGGCCGGCGAGACGCACGCGATCATGGGCCCCAACGGCTCGGGCAAGTCGACCACCGCCTACTCGATCGCCGGTCACCCCAAGTACACGATCACCGGCGGCACCGTGACGCTCGACGGCGAGGACGTCCTGGCGATGAGCGTGGACGAGCGCGCCCGCGCCGGCATGTTCCTGGCCATGCAGTACCCGGTCGAGGTGCCCGGCGTGTCCATGGCGAACTTCCTGCGCACCGCCAAGACCGCCCTCGACGGCGAGGCCCCCAAGCTGCGCACCTGGGTCAAGGACGTCAACGGCGCGCTCGAGCAGATGAACCTCGACCCGCAGTTCTCCTCCCGCTCGGTCAACGAGGGCTTCTCCGGTGGCGAGAAGAAGCGCGCGGAGATCGCCCAGCTGGACCTGCTCGACCCGAAGATCGCGATCCTCGACGAGATCGACTCCGGCCTCGACATCGACGCCCTCAAGGTCGTCTCCGACGGCATCAACCGCTTCTCGGCGCGCGAGGACAAGGGCCTGCTGCTCATCACGCACTACACGCGCATCCTGCGGTACGTGAAGCCCGACGTGGTGCACGTGTTCGTCGACGGCCGCGTGGCCGAGTCCGGCGGCCCCGAGCTCGCCGAGGAGCTTGAGGCCAACGGCTACGAGAAGTACACCGCCGTGTCGCGATGAGCGGCGCCGGGCGGCGTTGTCGACGCTCGACGGCCCGCTCCGCTCCAAGGCCGCCTTCGCGCCTCCGCCTTGCCCGGCACCACACCTCGCACCACGTCGTCGCACTTCACCCCATTAGGAGATCCACATGATCGAGGGTCTGCTGCCTGACCTGGAGGTCGTCCGCAAGGACTTCCCGATCCTCACCCGGACGACCCCGGGTGGCGGTCCGCTGGTCTACCTCGACAGCGCCAACACCTCGCAGAAGCCGCAGGTCGTCATCGACACGATGGTCGACCACCTCGAGCGGCACAACGCGAACGTGGCGCGGGCGATGCACATGCTGGGTGCCGAGGCCACCGAGGCCTTCGAGGGTGCGCGCGACAAGGTCGCGTCGTTCCTCGGCGCTCCCAGCCGGGACGAGATCGTCTTCACCAAGAACGCCTCCGAGGCGCTCAACCTCGTGGCGACGACGCTCGGCCTCAAGGGCGACCTGCAGGTCGGCGAAGGCGACCTCGTGGTGACGACCGAGATGGAGCACCACTCCAACATCGTCCCGTGGCAGATGCTCTGCGAGCGCACGGGTGCGGAGCTGGCGTGGTTCACCTTCGACGAGCAGGGCTACCTCGACCTCTCCGACATGGACCGCCTCATCACCGAGCGGACCAAGGTCGTCACCCTCACCTGGGTCTCGAACATGCTTGGCACCGTCAACCCGATCGGTGAGATCGCCCGCCGGGCCCACGAGGTCGGCGCCGTGGTCGTCGTGGACGCCAGCCAGGCGGCCCCGCAGCTGCCCATCGACCTGGCCGCCATACCGGCCGAGGAGCGGCCCGACGCGCTCGTCTTCACCGGCCACAAGGTCGTGGGCCCCACGGGCATCGGCGTGCTCTGGGGCAGCCGCGCGCTGCTCGAGGCCCTGCCCCCGTTCCTCGGCGGCGGCGAGATGATCGAGACGGTGCGGATGACCGGCTCCACCTACGCCGGCATCCCGTACAAGTTCGAGGCCGGCACCCCGCCGATCGTCGAGGCCGTCGGCCTCGGCGCCGCGGTCGACTACCTCTCCGCCCTCGGCATGGAGGCGGTGCACGCGCACGAGCAGGCCATCACCGGCTACGCCCTGGAGGGCCTGGCGAGCGTGAAGGGCCTGAAGGTCCTCGGCCCGCTGGACCCCACGAAGCGCGGGGGCGCGGTCTCCTTCGAGATCGAGGGCGTGCACCCGCACGACGTCATGACGGTGCTGGACACCCGCGGCGTCGCCGTCCGCGCCGGCCACCACTGCGCCCGCCCCGCGCACGAGAAGTACGGCGTGCAGAGCTCCACCCGCGCGTCCTCGTACCTCTACACCACGCCCGCGGAGATCGACGCCCTCGTCGACGCCGTGGAATACACCCGCTCCTACTTCCGCTTGGACGACTGATGAGCAGCGAGCTGGACGCCCTGTACCAGGAGATCATCCTGGACCACTACAAGAACCCGCACCACCAGGGCCTGCGCGACCCCTTCGAGGCCGAGGTGCACCACGTGAACCCGACCTGCGGGGACGAGCTGACCCTGCGCGTGCACCTCGAGGACGGCGCCGTCGCCGACGTCTCCTACGACGCCGTCGGGTGCTCCATCAGCCAGGCCTCGACCTCGGTGCTCGCCGACCTGCTGATCGGCAAGTCCGTGGAGGAGGCGCTGGCCGTGCACCAGACCTTCCTCGAGCTGATGCAGTCCAAGGGCACCATCGAGCCCGACGAGGAGGTGCTGGAGGACGCCATCGCGTTCGCCGGCGTCTCCAAGTTCCCCGCCCGTGTGAAGTGCGCGCTCCTGGCCTGGATGGCCTGGAAGGACGCCACCGCCCAGTCGCTGGGGACGCTCCCCGAGCCGGCCACCACCACCTCGACCCAGGAGGGCTGAGAGAGATGACCGAGAACGCCACCACCGAGGCCACCGCCCCCGACCACGGCGACCTGCCCGAGGTCCCCGAGGCGACCGGCGCGGCCGCTCCGGGCACCTCGCCCGTGTCCGAGGACGAGGTCGTCGAGGCCCTCAAGGACGTCGTGGACCCCGAGCTCGGGATCAACGTCGTCGACCTGGGCCTGGTCTACGGCGTGCACGTCGACGAGGGCTCCAACGTCGTCGTCGACATGACGCTGACCTCCGCGGCCTGCCCGCTGACCGACGTGATCCAGGACCAGACCGACGCCGCCCTCGAGGGCATCGTCAACGACGTCGCGATCAACTGGGTCTGGATGCCGCCGTGGGGCCCGGACAAGATCACCGAGGACGGCCGCGAGCAGCTGCGCGCCCTCGGTTTCAACGTCTGAGCGCTGACGTCCCGAGGAACGAGGGACGTCAGCACGCGCAGAGGTCGAGGAAGCGCACCGTCGAGCTTGCGAGACGGTGACCGCGGCTCGAGACCCGGATCGCGTCAGGCACGTCGCCCCGCCTCGGCTGAGAACAGCCCGCCGACCACCCGGTCGGCGGGCTGCGGCGTTCCGGAGGCGTCCCTAGGCTCACCCCATGACCGACGACGCGGCCGGCCCGGACGACGCTCTCCTGCAAGCCTTCTGGGACGTGGCGCGCGTCCACGCCCGGCTGGGCAGCACCGTCCCGAACTACCTCGGCCCGTCCACGCTCGAGATGCTCCGTCCGCCGTGCTGGTCGTTCGGGGACGACGAGGAGGCTCGCGTGCACACCGCCGAGGTGGTGGGTGGCCTGGTGACGGCCGGGACGTCCCTGCTCAGCGACCACGAGCCCGACGACCTGCCCCAGCCAGGCTCCCTGTCGGTGCTCCTGGACCACGGGATGAGGCCGGTGGCCCTGCTCGCCACCGACGACGTGCAGGTCGTCGCCCTGGCCGACGTCCCCGACGCCCACGTGGCCGCCGAGATGCCGGGGGAGGCCTCGCGGGAGGAGTGGCTGGCGGCGCGCCGCGCCGACCTGGTGGAGCACCCCGACGACCTGCGGCCCGAGACCGAGGTCGTCCTCGAGTCCTTCCGCGTCGTGCACCGTGCCGACTGACGGGGCGACCACGCTGCTGCTGCCCGCGCAGCGACTGCCCCGCTGGCTCGAGAACTTCGCCCGCCGCCACGGGGACCCCGCGTTCGACCTGGACGCCGGCGTCCTCGTCGGGCGCGCCCCGGACGGGGCGTGGTGCCGCGTCGCCCTGCCCGGAGGTCACGAGGCGACGGCGCCCGACGCGGCGGCCGTCGCCGCGCAGGCGTGCGCCCTGGCGCGCGCGGACCGCGGTGTCCTGCTGGTGCGGCGCGGCGGCTTCGCGGTCGCGCTCGTGCGCGACGGCGCGGTGGTCGCCAGCAAGGTAGGCCAGCGGCACGTCCAGGGCCGCACGAAGGCGGGCGGCTGGTCGCAACAGCGGTTCGCGCGGCGCCGGGACGCGCAGGCGCGCGTCGCAGGGGAGGCCGCGGCGGGCCACGCGGCGCGGGTGCTCGACGGCCTGGTCGGTCCGTTGGTGACCGGCGGCGACCGGGCCATGGTGGGCGAGGTCCTGGAGGACCTGCGGCTCGGGTCCGCGCACCCGGACGCGGCGGTGGCCGGCGTCGTGGTCGACGAGCGCTTCCTCGACGTGCCCGACCCCCGCCGCGACGTCCTCGACCGAGCCGTGGTCGCTGCGGCCGCGCTGCAGGTGGTCGTGCACAACGGCTGAGCCGTCCAGCCCGGTCCCCGACCGACCCCCGCAGGCGGCCGCGGAGGTCTAGCGTGGGGGCGTGAGCGAGCACGTCATCCACGTGGCCGGCCTGGTGAAGACGTTCGGCCGGTTCCGGGCGCTCGACGAGCTGGACCTGCGGGTGCGGGCCGGCGAGGTGCACGGCTTCCTCGGGCCGAACGGCTCCGGCAAGTCCACGACCATCCGGGTGCTGCTGGGCCTGCTGCGCAAGGACGCCGGGGAGGTGCGCCTGCTCGGCGGCGACCCGTGGCGACAGGCGCCGGCCCTGCACCGTCGCCTGGCCTACGTGCCGGGGGACGTGGCGCTGTGGCCGAACCTCACGGGCGGCGAGGCCATCGACCTGCTCGGGCGGCTGCGCGGCGGGCTCGACCCGGCGCGGCGCGACGCCCTCGTCGACGCGTTCGACCTGGACCCGACGAAGAAGGGCCGCAGCTACTCCAAGGGCAACCGGCAGAAGGTCGCGCTGGTGGCGGCGCTCGCCGCGGACGCGGAGCTGCTGGTGCTGGACGAGCCGACGTCGGGCCTGGACCCGCTGATGGAGGCCGAGTTCCAGCGGCACGTCGAGGCGTTCCGTGAGCGTGGGGGCACGGTGCTGCTCTCCAGCCACATCCTGGCCGAGGTCGAGCGCCTGTGCGACCGCGTCAGCATCGTGCGGGGCGGCCGGACGGTCGAGTCGGGGAGCCTGGCCGAGCTGCGCCACCTGACCCGCACCTCCGTGGTGGCCGACCTCGACACCCTCCCGCGTGGGCTCGGCGACCTGGCCGGCGTCCACGACCTGACCAGTGAGCCGCTGGTGGGCGACAGCGGCGGCGACACGGGCACCGGCACCGGGGTGCGGGTCCGCTGCGAGGTGGACACCGCCCGGCTGGGCGCGGCCCTGCCGCTGCTGACCGCGGCAGGCGTCCGGGCGCTCACCGCGCAGCCGCCGACCCTGGAGGAGCTGTTCCTGCGCCACTACGGCGACCCCGCCCCGTCCGAGCCCCGGGAGGGGGAGGGACGGCAGGGCCGGCACCGGAGCGCCCACCGGGACAGGCGAGCGCGGTGAGCCCGCGGGAGGCGCTGCGGGGCCTCGGCACCCTGGTGCGCGCCGACCTGCGGCGCGACCGGGTGATGATCCCGCTGTGGGCGGCCGGCATCGCGCTGCTCTACGGCAGCCAGGGCCCGGCCATCGACGGCCTGTACGCGACGCAGGAGGAGTTCGACGCCGCCGCGGCCGCGATGGGGGCCAACAGCGCCTTCGTCGCGATGGCCGGCCCGGCCCGGGCGCTGAACACGATCGGCGGTCAGGTCACCTGGCAGGCCACCGCCTTCGGGGCACTGGCTGCCGGCCTGATGAGCGGCCTCGTCGTGCTGCGGCACACCCGCGCCGAGGAGGAGCAGGGCCGCGACGAGCTGGTCCGGGCCGCGGCGGTGGGACGCTGGGCGCCGCCGGCCGCCGCCCTCGTCGTGGCGGTGGGGGCCAACGTCCTCGCCGGCGTCCTCGTGGCCCTCTCCCTGGTGGTGTTCCCGCTGGCCGTCGCCGACTCCGTCGCGCTCGGGGTGGGCCTCGCGCTCACCGGCTCGGCGTTCGCGGCGCTCGCCCTGGTGGCCGCGCAGCTGACCACCAGCAACCGCGCGGCGGGCGGGCTGGTGGCGGTCGTCCTGGGTGCCTCCTACGCCCTGCGGGCCGTGGGGGACGTCGGCGGTGGCACCCTGTCCTGGTTCTCGCCCATCGGTTGGTACCAGGCCACGCACGCCTTCTCGGGGCTGCGCTGGTGGCCGCTGCTGCTGACGGTGGGCCTGCTCGTCCTGGCGGTCGTCGCGTCGGCGGCCCTGCTGGAGCGCCGGGACATCGGCTCCGGCCTGTGGGCGACCCGTCCGGGCCCGGCTCGCGCCGGGCGGACGCTCGCCGGCCCGGTGGGGCTGGCCTGGCGGCTCCAGCGGGGCGGGGTCCTGGCCTGGTGCGCCGGCCTGTTCCTGACCGGGCTCTCCTACGGGTCGATCGGCGACGACGTCGGCTCGCTGCTGGGGGAGGGCGGTGCCTCGTCGGAGATGATGACCCAGGGCCTGGGGGTGGCGACGCCCGAGGCGCTGACGGACGCGTTCTACGCCACGAGCCTGGTGATGATGGCGTTGATCGGCGCCGGCTTCGCGGTCTCCTCGGCGCTGCGGCTGCGCGGGGAGGAGACCGCCGGCCGGGCGGAGACCCTGCTCGCGACCGGCCTCTCCCGCGGGCGCTGGGCGGGTGCCTCGGTCCTGGTCACCGTGCTGGGCACGCTCGCCGTCGTCGTGGCCGGCGGTCTGGGGATCGGGATCGGCTACGCGCTGGTCACCGGCGAGGCCGGCGCCTGGGCGCAGTACGTGCTGCCGGCGCTGGTGCCCGGTGCCGGGGTGCTGCTGCTGGCGGGGCTGGCCCGCCTGGTGCTGGGGGTGTTGCCGCGGTGGTCGGGGCTGGCGTGGGCGCCGCTCGGGCTGGCCGTCGTGGTGCTCTTCTTCGGAGAGCTGCTCCGGCTGCCCGGCTGGCTGACCGCGCTGTCCCCGTTCGATCACCTGCCGCTGGTGCCCGCCGAGTCGTTCGACGCGGCCCCCGTCGTGGTCGTGCTGGGTCTCGCCGCGCTCGCCTCCGCCGCCGGGCAGCTGGCGTTCCGGCGCCGCGACGTCGGCTGAGCGCGCTCTCCCACGCACGCCAGCGCATCGAAGGACTCGCCGACACCAGGCCCTGACCTGCACCGATCGGGGGAGAACTTCGCTACCGTCGAGCCATGTGGCAGCCACAGCCGGGCTGGCACCCGCTCCCGGGTGGTAGCGCGCCGAGCACGCTGGGGGTCTGGCGCGCCGTCGTGGGGGACGAGCCGGTGTCGGTGAAGCGGCTCGCCCGCCCCGTCCCGGGGGACCCCGAGGAGCTCTCGGACCCCGGCCACTTCGCCTACTGGCGCCGCGCCGCCGACGTGGCGCTCTCGGGGGTGCTGGCCCGGTCCGCCGGGCTGCGGCCGCCGGTGCGCAGCCAGGTCGTCGAGGACGACGAGGGCATCACGATCACCGACGACTGGGTCGAGGACGCCGCGGTCAACGGCCTCTTCGCCGCCCACGCGCTCGGACGCTTCGCCGGCACGCCCGTGCCCGAGGTCGACTGGCTCGCCCGCGACCAGCTGCGCAGCCGCCTCGCCCGCACCGAGACCCGCGGCGGGTGGCCGACGCTGGCCAGGACGCCGGTGGCCGACCTCGCCGACGTCCTGTGGCGCGCCCGCCTGCACCACCTGGCCACGCTGGACGGCCTGCCGCGGGTGCTCCAGCACGGTGACCCGACGCCCGCGAACCTGCTGGGGCGCGAGGGCGACGACGTGGTGGCGGTGGACTGGGGCACGCTCGGCACCGGGGCGCTCGGCGGCGACCTGGGCTACTACCTGCTCTCGGCGCGCGAGGAGTTCGAGCCGCTCCTGGACGCCTACCTGCTCGGTCTGCCGCCCGCCCTCGCCGACCTGCCCGACGTCCGCCACCTGGCGGGCACCGGCGCCCGGGTCGTCGCCGTCTACACCGCCCTGAGCCGCGCCGAGTGGGCCCTGGCCCGCGTCGCGCCGGGCGAGGGCCCCCTGCTGGCCAAGCTCCGGCACCCCGCCGTCGCCCCCTACATCCGCTCCCTCCAGCGGCAGTACCAGCTGATCGAGGCGCTCGTCGACGGGTGATCGCGGTGGGTCCTGCGGCCGGTGGGTGAGGTGCTGGGCACACCGGGGCGCCGTCACGGTCCAGGGAATCGCCCGCCGGGGTCGGGCGACCCTAGACTCGGTGGACGATGATCACCGCTCACCAGCTCGAGGTCCGCGTCGGCGCCCGACTCCTCATGGACGACGTCAGCTTCCGTGTCGGGGCGGGGGACAAGGTCGGTCTGGTCGGGCGCAACGGCGCCGGCAAGACGACCCTCACCAAGATCCTCTCCGGCGAGGCCCTGCCGGCGTCCGGCAACGTGACGTCCAACGGTGAGGTCGGCTACCTGCCGCAGGACCCGCGGACCGGCGACCCCGAGGTCATCGCCAAGGACCGCATCCTCTCCGCGCGCGGGCTGGACACCATCGTCGCCCGGATGCGCAAGGCCGAGGAGATGATGACCTCCGAGAAGGCCAACGAGCGGGAGAAGGCCATGCGCCGCTACTCCCGCGCCCAGGACGAGATGCAGGCGGCCGGCGGCTACGCGGCCGAGTCCGAGGCCGCGACCATCGCCTCCAGCCTCGGCATCCCCGAGCGCATCCTGGAGCAGCCGCTGAAGACGCTCTCGGGTGGTCAGCGCCGCCGGGTCGAGCTGGCGCGCATCCTGTTCTCCTCGGCCGAGGTGCTGATCCTCGACGAGCCGACGAACCACCTGGACGCCGACTCCATCATCTGGCTGCGGGACTTCCTCAAGGCCTACTCCGGCGGCTTCATCGTGATCTCCCACGACAACGACCTGCTCGCGGCCACCGTCAACAAGGTGATGCACCTCGACGCCAACCGGCAGGCCATGGACGTCTACAACATGGGCTGGAAGAACTACCTGGTCCAGCGGGAGACGGACGAGAAGCGCCGCAAGCGCGAGCGGATGAACGCCGAGAACAAGGCCAAGACGCTCACCGACCAGGCCAACAAGATGCGCGCCAAGGCCACCAAGGCCCAGGCGGCGCAGTCCATGCTCAAGCGGGCCGAGAAGCTGATGGCCGGCATCGAGGGGGAGCGGCAGAGCGACAAGGTCGCCGCGATCGCCTTCCCGAAGCCCGCGCCGTGCGGCAAGACCCCGCTCACGGGCGAGGGCTTGTCGAAGACGTACGGCTCGCTGGAGGTCTTCACCGGCGTCGACCTGGCCATCGACCGCGGCTCCCGCGTCGTCATCCTGGGTCTCAACGGCGCCGGCAAGACCACGCTGCTGCGCATCCTCGGCGGCGTCGACCAGGCCGACAGCGGCGAGGTCGTGCCCGGCCACGGGCTGAAGATCGGCTACTACGCCCAGGAGCACGAGACCCTGGACGTGAAGCGCACCGTGCTGGAGAACATGCAGTCCGCGGCGCCTCAGCTGACCGACACCGAGGCGCGCAGCGTGCTGGGCTCCTTCCTCTTCTCCGGGGACGACGTGCACAAGCCGGCCGGCGTGCTCTCCGGTGGCGAGAAGACCCGGCTGGCGCTGGCGTCCCTGGTGGTCTCGGCCGCCAACGTCCTGCTGCTCGACGAGCCCACCAACAACCTCGACCCGGCCTCCCGCGAGGAGGTGCTCGGCGCCATCCGGGCCTACGAGGGCGCGATCATCCTCGTCACCCACGACGAGGGCGCCGTGCACGCCCTCGAGCCGGACCGGGTGCTCCTGCTGCCCGACGGCACCGAGGACCTCTGGAACCCCGACTACGCCGACCTCGTCTCGCTGGCCTGACGCACCTGACGACCTCACGTTCGGTCACCAACGTGGTGCCGGACGGCCTCGGACACGGCGTTGGTGACCGAACCCGGTGCTGCGCCGGGGGTTCACCCCACCCCCGGATGCGCTCCTAGACTGCGTGGCATGACGCCCCAGGAGCTCGCGCAGGTCGGACTGTCGCTGTCGGTCACGGACGGCGTGGCCACGCTGACGCTGGACCGGCCGGAGGTGCGCAACGCCCAGACGCCGGACATGTGGCTCGCGCTCGGGCAGGTCGGCGAGGACCTCCTGGCCGACGAGGCGGTCCGGGTGGTCGTGCTGCGGGGTGCGGGGGCGGGCTTCTCGGCCGGCCTGGACCGCTCCGTGCTGGCCCCCACCGCACCCACCCCCGGGCAGCCGGCCCGGGAGAGCGTGCTCGACCTCCTCGCCCTCGACGACGCCGGCATGGCCGACCGGATCGAGGTGTACCAGCGTGGGTTCACCTGGCTGCGCGACCCTCGGATCGTCTCCGTCGCGGTCGTCCACGGGCACGCGGTCGGCGCCGGCTTCCAGCTCGCGCTGTCCTGCGACCTGCGGCTGCTCGCCGACGACGCGTCGTTCTCCATGAAGGAGGCGGCGCTGGGCCTCGTCCCGGACCTCACCGGCACCCTGCCGCTGGTCCAGGCGGCCGGGTACGCCCGCGCCCTCGAGCTGTGCACCACCGCCCGCACGGTGGACGCCGGGGAGGCGCTGCGTCTCGGTCTCGCGCTCGACGTCGTGCCGGCCGACGACCTGGACGGGGCCCTGGCCACCCTGGTGGGCGCCCTCACCGCCACCCCCGCGGCCAACGCCCGGGCGGTCAAGACGATCCTGCGCGCCGCGGTGCCGGGCGACCTCGACGCCCAGCGTCGCGTCGAGCGCGAGCACCAGGTCGGCAGGTTCCGCGAGCTCGCGGCCCTGATGGCCGCTCGCTGAGCAGGACGGCCAGACACCAGCACCCACCAGCACCACCGCAGCACCGCACCACAGCAGCACAGCAGCAGAGAGGAGCCGACACCTCCGTGTCCGGCATGATGAACGCAGGTGGCGCCTGGCGGCACCTGCGCACCGACCGCAGCGTCGTCCACCAGCGCGTCGGCTGGCCCACCGTCCGCCGCATCCTGCGCTTCGCCCGCCCCCACCGCCGGGTGATCGCGGTCTTCCTGGCGCTCACGGTGCTGGACTCCGCCCTCGTGGTGGTCGTGCCGCTGCTGACCAAGCGGCTCGTGGACGTCGGCATCGCCGAGGCGGACACCTCGCTGGTGGTCGAGCTCGCGGCAGCCATGGCCGTGTTCGCCCTGTTCAGCGCCGTGCTCAGCGTGCTCAGCGGGTGGCTGTCGTCCCGGATCGGCGAGGGCCTCATCTTCGACCTCCGCACCCAGGTCTTCGCCCACGTGCAGCGGCAGTCGATGGCGTTCTTCACCCGCACCCAGACGGGTGCGCTGGTCTCGCGCCTCAACAACGACGTCATCGGCGCCCAGCGCGCCTTCACCTCGACGCTGTCGAGCACGGTCTCCAACGTCGTGGCCGTGGTGGTCGTCGGCATCACCATGCTCGCGCTGTCGTGGCAGGTCACGCTGCTGTGCGTCGCGGTGTTCCCGGTGCTGCTCCTGGCCTCCCGCATGGTCGGGCGACGGCTCGCCGGCCTGACCCGGCAGCAGATGGACGGCAACGCCGAGCTGGGCAGCCTCATGACCGAGCGCTTCAACGTCGGCGGCGCGATGCTGCTGAAGCTGTTCGGCCGCCGGGCGGACGAGGACGCCCTGTTCGCCTCGCGCGCCGCGACCGTGCGCGACCTGGGCATCCGCATCGCCCTGGTGACCCGCATCTTCGGGGCCGCCATGACGTCCGTCCCTGCCCTGGCCGGTGCGCTCGTCTACGGCGTCGGCGGCGTGCTGGCCATCGAGGGCCGGCTCAGCGTCGGCACGCTGGTCGCCCTGGCCCTGCTGCTGCTCCGCCTGCTCGGGCCGCTCCAGGGGCTCTCGAACGTCCGGATCGACGTGATGACCGCCCTGGTCTCCTTCGACCGCGTCTTCGAGGTCCTGGACCTGCCCTCCCTGGTGCAGGAGAAGCCCGACGCCGTGGCCGTGCCGCGCGGCGCGGCCACGCTGGAGCTCGACGACGTCACGTTCGCCTACCCCGACGGCTCGGAGGCCTCCCTGCCGTCCCTGGAGGGGGTCACCCGCGAGGGCCAGGTGACGGACGCCGGACCCGTGCTGCACGGGGTCAGCCTCCGTGCCGAGCCCGGCCGGATGGTGGCGCTCGTGGGCCCGTCGGGTGCGGGCAAGACGACGGTGACCAGCCTGGTCGCCCGGCTCTACGACGTGGACGCCGGTGCGGTGCGCGTGGGCGGGCTCGACGTCCGCGACGTCACCCTGGACTCCCTGGAGGACACGGTCGGCTACGTCACCCAGGACGCCCACCTCTTCCACGACACCATCCGCGGCAACCTCCTCTACGCCCGGCCGGACGCCGACGAGGACGCCATGTGGTCCGCCCTGGAGGCCGCCCAGGTCTCGGGGATGGTCCGCCGGCTCCCGGAGGGCCTCGACACCGTGGTCGGCGACCGCGGCTACCGGCTCTCGGGTGGCGAGCGGCAGCGGCTGGCGATCGCCCGGCTGCTGCTGAAGTCGCCGTCCATCGTCGTCCTCGACGAGGCCACGGCCCACCTGGACTCCGAGTCCGAGGCCGCCGTCCAGCGTGCCCTCGACGCCGCCCTGGAGGGCCGCACGAGCCTCGTCATCGCCCACCGGCTCTCCACCGTGCGCGACGCCGACACCATCGTGGTGCTCGAGGACGGTCACGTGGTCGCCCGCGGCACCCACGAGGAGCTCCTGGCCGCCGGTGGCCTCTACGCCGACCTGTACCGCACGCAGTTCGCCACCGACGCCCCGGGCGTGGCCCGCGGCTGAGCCCGGCCGCCCACGCGCCGGGGTCCAGGGGCCGCTCAGGAGCGCGACTGGTCCCGGTCGGCGTCCTGCTGCGCCATCATCCGCGCGTACGGGTGGTTGGTCTGACGCGGCTTGCGCTCCCGCCGAGCCGCCGGCTGCGGCGGGTGCGGCCGCGCGGGGGAGCCGTCCTCGGTCGGGGACGTCGAGCCCGCTGGGCCCGTCGCCCCCGTCGCGTCGGCCGCGGCCCTGGCGGCACGCCGCCCCGTCCGCCGCTCGTCGATGGCGAGCCAGACGAACCCGACGACGGCCAGCAGCGCGAAGAACCACCACTGCAGGCCGTAGAAGAAGTGGGGGCCGTTGCCGAGGTCGGGCAGCTCGACCGGTTCCAGGGCGGTGGCCGGCTCGGGGGACTCCGAGCGGAGCTCCACCCAGCCGCCGAGCACGTCCAGGCCGAGGGCCTGCCCGACGGCCGCGCTGTCGACGGCACGCGTGGACTGGTCGTCGACCGCGGTGCTGTCGCCCTCCGCGTCCACCCGCACGTAGCCCGTGACGTCGACCTCGCCCGCCGGGGGCGCGGGCACGTCGCCCGGGTCGGCGGTGCCGGCGTTGTCCGTGGCCAGCCAGCCGCGGTCGACCAGCAGCGCCGTGCCGTCGTCGAGCAGCAGCGGGACGACGACGTCCACGCCGGCCTCGCCGTCGCGGGTGCGGTAGCGCACGATGACGGTGTCCTCGGGCTCGTAGGTGCCGGTCGCGGAGACCACCCGCCACTCGTCGGCGTCGTCGACCTCGGCGCCCACCGCGAGGACGTCGGTCGCCGGCGAGGCGTCGGCGTTCTCGTTGGCCGTGACCTGGGCGTTGGACGCCTTCTTGTCGGCCAGCCGGCCGAACTGCCACTGGCCCAGTGAGTACGCCAGCCAGGCCAGGAGGACGACCACGACAGCGAGGACCAGCCACCGGCGGCTGAGCAGGAAGGACCAGGACCGCACGGCCTCAGGGTACGGGCCCCGCCTGAGAGCGAGGTGATCCGCGTCCGGCCCGGGCAGGGCTCGCCGCTCCGAGTGGCGTCCCGACATGCCCCCGCAACAGGGCCGACGTACCCTGGTGGTGATGAGGACGCTCCCGCTGCTCGACCGGTTCGGCCGGGTCGGGCGTGACCTCCGGGTCTCGCTGACCGACCGGTGCAACCTGCGCTGCACGTACTGCATGCCGCCCGAGGGCCTGCCCTGGCTGCCCGACGAGCAGGAGCTCTCGGACGACGAGGTGGTGCGTCTGGCCACCGTGGCGGTCGAGCGCCTGGGCATCACCGGCATCCGGTTCACCGGCGGCGAGCCGCTGCTGCGTCGGGGCCTGGTGGACATCGTGCGCCGCGTCCGCGAGGTGCAGCCCGACCGCGGCCGCCTCGGCCTCTCGATCACCACCAACGCGCTCGGCCTGACCCGCCGCGCCGAGGACCTGGCCGCCGCCGGCCTGGACCGCGTGAACGTCAGCCTGGACACCGTCCGCCCCGACACGTTCCAGCAGATCGCCCTGCGCGACCGGCTGCACGACGTCGTCGCCGGCCTCGAGGCCGCGCACCGCGCCGGTCTGGGCCCCGTGAAGGTCAACGCCGTGCTGCTGCGCGACGTCAACGACGACCAGGCGCCGGAACTGCTGCGCTGGTGCCTCGAGCGCGGCTACCAGCTCCGGTTCATCGAGCAGATGCCGCTGGACGCCCAGCACGGGTGGGACCGCGCCTCCATGGTCACCGCGGACGAGATCCACGCGCGGCTCGCCGAGGAGTTCGACCTGGCGCCGGCGTCCGAGCCCCGGGGCTCCGCCCCCGCCGAGCTGTTCACGGTGGACGGCGGCCCGGCCACGGTCGGTGTGATCGCGTCGGTGACGCGGCCGTTCTGCGGCGACTGCGACCGGGTGCGGCTGACCGCCGACGGGCAGGTGCGCACCTGCCTGTTCGCCCGGGACGAGTCCGACCTGCGCACGGCCCTGCGCACCGGGGCCACCGACGAGGAGCTCGCGGAGCGGTGGGTGGTGGCCATGCGCGGCAAGGCCGCGGGTCACGGCATCGACGACGAGACGTTCCTCCAGCCCGACCGGCCGATGTCGGCCATCGGCGGCTGACACCGCCGCGTGCGCCCGCCGCCGGCGGGCAGCCGCGGGGTCCGGTTAGATCGCCAGGTCCGCGCCCGGTTCGAACGGCACGACGTCCTTGAGGAAGCCGCGGCTGCCCAGGAAGGACGTCAGGGTGGGGCGGTGCTCCTCGCAGGCCAGCCAGACCTTCCGTCGCTCGGGCGTGTGCACCTTGGGGTTGTTCCACAGCAGGGCGTGCTCGGCGGCGGCCGTGCACCCCTTGGACGAGCACACGTCGGGCTCGGTGGCGGGAGGCTCGGGAAGGGTCATCGTCCGCCCTCCACGGCGTCGCGACCCGACGACCCTCCCAGCTGGCGCTGGACGTAGGCCGACGAGCGCAGGTCCGCGCCGTCGTCCTTCGTGGTCTGCACGTTGGCGAGGATCACGGCGACGTAGGGCAGGAACAGGGCGCCCACGATGAGGATCGGCCAGAGCCAGCTGACGCCGAATACTCCGGCCAGGCCCGCACCCACGAAGCAGGCGCTGCGGATGCCCATGGAGATCAGGTAGCGCCGCTGGCGCACCTTCAGGTCCTCGGCCCGGCTGGTCGGCGCGGTGGTGATCCGGACCGGTTCGTCAGCGCGCTGCCTTGCCATGGCTCGAGTGTACGGAGGCGGTCCACAGGTGCCTCATCCCCCGGGCCCCGGGGCGACGTGGCTGGCCTAGGGTGGTGGGACGGGGGGGGGGGGCCACCCCGCCCCCCCCCCCCGCGGGCCCCCCCCCCCCCCCCCCCCCCCCCCGCCCCCCCCCCGCCCCCCCCGCCCCGCGGGGGGGGGGGGGGCCCCCCCGCGCCCCCCCCCCCCCCCCCGACCCACCCTTGAAGGAGCCCACCCCAGTGTTCAATCTGCGTTCGATGGCCCGGCGCCCGGAGTTCTCCGCGCTCATGGGCACGATCTTCGTCTTCCTGTTCTTCTCCTGGTTCGGTCGCCCGAACTTCCTCGGCTTCGCCGGCACCGCGACGTGGGTCAACGTCGCCGCCGAGCTGGCCCTCATCTCCCTGCCCGTCGCGCTCGTCATGATCGCCGGCCACCTCGACCTCTCGGTCGGCTCGGTGCTCGCCGCAGGCGCCATGACCTTCGCGATCCTCTCCGGCTACTACGAGCTGCCGTCCTGGATCGGCGTCATCGCCGGCCTCGCCGTCGGCGCCCTGCTCGGCCTCGTCAACGGCCTCCTGGTCACCAAGGTCAAGCTGCCGTCCTTCATCGTCACCCTCGCCACGATGTTCTCCATCCAGGGCATCGTCTACGGCGTCACCCGCCTCACCACCGGCACCGTGCTCGTGTCGGTGCAGGTGGACGAGGGCGTGAAGAACATCTTCGGTGGCCTGATGTTCGACCAGTTCGAGACCGCCGTCCTCTTCGCCCTCGCGATGGTCCTGGTCGTCTCCTGGATCGTCTACCGCACCCGCTTCGGCAACTGGGTCTACGCGATCGGTGGCGACGAGGTCTCCGCCCGCGCCGCCGGTGTCCCGGTCGACCGCACCACCGTCATGCTCTACATCGGCTCCGGCTTCGGCTCCGCCCTGCTCGGTGTCATCCAGGTCGCCCTGTACTCCAGCGCCCAGGTCTCCGCCGGCCAGTCCTACGTCTTCAACTCGATCATCGCGGTCGTCGTCGGCGGCGTGCTCCTCACCGGTGGCTTCGGCTCCCCGATCGGCGTCCTCTTCGGCACGATGACCTTCGCCATCGTCTACCAGGGCATCTACTACACCGGCTGGGACTCCGACTGGTCCGCGCTGATCCTCGGCATGCTGCTGCTGATCGCGGTCCTCTCGAACAACACCTTCCGCAAGCTGGCGATGTCCGCCGCGAAGCCCAAGGACAAGAAGAAGCCGGCACCTGGCGGCGGAGGCGGTCATGCCGCCACCGCGACCGCCACCACCACCGCGACGGAGAAGAAGGCGACCAATGTCTGAGTCCACCCCGTACATGGCCATCGAGAACGTCTCGAAGATCTTCGGTAGCTACGAGGCCCTCTCCGACGTCTCCCTCGACATCCACGCCGGCCAGGTGCTCTGCCTGCTCGGTGACAACGGCGCCGGCAAGTCGACGCTGATCAAGGTGCTCTCCGGCTTCCACGAGCCGACCTCCGGCACCGTGAAGATCAACGGCAAGCCCGTCCAGTTCAAGAGCCCCCGTGACGCCACGGCGGCCGGCATCTCCACCGTCCACCAGTTCGGCGGCACCTTCCCGCTGATGAGCCTGGGCCGCTCCTTCTTCACCGGCGTGGAGCCCACCAAGGGCTGGGGCCCGTTCAAGTACTTCGACAAGAAGTTCGCGAACAAGGTCGTCGTGGAGCAGATGCAGGAGATGGGCATCACCCGCGTCACCGACGGCGACCGCTTCGTCGGCAGCCTCTCCGGTGGTGAGCGTCAGGTCTCCGCCATCGCCCGTGCGGTGTACTTCGGCGCCAAGGTCCTGATCCTCGACGAGCCCACCGCGGCGCTCGGCGTGAAGGAGGCCGCCCACGTCCTCCGCATCATCATGCAGGCCAAGCACCGTGGCATCGCCGTCGTCCTGGTGACGCACAACGTCTCCCACGCGCTGACGGTCGGCGACCACTTCGCCGTCCTGATCCGCGGCGAGAAGGCCGACGACTTCGCCAAGGGTCAGCGCACCCGCGAGGAGATCACCGACCTGATGGCCGGTGGCGAGGCCATGGCCGAGCTCGAGGCCGAGCTCGCCAGCCTCACCGGCAGCGGCGACTCGATCCACGACTGAGTCGTCCCTCCCGAGGAACACGCGGCCGGCCCCGACCACTCGTCCGGTCGGGGCCGGCCCGCTCCGTCCCCTGCTCGCCGCAGCACCTCCCCAGCAAGGATCGTCATGTCCGACCTCCGCATCGCCGTCGTGGGCACCGGCCTCATGGGAGCCGACCACGTCCTCCGCATCCGTGACCGCATCGCCGGCGCCGTCGTCTCGGCGGTCATCGACCCCGACACCTCGCGCGCCGAGGCCGCCGCGGCCGACGCGCCGGGCGCCCGCTGCTTCTCCAGCCTGGCCGACGCCATCGCCGCCGACGCGATGGACGCGGTGCTGATCGCCACCCCCGGCAAGTTCCACCAGCCCGACCTCCTGGCCGTCATCGAGGCGGGTCTGCCGACGCTGTGCGAGAAGCCGCTGACGCCCGACGCCGCCTCCGCGCTGGAGGTCGTGCAGGCCGAGGCAGCCGCCGGTCGCAAGCTGATCCAGGTCGGGTTCATGCGGCGTTACGACGCCGGCTACATGGAGCTGCGGGAGATGATCGCGGACGGCGGGATGGGTGACCTGCTCGCCCTGCGCTGCGCGCACCGCAACCCCGACGTGCCCGACAGCTACACCCAGCAGATGCTGATCAACGACTCGGTCGTGCACGAGTTCGACATCGTCCGCTACCTCACCGACTCGCCCGTCACCTCGGTCGAGGTCAAGCACCTCAAGCGGAACCCGAACAACGCCGCCCACCTCGACGAGCCGATCCTGGTGCTGCTCGAGACCGCCAGCGGAGTCGTCGCCGACGTCGAGATGAACGTGAGCGTCCGCTTCGGCTACCAGGTGAAGACCGAGGCCGTCTTCGCCGACGGGATCGCGGAGATCGGTCGCACCTCCGGCACCACCGTGTGGCGCGACGGCCGCTTCTCCGGCGCCGAGCACACCACCTTCAAGACCCGGTTCGCGCCCGCCTTCGAGCACGAGATCCAGTCGTGGGTCAACGCCGCCAAGACCGGCACCATCGACGGCCCCACCGCCTGGGACGGCTACCTGGTCGCGGCCGCCTGCGCCGCCGGCGTCCGGGCCCTGGAGACGGGGGAGCGGGTCGAGGTCGACTACGCCGACCGCCCCGCCTTCTACGCCTGACGCCCCAGCCTGTCCGGCCCCGGCCCGTCCCCGCCCGCCCTCCCCGCACCGACGCGAAGGACTGCACCCCCATGAAGATCGCCCTCGACCCCTACATGTTCCGCGAGGTCCCGCTGACGCAGCTGCCCGGCGTCGTCGCCGACCTGGGTTTCGAGTACATCGAGCTGTCCCCCCGTGAGGACTTCACCCCGTTCTTCCTGCACGCCCGCGCGAACGACGACACGGTGAAGGGCTTCAAGAAGGCCCTGGACGCCGCCGGCGTGAAGCTGGCCTGCCACCTGCCGCTGTACCGCTGGGCGGGCCCGGACGAGATCCAGCGCCAGGCCGCCGTCCGCTACTGGAAGCGGGCGATCGAGCTGACCGTCGAGCTGGACTGCGACATCATGAACTCGGAGTTCAACGGTCGCCCGGAGGACGCGGAGACCAGCGAGGGTCAGTTCTGGCGCTCGATGGAGGAGCTCCTGCCGGTCTTCGAGCGCGAGGGCGTGCGCCTGCGCCTGGAGCCGCACCCCGACGACTTCGTCGAGGACGCGAAGACCTCGATCGACATGATCCGCGGGATCAACTCGAACCTCGTCTCCTACCTCTACTGCACGCCGCACACGTTCCACCACGGCGCGCACACCGCGGAGGAGATGGTGGACATCATGGAGTACGCGGGCGACCTGCTGACCCACGTGCACCTGGCCGACTGCTTCGACCACACCGCGTCGTCCGGCCTGCGCTACATCACCAACCCGCCCGGCAACTCCGTGCGCGTGCACCAGCACCTCGACATGGGGCAGGGCGAGGTCGACTTCGACGCGTTCTTCGCCAAGCTCGGCACGATGGGCTTCGCGCAGGACGACGACGCGATCCTCACCTCCTGCGTCTTCGCCTGGGAGGACCGCCGCGAGGAGTCGACCCGCTTCATGCGCAGCGAGATCGACAAGCACGTGAAGCGGTGGGGCTGATGACGTCCGCCGAGCACGGCGAGGGCTTCGTCCTCGCCGCCTGCGCCGAGATGGTCTTCACCGACCTGCCGTTCC
This sequence comes from Nocardioides bruguierae, assembly GCF_023554635.1. Lineage (NCBI taxonomy): Bacteria > Bacillati > Actinomycetota > Actinomycetes > Propionibacteriales > Nocardioidaceae > Nocardioides > Nocardioides bruguierae. The sequence goes on from NZ_JAMJPH010000003.1 coordinate 260,278, forward strand.
TCGAGCGGGTCGAGAAGATCCGTGACTTCGGCCTGGCCGTGGAGATCTGGGGCTGGCCCGGCAAGGACCTCGACGCCCTGGCCGCCACCGAGGCCCGGTTCACCTCCATGACCGGCTACGTGGAGGGCGACCTCATCGACCCCGACGGTGCCGACGCGCTGCTGAAGACCGCCGAGGAGTCCATCGCGGCAGCCCGCCGGCTCGGCGCGCGCACCGGCGTCCCGAACCTCAACCTCCACGGCACGGGCCTGGACGACAAGGGCCTGCCGATCAAGCCGATCGAGCACGTCACCGGCGCCATGTGGATGGCCGCCGAGAAGACGCTGGCCCGGATCGCCGCCCTCGGCGAGCGCGAGGGCGTGGTCTTCTGCCTGGAGAACCTCAACCTGCCCGTCGACCACCCCGGCACGCCGTTCGCGCTGGCCGAGGACACCCACGCCCTCGTGGCGGCGGTCGACTCCCCGCACCTGCGGATGAACCTGGACCTCTACCACGCGCAGATCGGCGAGGGGAACCTCATCGAGCGCGTGCGCGAGAGCGCCCCGTACCTCGGTGAGGTGCAGGTCGCCGACGTGCCCGGACGGTGCGAGCCGTTCACGGGCGAGATCCGCTACCCGGCCGTCGCGGCGGCCCTCCACGACGCCGGCTACCGCGGCGTCGTGGGCATGGAGGCGTTCGCCTCCGGTGACTCCACGGTGGCACTCGAGCGCTTCCGCGAGGCGTTCACCCTGACGGCGGACTAGGAAGGGCTCCCCGGTCCGGCGAAGAAAAGGACAGGCCCCGCACCCACTGGGTGCGGGGCCTGTTCGCTTGTGACCACCGGCGCAGGCAGGGCGACGGCCTCAGAGGTCGAGGACCAGCTTCGAGGTGCAGGAGCGGGAGACGCAGATCATCATGCAGTCGTTCGCGTCGCGCTCGGTCTGGTCGAGCACGGAGTCCCGGTGGTCGGGGGTGCCCTCGAGCACGGTGACCTCGCAGGTGCCGCAGGTGCCCTCCTGGCAGGAGGAGACGGTCGGGACGCCGGCAGCAGCCACGACGTCGAGCACGGTCTCGCCCGGGTTCACGGTGACGGTACGACCGCTGGCCCGCAGCTCCACCTCGAACGCGTCGGAGCGGACGGGCTCGGTCAGCGGCTTCGCGGCGAACCGCTCGGTGTGCAGCGCTCCGCGCGGCCAGGCCGCGGTGGCGGCCTCGATCGCGTCCAGCAGCGGGCCGGGGCCGCAGCAGTAGACGGCCGTGCCCTCGGCAGGCTCGCCCAGGATGCCGGGCAGGTCCAGCAGGCCCGTCTCGTCCTGCGGGGCGATGGTCACGTTCTCGCCGTGGGCGGCGAGCTCGTCGAGGAACGCCATCGAGGAGCGGGAGCGGCCGCCGTAGGTGAGGTGCCAGTCGGCACCACGCGCCTGCGCCTCGCGGATCATCGGCAGGATCGGCGTGATGCCGATGCCGCCGGCCACGAACACGTACCGCTCGGCCTCGACCAGGCGGAAGTGGTTGCGGGGCCCGACCACGCGGACGACGTCGCCGGCGGCCAGGGCCGCGTGCACGTGCTCGGAGGTACCGCGACTGGCCGGCTCGCGCAGCACGCCGAGCCGGTAGGTCGAGCAGTCGGCCGGGTCGCCGGAGAGCGAGTACTGCCGGGTGCGGACGCCCGGGATCGCCAGGTCCACGTGCGCGCCGGGCTGCCAGGACGGGAACGGCAGGCCCGAGGTGGGCCTCAGGACGAGGGTGGCCACCCCGTCGCCGTCCAGCGTCTTGGCCTCGACGACCGCCTCGGTCATCGTCTCGCCGGTCAGCCGCGAGATGGCCTCGCCGGACTCGCCGCGCTGCTCGGGCGGGGTGAAGCGCAGCGGCAGGTGCCACCACACGTGCATGTTCGGGGTGCTGCGGTAGATCTCGGCCTCGCCGTCGATCTCGTAGCGGCCGAGGATCGGCAGGGCCTCCTCGAGCGCGATCTGCGTCTCGAGCAGCGCCAGCGGGCGGCCGAGGCAGCCGTGCAGGCCCTCGCCGAAGCCGAGGTGGTTGAAGCGTCCGCGCGTCACGCGGTACTCGTCGGGGGCCTCGAAGCGGCGCGGGTCGCGGTTGGCGGCGCCGTAGACGAGGACGACGCGGCCGCCCTCGGGGATGGTCGTGCCGTGCAGCTCGACCTCCTTCGCGGCGGTGCGGCCGACCAGCTGGAGCGGGGTGTTCCAGCGCACCGCCTCGTCCACCGCGGAGGGGATGAGCGAGGGGTCGGCCAGCACGAGCTCGCGCTGCTCGGGGTTCTCGGCCAGCAGCTTGAAGGTGGTGGCGATGAGGCCGGCGGTGGACTCCACGCCGCCCAGGAACAGCACCATCATCAGGCCGAGCACCTCGGAGGCGGGGGTGACGTCCTCGTCCGCGAACGGACGGCCGTCGACCTCGGCCTGCACGAGGTGGGTGACCACGTCGTCGCGGGGGTTCACGCGGCGGTCGTTGAGCAGGTCGACGAAGTAGTCGCGGATGCCCTCGGTGGCGGCGCGCGCGACGTCGGTGAGGCGCGGGTCGCCGGGCTTGCGGTCCTTGAGCTGGTGGACCCACACGTCGAGCCGGGCCCGGGTCTCGGGGTCTTCGCTGCGGCCGGGCAGGCCGAGCACGGCGAAGAAGACGTCGTTCGGGGTCGGCCAGGCCAGCTCCTGGGCGAGGTCGACGTGCCCGCGGTCGCGCCAGGGCGCGATGTGCTCGCGGACGACGGCGCGGATGGCGTCCTCCCGCTCGGCGATGCGGCGGGGGAGGAAGAAGGGCTGGACGATCGCGCGGATCTTGTCGTGCCGCGGGTTGTCGAGGTCGGGCAGGAAGCCGGGGCCCGCCTGGTCGGTCGCGGTGTCGTCGATGTCGATGCCCTCGTAGGAGGGGAACGTGGCCGGGTCGAGGGCCGCGTTGCGCACGTCCTCGAACCGCGAGAGCGCGTACCAGCCCCACTTCTCGCTGCGGAAGACCGGCTGCTCCTCGCGCATCCGCTCGTAGACCGGGAACGGGTCGGCCTTGAACTCCGGGGTGAAGGGGTCGTAGTCCAGCGGGGCGTCGGTCGACGGTGCGTCCGGGGCCAGGGTCATCGAGGTCCTCCTCGTCGAGGTGCGGCGGCATGGCACGTGCCACAAGGGCCTCAGTGTCTCAGGTCACAGGAGGGGGTGTCCACCGGTGGGCGCCTGTGTCCCGGCCGGGTGAGGGGCCCGCTCCTAGGCTGCTGCGATGAGCACGCAGCACCACCTGACCGGCGGCCACGAGCCCGAGGTCGCCGAGCCGTTCGACCGCATCGTGGACGAGGGGCGCCAGCGCCTCGAGCGGCCCCTGCTCTCGCTGGTCGCCACCGGGCTCATCGGCGGCATCGACATCGGCTTCGGCATCCTGGCCTACCTCGTGGTCAAGCACGAGACCGGCGACGCGCTGCTGGCCTCGCTCGCCTTCTCGATCGGCTTCGTGGCCCTGCTGCTGGCCCGCAGCGAGCTCTTCACCGAGAACTTCCTCGTGCCCGTCACCTCCGTCGCCGCCAAGCAGGGGACGCCGGTCCAGCTGCTGCGGCTGTGGGGCGTCACGGCGGTCACCAACATCGTCGGCGGCGGGCTGATCATGTGGCTGCTGGTCACCGCCAGGCCCGACCTGGGCGGTGCCCTGAGCGAGACCGGGCTGCACTACGCCGAGCTCGGCGTCGGCCTGCGCAGCTTCGCGCTCGCGGTGCTCGCCGGCGCCGTCATCACGCTGCTGACCCGCATGCAGATGGCCACCGAGAGCACCGGTGTGCAGCTGGTGCCGGCCGTGCTGTTCGGCCCGCTGCTCGTGGGGGCCGAGCTGTTCCACTGCATCCTCGACACCCTCTTCGTGCTCGGCGCGATGATGGCCGGGGCCGATGTCACGGCGCTCGACGCGCTCGTGGTCTTCGCCTGGGCGGCGGTGGGCAACGTGGTCGGCGGGGTCGGCCTGGTCACCGCGATCCGCCTGCTGCGGGTGACCCGCAAGCTCAGCGAGGCGCGGCAGGCCGCCTGAACCGCCGCCGGGCCGGCAGGCCCAGCGGCACGGTCAGGGGCACCTGGGCGACGCCTGTGGCCGACGGGCCCTAGATTGACCCCATGCCCTCCGGGAACCAGCGCCGCGTCCGCGCCGACGGCGCGCCCGCGCCGGGGGAGGGGGGAGGCGGTCGCCGCCGCCCCACGCTCGAGGACGTGGCCAAGCACCTCGGCATGTCGGCCTCCACGGTCTCGCTGGCGCTGCGCGACGCGCCCGGCCCGAGCACGGCCACCAAGGACCGGGTCCGTGCCGCCGCCGCCGAGCTCGGCTACCGCCCCGACCGGGCCGCCCAGGTGCTGGCCCGCTCGCGCGCCGACACCGTCGGCGTCGTCACCGCGCTGGGCGACCACTTCCACGCCGCCCTCGTGGAGGCGCTCTACAGCGCCGCCGAGGACCACCCGTGCGAGCTGGTGCTGAGCGCCTCGACCCGGGTGCGCAGCGAGAAGCGCGCGGCCGAGACGCTGGTCGACTCGCGCTGCAACGCGCTGGTGCTCGTGGGGCCGCACAGCAAGGACGCGGACCTGGTGACGCTGAGCGAGGTCGTGCCGGTGGTGCTCATCGGCCGCGCGGTCCAGGCGCCCGGCATCGACGTGGTGAAGGTCGACGACCGGGCCGGGATGGCCGCCGCCGTCGCGCACCTCGCGGGGCTCGGTCACCGCCGCGTCGCCTACCTGGACGCCGGTGTGGGACCCGCCCGCACCGAGCGCCGGGCCGGCTACCTGGACGGCATGTCGGCGGCCGGCCTGGGTGAGCACGCGGTGGTCGTGCAGAGCCCGCAGGACCGCCGCAGCCTGTGGGGCGCGGTGGACTCGCTGCTGGAGGCCGAGGACCGCCCGACAGGCATCGTGACCAGCGACGACGACACCGCGCTGGCCGTGCTGGAGCTGCTGGCCTCCCGCGGTGTCGAGGTGCCCGGGCAGATGTCGGTGGTGGGCTACGACGACAGCCCCCTGGACCACCGCGGGCCGGTCGGGCTCACCACGCTGAGCCAGCCCTCGAAGCCCCAGGCGGACGCCGCGCTGCGGGCCGCGCAGTCGCGGCTCGACGACCCCGACCGCGAGCCGGTGACGGTCGTGCTGGAGGCCCAGCTGGTGGTCCGCGGGTCGACCGCGCCGCCGGCGTCCGACGACTGACGGACAGCGTCGCGACGGCGGTTTTTTCTACTGAAGCGCTTGACCTTCCGATGTGAGCGCGGTCATAGTGATCGCCATCACGGGTGCCGGCCCCGTTCTTCATTCACAGAATTTCAAGCGCTTGAAAAGCGCAGGAACCGGAGAAGATCGTGACACTGACGTCTCACCGCTCCGCCGTCGCAGCGGGCTCCCGCCCGCGCCGCGGACGACGCACGCCCGCCCTCCTGGCGGTCGCCTCCCTCGCCGTCGCGGCGACCCTCTCCGGCTGTGCCGGCATCGGCGGGTCCTCCACCGCGGACGCCCCGGTCGAGGCCTCCACGGAGCTGCCGACCGAGGACGTGACCCTGAAGCTCTGGACCGTCCAGACCGGCGAGCTCCAGACCGCCCTGCAGAACGTGATCGACGCCTACGAGGCCGAGCACCCGAACGTGAGCATCGAGCTCGACTACTCCGACAACGACAGCTACTCCAAGTCGTTCAAGCTGGTCATGTCGGGTGACGACGCCCCCGACATCACCGAGTGCGGCCAGGGCTACACGCAGATGGGCCCGCTGGTGGACGCGAACCTGGTCCTGCCGCTCGACGACTACGCCGACCTCTACGGCTGGGGCGACCGCATCCCGTCCGGCTTCCTCGACCAGTCCCGCATGGACGACGAGGGCAGCTCCTTCGGCGCCGGCACCCTCTACGGCCTGCCGGTCGCCGGCAACCTGCTCGGCGTCTACTACAACCGGCCCGCCGTCGAGGCGCTCGGGATCGACGTCTCCACCATCGAGACCGTCGACGACCTCGAGGCGGCCCTGAAGGAGGCGAAGGCTGCCGGCGACGTGCCGCTCATGCTCGGCAACCAGGACGGCGACGCCGGCCAGAAGGTCTGGGAGGGCCTGCGCACCTCCTACCAGGACGCCTCGGCCAAGCGGGACTGGATCTACGGCGAGGACGGCGCGACCGTCGTCTCCGACGAGGTCACCGAGGCCACCACCGCCGCGCAGCGCTGGGCCGAGCAGGGGCTGATGTACTCCGACGCCGCCGGCACCTCCCGCGGCGACGGCGTCGCCAAGTTCGCCCAGGGCCAGGGCGACTTCATGATCCAGGGCAACTGGTACGCCGGCGACGTGGCGGCCGCCATGGGCGAGGACGTCGGCTTCTTCGCCCTCCCCGCCGCCACCGCGGGCGGCGACCCGCGCGCCAGCGGTGCCACCTCGCAGCCCTGGTGCCTCTCCTCGAAGTCGGAGAACCCCAACGTGGCGGCCAGCTTCCTGGACTTCCTCTCGGGGGACGAGGCCGCGCAGACCCTCGCGGACGGCGGCTGGCTGCCGATCGTCGACGCCGACTCCGTAAGCGTCGAGGCCGGCTCGGTGAAGGAGGACGTCCTGAACGTGTGGAACTCCGTCGTCGAGGCCGACGGGCTCACCCTGTGGTCGGACTGGGCCACCACGTCCATGGCGACCACGCTCAACCCCGACCTCCAGGAGCTGTACGCGGGCCGGCTGGGGGTGGACGCCCTCCTCGAGGACGTCCAGGGCGACTGGGACGAGTTCCAGGCCGACCGATGAGCATCGCGCAGCAGGCACCCGGCCGTCGCCGGCAGCACGGCGGCGGACGCAGCCTCGTCCCCTACCTCTACGTGCTGCCGGCCACGGTCCTCCTGGTCGTCTTCGTGGCGCTGCCGCTGGCCCAGACGGTCTTCTACTCCTTCAACGACTGGGACGGCCTGACCGCCCCGGAGTGGGTGGGGCTGGAGAACTACACGCGGGCCATCGGCGACCCCGACGTCCGGGCCGCCGTCGCCCACGCCCTGCTGCTGATGCTCTTCTACTCCGTGCTCCCGGTGTCGCTGGGCCTCGTGATGGCGGCGCTGCTCTCGCGGCGCCGCCTGCCGGGGATGCCGTTCTTCCGCACGGTCCTGTTCCTGCCGCAGATCATCACGCTCGTCGTCTCCGGCGTCGCGTGGCGCTGGATGTACGCCGACGACGGCGTGGTCAACCAGCTGCTGCGCGCCGTCGGGCTCGACGGGGTCACCCGGGCCTGGCTCGGTGACTTCACCTTCGCGCTGCCCGCCGTCGGGCTGGTCGGCATCTGGGTGGTCTTCGGCTTCTGCATCGTCCTGTTCGTCGCCGGCATCGCCGGCATCGACGAGACGCTCTACGACGCCGCCCGGGTGGACGGGGCGGGGCCGGTGCGCGAGTTCTTCAACGTGACCGTGCCGGCGCTGCGTCCGCAGATCGCCATCGCGCTGACCGTGACCGCCATCGGCGGCCTGCGCAGCTTCGACGTCGTGTACGTGACCACCGGCGGCGGCCCCGGCCGCGCCACCCAGGTCCCCGCGCTGCTCATCTACCAGCTCGCCTTCGTCGAGGGGCGGGTCGGCCTCGCGGCCGCCGTCGCGGTGGTCCTCACCGCGGTGATCGTCGCGGTGGCCGTGGCAGCGCGCCGCCTGGTCAGCACCGAGGAGGCCTGATGAGCACGACCACGAGCACCACCCGGGGCCGCGCCCCCTACCGCGCCCGCGAGGGCTCCGGCGACGCGGGCGACCCGCCCCCGAGCGGCGAGCGCGCCCGCCGACCCACCGCCGCGCAGGCCCGCGGCGCCTGGACCACCTACGCGCTGCTCGGGCTGGCCGCGATCTGGGTGCTGCTGCCGCTGTACGCGATCGTGGCGGTCTCCCTGCAGCCGCAGGACGCACAGGTCAGCGGGCTCTCGTGGCCCTCGGACCCGCAGTGGGGCAACTACGCCGAGGCGTTCCGGCAGGGCGTCTTCGGGCCGCTGCTGACCAACTCGCTGAAGATCGCGGTGAGCGTGGCGCTGCTCGGCACCACGGTCTCGATCCTGGCCGGCTACGCCTTCGCCACGATGGAGTTCCGGTTCAAGAAGCCGCTGTTCGTGCTGCTGCTGATCGGCCTGGTGCTGCCCTTCGAGGGCATGGTGCTGCCGCTGTTCTACAACCTGCGGGCCTTCGGGCTCACCAACAGCGCGTGGTCGGTGGTGCTGCCGGAGGCCGCGCTCTACAGCTCCTTCGGCATCTTCTGGATGCGGGTCGCGTTCGCCGCGGTGCCCAGCGGCATCCTCGAGGCGGCCCGGGTCGACGGCGCGAGCACCTGGCGCATCCTGCGCAGCATCATGCTGCCGGTCTCGCTGCCCTCGATCGCGACGCTGCTGGTGCTGCAGTTCCTGTGGTCGTGGAACGAGTTCCTGATCGCCCTGATCATGCTCCAGGACCCCTCGTCCCGCACCGCCCCGGCCGGCCTCGGCGCCTTCGTCGGGGAGTACTCGGTCAACATCCCGCTGCTCGCCGCCGGCGCCGTCATCGTCTCGACGCCCCCGGTGCTGCTCTACGCGTTCATGCAGCGCTTCGTCATCAGCGGGCTCACCCAGGGCGCGGTCAAGGGCTGACCGCACCCGTCCTCTCGGGCTCTCCCGCCCGCCCATCCCCGGACTACCCCCGGCCGCGACCCGCGGCCGAGAAGGAGAGACATGCAGTACGTGACCGGCATCCGACCGGAGATCTTCGAGTGGCAGCAGGTCGAGGCGCCCGCCCTGGGCGACGTCGGCGTGGCCGTCAACGGCACCGTGTGGGGCGTCGCCCTGCACGACACCTCGGGCAACGACGAGGGCACCGTGCACCGCTGGGACGGCCGGCGCTGGCACGAGCAGCCCGTCACCGCCCGGCACGTCGAGGCCGCGCCGCGCGGCGAGGCCTGGCTGGTGGACGCCGGCGGCGTGCTGCACGAGCCGGTCGACGGCGGCTGGGCGCCGGTGGAGACCCCCGGCCCGGTGCTCGACGTCAGCATCGGCCTGGACGGCGGCGTCTGGGTCGTGACCAAGGGGGAGGGCCCCGGCACCTCGGGCGTCTTCCGGCGCAAGGGGGCCGACTGGCTCGACGACCACGACAGCCCCGCCGACGTCCGCTACCCCTTCGACGTGCCGTGGGTGCCCGCGGACGACGACGACTACCACCTGCCCCACGAGGGCATCGCGCCCTCGGACCCGCTGGCCGTGGCCGCGATGGCCGACGGGCTGCCCTGGGTCGTCGACCACGACGGCTCCATGTACCGGCGCGTGCCGGGCGGCTGGCAGCTGATGCCGCACGAGCCCGCCAGCGACATCGACATCGCCCCCGACGGCAACGTCTGGATCGTCGGCCGCGACCAGCGCCGGCACGGCTTCGGGCCCTGGCGCTACTACCACGGCACCGACTGGGACTGCCACGACGGCGAGGCCGTGCGGATCTCCGCCGGCTACGACGGCCTGCCCTGGATCGTCGACGGCCTGGGCCGTCTGTTCCGCCAGCACGTGCGCCTCTGAGCGCGCCCGAGACCTCCGGAGGACCCCCATGTTCTACGAGACCACCGAGCGGTACCTGCGCGGCGAGCAGTCGCACCTGTTCGAGCAGCAGTCGCCCGAGTTCACCCGCATCCACGACTCCGCCCGCGCCAACGACCCCGCCCGCGACATCGCCATCGCCGCCAACGGCGCGGTGTGGGTGCTGAAGCTGCCCGAGGGCTACGGCCACCGCGAGGCCGAGGTCGAGAACTACGAGCTCTTCACGTTCGACGGGTTCGACCTCGTCCGGGTGGAGGGGGAGGGCGTCGCGGTCAGCGCCGACCCCGACGGCCACCCCTACCTGGTGCAGCGCGACGGGACCATCCTGCGCCGCACCGCGGCCGGCGCCTGGGAGACCCTGCCCGGCACGGCCACCGACATCGGCGTCGGCGCCGACGGCACCGTCTGGGCGATCGGCACGCAGGAGGTGCCCGGCGGGCGGCAGATCATGCGGCTCGACGGCGCCCCGGGGGAGGAAGCCTGGACCGTCGTGGACGGCGGCGGCATCCGCGTCGCCGTCGCCCCCGACGGCGAGCCCTGGGTCGCGGACGCCGACGGCCTGCTGTGGCGCCGGCTCGGCGGTCGCTGGCACCGGCTCCCGCACGGCGCCATCGACGTCGCGATCGGCGCCGACGGCAACGTCTGGATCGCCGGCATCGAGGGCGGCAAGCACGGGGGTAACGGCGTGCACCGCTGGAACGGCCGGGACTGGGACACCTGCGACGGCGCGGCCATCCGGCTCGCCGTCACGCCCAACGGGCTGCCCTGGCTGGTCAACATCCGCGGTGGCGTCTACCCCCGCCACCTGGCACGGTGAGCGACGTGAGCGCCACCACACGCATCGGCGTCGTCGGCTACGGCACCGGCGGCCAGCACTTCCACACCCCCTACGTCGCGGCCGCGCCCGGCGTCGAGCTCGCCGGGGTCGTCGCGCGGGCACCGGAGACGGTGGCCAAGGTGCAGCGGGACTGGCCCGGCGTGCCGGTGCACGGCTCGCTGGCCGAGATGATCGAGGCCGGCGTCGACGCCGTCACGATCACCACCCCGCCCGCCACCCGGCGCGGCCTGGTGCTGGAGGCGGTCGCCGCCGGCGTCCCCGTGGTGGCCGACAAGCCGTTCGCCCCCACCGCGCGCGACGCGCAGGACCTCGTGGACGCCGCCGAGCGCGCCGGCGTCCTGCTCACCGTGTTCCACAACCGCCGCTGGGACGCCGACGTGCGGACCCTCCAGGGGCTGCTGGAGCGCCGGGCGTTCGGCGAGCCGTGGCGGCTGCACAGCCGGTTCGACGCCGACGACCCGGGCACGCTCGAGGGCGGTCCGCACGGCGGGCTGCTGCGCGACATCGGCTCGCACCTGGTCGACCAGGCCCAGCACCTGCTGGGCCCGGCGCGCACGGTCACGGCGCACCTGGACGACGCGGTCACCGACGAGGGCCCCACGGACGCCTCGTTCGTGCTGCACCTCGAGCACGAGGGCGGCGCGGTCTCGGTGCTGGAGTCGACCAAGCTCAACCACCTCCAGTGCCGCGAGCTGCGCTGCTACGGCAGCGCAGGCAGCTACCGCCAGCTCGGCACGGACGTGCAGGCCACCGCGATCTTCGCCGGGCGCCGCCCGACGCAGGACCCCGCCGCCTGGGGCTACGAGCCCGAGCACGCGTGGGGCCTGCTGGCCACGGACGCCGGCACCGTCGCCGTGCCCTCGGCCCAGGGCAGCTACACCGAGTTCTACCGGCACTGGGGCGCCGCGGTCCGCGGCGAGGGCCCGGTGCCGGTCGACCCGCGCGACGGCGTCCGGGTGCTCGCGGTGCTCGACGCCGCCCGGGAGAGCGCGGCGCTCGGCGCCACCGTGGCGGTCCGGGTGCCGGCCCCGGCGTCGGTCTGAGCCGGCCCCCCGCTCCCCGTCGGCCGGACGAGCACGCCGGCCGACGGGGCCACGCCCGCGCGCGCACCAGGTGAGACGCGCGCCGGGAACACCTGCGCCTGCCCGACAGTTGTCGCACGCGGTCGGCCCGTCCCGGGTCGCCCGGCCCCGCGACGAGAGCAGGACGATGAGCCTCACCGACCAGACCGCCGGCGGCACGCCCACGGGCGCGGCCAGGAGCGAGGCCGGCGCCCCCGGTGCCCGGGAGTGGGCGGCGGTGGGCGCCCTGGCCCTGGCGATCTTCAGCCTCGTCACCAGCGAGTTCCTGCCGGCGAGCCTGCTGCCCGCGATGGCCGACGACTTCGGCGTCTCCGAGGGCGTCGCCGGCCAGGTGGTCACGGCCACCGCCCTGGTCGGCATGCTCGCCGGGCCGGGCATCACCCTGCTGTTCCCCCGGACCGACCGCCGCGTCCTCCTGCTCGGTCTGCTCGCCGTGGCCGTGCTCGCCAACGTCCTCACCGCGGTGGCGCCGGCCTACGCCGTGGTGGTCGTCGCCCGCCTGCTGCTCGGCGCGGCCATCGCCGGCAGCTGGGCGCTGGCCATCGGCGTCTGCGCCCGCCTGGTCTCGGCCGCCCGGCTGGGCCGCGCCATGTCGATCGTCAACCTGGGGCTCTCGGCCTCGCTCGTCCTCTCGGTGCCGCTCGGTGCGCTGCTCTCCTCGGCCGCCGGCTGGCGCCCGGTGTTCTGGGGCGTCGCCGCCCTCGGCCTCGTGGCGTTGGCGGCGCTCGCGGTGCTGGTGCCGTCGGTGCCCGCCTCGCCCGGGGCCGGCGCCGCGGCGCTGCTCGGCACGCTGCGCTCCCCGGTGCTGCTGCTCGGGCTGGCCGGCGTCGGCCTGCTCGTGGCCGGCCACTTCGGCAGCTACACCTTCGTCCGCCCCGCGATCGACGCCGTCGACGGGATGAGCACCGGCCTCGTCGCGCTCGCGCTGGTGCTCTACGGCGCCGGCGGGCTGTTCGGCAACGCCGCCGTCGGCGTGGTGATCGACCGGCGCCTGCCGCTGCTGCTCCTGGTGGTGCCCGGCGTCATCTGCGCCGCCGTCGTCCTGCTCGCCGTGGCCGGGGCGCTGGGCACGGGCTCGGTCCCGCTCGCGCTGGTCGCCCTGGCGGTCTGGGGCCTCGGCTTCGGCGGCATCGCCACCTCCACCCAGACGCTCACCGCCCGGGCGGAGCCGACCCGCATCGAGTCCGCCGGCGGCCTCTACGTGGCCGTCTTCCAGCTGGCCATCGCCCTGGGCACCGCGCTCGGCGGCCTGCTCCTCGACGCGGCCGGGGTGACGCCGCTGCTCGTCGCCTCGGGCGTCGTGGTGGTGCTCGGCGCACTCCTCATGCACGCCACGCGGCACCGCCTGGCCTGAGCGCGAACCCACCCCGCCGGGGGAGCGGCGGTCAGGTTCGGTGCAGGCGGGGCGGGAAACCGTGGAGGTGTGATGGCCTACCTCGACCCGCTGCTCGCCTCCCTCGGTCTCTGGGCCCCGGTGCTCGTGGGCGCGGTGCTCTTCGCCGAGACGGGCCTGCTGGTCGGCTTCTTCCTCCCGGGCGACTCGCTGCTGTTCGCCGTGGCCGTGCTCGCCTCGTCCGGGGTGCTCAGCGCCTCGATCTGGGTCTTCGCCGGCGCTGCGTGGCTCGGGGCGGCGCTGGGCGACCAGGTCGGCTACCTCATCGGGCAGCGGTGGGGGAGCCGGCTGCTGGTCTCCCGCGAGGACGGCGGCCACCGGCCGCGGTGGCTCTCGGGGCACCACATCGACGCCGCCCACCGCTTCTTCCTCGAGCACGGGCACAAGGCCGTCGTCCTGGCCCGCTTCGTGCCGCTCGTGCGCACCTTCACCCCGGTCGTCGCCGGTGCCCTCGCGATGCCGCGGCGCCGGTTCACGGTCTACAACGTGCTCGGCGGCCTGCTCTGGGTCGTGCTGCTCCTGGCCGCCGGCTGGTACCTCGGTGAGGTGCGGTTCGTGGCCGACCACGTCGACCTCGTGACCCTCGGCCTCGTGGCCGTGTCGCTGGTGCCCGCCGGGGTCGCGCTGCTGCGGCGCCGCGCGGCCTGAGCATCGCGAGGGACGCCGCGGATGAGACGCTGGGTCGCGTGAGCGAGACCGACCCGGTGGTGGACGCGCCCGTGACGGACGAGGCCGTGACCCGGGTGGGGCTGCTGCTGGAGGTGGCGGCCGGTCTCGCGACCCGGGTCGACGCCCAGCTGCGTCGTGACAGCGACATCACCGCCTCGACCTACGAGGTGCTGGTCCGGCTGCACCGCAGCGGCGGCGCCAAGCCGCTCTCCGCGCTGGGCCGCGAGCTCGCCGTCACCACCGGTGGTGTGACCCGGATGATCGACCGGCTCGAGCGCGACGGCCTCGTGCGGCGGGTGCGCAGCGAGGCCGACCGCCGCTCGGTGCTGGCGGAGATCACGGACGCCGGCACGCGGACCCTGCTCGACGCGCTGCCCGGTCACGTCGCCGACGTCCGGGACCTGCTGGCGGCGCTGGACGACGACCAGCAGGCCGCCCTGGAGAGCGCGCTGCGCACGCTGCGCGACGCCCTGGGGGACCAGCCGCGGAGCTGAGCCTCAGACCGAGGCGGACCAGTCGGCGGTGGCGGCGAGCTTCGCGCGGGCGGCGAGCAGGGTCTCGATGATCATGTCCTGCCGGCCGTCGCCGAGCCGGCTGATCGGCACGGAGACGCTCATGGCGTCCGTGGCGTGGCGGGTGAAGGGGAGCGTCACGCCGAAGCAGCGCACGCCGAGGCAGGACTCCTCGGACTCCGTGGCGTAGCCCTGCACCGCGGCGGTGTCGATGATCTCCAGCACCTCGTCCTTGGTGACGGTGGTGTGCGGGGTCATCGCCTTGATGTCGGTGGGCACGAGCGCGGCGCGCTGCTCGACGGGCATCTCCGCGAGGATCGCGCGGCCCAGCGCGGTCGAGTAGGCGGGCAGGCGACGCCCGACGGCGGAGTGCATGCGCAGCGGGTGCACCGACTCGCGCTTGCCGGTGTAGATGACGTGGTCGCCGTCGAGGCGGCCGAGGTGCACGGTCTCCTGGGTGGCCGCGGCGACCTCGTCGAGGATCGGGGCGGCGCGGGCGAGGATCGCGTCCCCGTCCAGGTAGGCCGAGCTCGCGACGAGGCAGTGCATGCCCAGCTTGTAGACGGTTCCGGTGGGGTCGGTCTCGAGCCAGCCCTTGACGACCATCGTGCGCACGAGCGCGTGCAGTGAGCTCTTCGGGATGCCCATGCGCGAGGAGAGCTGGAGCTGCGTCCCGGGGCCGCGCACGGCGATCTCGTCGAGCAGGTCGAGCGCCCTCGCGGCCGACTTCACGGTCGAGGGAGTGCTGTCTGCGCTGGTCTGAGCCATGTCGTGCCCGCCTTTTACCCAAGAAGAACGAGGGGTGCCTGTTCGGGCACACACTACGCCCTTCGTTCACATACAGAAACTCACTCCCACCTATTGACCGTGACGTGAACCACATCCTAGGTTGAACTCAGTTCACGAATACGAACGCAGTTCAGAGAATCACGTCATCAGACCAAGGAGCGCCCGTGATCCAGGTGCGACACTCAACCTCGCCGGCCGGCGCGGAGACCGCGACGACGGCGGACCTGCGGAGGGACTTCCTCGTCGAGGACCTCTTCGTCGAGGGCCAGGTCACGGCCACCTACACCCACGACGACCGGATGGTCATCGGCGGCGCGGTGCCCGGCACCGGCCAGCTCGACCTCCCCGCCTACACCGACGTCCTCGGCGTCGAGAGCCACCTCGAGCGCCGCGAGCTCGGCGTCATCAACGTCGGCGGCTCGGGCCACGTGCTCGTGGACGGCGACAAGCACGAGCTCGGCCACCTCGACGGCCTCTACGTCGGCCGCGGGAGCGAGGTCTCCTTCGCCGGCGCCGACGCCGCCTTCTACTTCGTCTCCGCCCCGGCGCACGCGACCTACCCCACCACCGCCCTCAAGCACGACGAGGTCGAGCCGGTGGCCCTGGGCAGCAAGTCCGGCGCCAACGAGCGCCACCTCTACCGCTACGCGTGGGGCGAGGAGCTCAAGACCGCCGTCCTCCAGTTCGGCGTCACCGTCATCGCCGACGGCTCGGTGTGGAACACCTTCCCGCCGCACCTGCACGACCGGCGCACCGAGGTCTACCTCTACTGCGACCTCGAGGCCGACGACCGGGTCTTCCACCTCATGGGCCGCCCCGGCGGCACCCGCCACCTGGTGGTCAAGGACCGCCAGGCCGTGATCTCCCCGCCGTGGTCGATCCACTCCGGCGCGGCCACCGGCTCCTACGCCTTCGTGTGGGCCATGGCCGGCGAGAACAACGCCTACACCGACCTGCAGTCCGTCCCCCTGGAGAGCCTGTGACCACGCTGACCGCCCCGGAGACCACGAGCCCCTTCGACCTGCACGGCCGCACCGCGGTCGTCACCGGCGCGGGCCGCGGCCTGGGCCAGGGCATCGCGATGGGCCTCGCCCAGGCCGGCGCCGACCTCGTGCTGGTCGGCCTGCCCGGCAGCCAGGAGGCGACCGCGGCGCAGGCCGTGGAGCTGGGCCGCAGCGTCCGCGTCGTCGACCTCGACGTCTCCGACCACGACGCCATCGGCCCCGCCTGCGAGTCCATCCTGGCCGCGGGCCCCGTCGACGTCCTGGTGAACAACGCCGGGATCATCGACCGCATCGACACCGTCGACGTCCCCGCCTCCTCGTGGGAGCGGGTGCTCGACATCAACCTGACCGGCCTCTTCTACATCACCCAGGGCATCGGTCGCTCCATGGTCGAGCGCGGCAGCGGCAAGATCGTCTCGATCGCCAGCCTGCTCGCGTTCCAGGGCGGCATCCGCGTCATCTCCTACGCCACCGCCAAGCACGGCGTCGCCGGCATCACCAAGGCCCTGGCCAACGAGTGGGGCCCGCACGGCGTGCAGGTCAACGCCATCGCCCCCGGCTACATGGCCACCGACAACACCACCGCGCTGCGCGAGGACCCCGAGCGCGCCCAGGCGATCCTCGACCGGATCCCGCAGGGCCGCTGGGGCACCCCCGCCGACGTCGCCGGCGCCGCCGTCTTCCTCGGCAGCCCGGCCGCCGACTACGTCAACGGCCACGTGCTGGTCGTCGACGGCGGGTGGATGGCGCGCTGAGCGCGCCCCACCCACCCACCCACGCACGCACCAGACCCACCGCACCTCCGCCACTCGGGGCGAGACGCACCACCCACCCCCGCCGGGAGACCGGCACCCGAAGTCACGAGAGATCGAGGACGAACGATGAAGTTCCAGTCACGCCCCGCCGCCCTGTTCCTGGGCCTCGCCACCGCCGCGGTGATGCTCACCGGATGCAGCGAGACGTCCACCGCCGGCGGCGGTGGCTCCAGCGCCGAGGCCGGGGCCTGCGACCCCGCCGACGTCACCCTCGTCGGGCAGGTCCGCAACGAGTCGAACCCCTACGAGGCCTCCTGGCTGGACGGCGGCGACGCGTTCGCCGAGTCCGTCGGCCTCACCCAGCAGCGCCTGACCTACGACGGCGAGTCCACCAAGCAGCAGGAGCAGATCCGCCAGGTGCTCGCCGGTGACACCGACTGCCTCGTGCTCAACGTGCTGCCCAACGGCGACGCCGACACCCAGCCGATCGTCATGGGTGCCGACGAGGCCGGCGCCTACCTGGTGACCCAGTGGAACAAGCCCGCCGAGCTCGACCCGGCCGACTACGACCGCTGGATCGCCCACATCACCTACAACGGCGAGGAGTCCGGCAAGCAGATCGGCGACGCGCTCGCCGAGGCCATCGGCGGCGAGGGCGGCATCATCGCCCTCCAGGGCGTGCTCGACACCGCCGCCGCCAAGGACCGCTTCGCCGGCCTCGAGGCCTCGCTCGCGGAGAACACCGGCGTCACCCTGCTCGACGAGCAGACCGCCAACTTCTCCCGCCAGGAGGCGCTGACGGTCACCAAGACCCTGCTCGCCAAGCACGGTGACGACATCAAGGGCATCTGGACCGCCAACGACGACATGGCCCTCGGCGCCCTCGAGGCGCTCGAGCAGGCCGGCCGCACCGACGTCGCCGTCGTCGGCATCGACGCGGTGCCGGACGCCCTCACCGCCATCGACGACGGTCGGATGACCGCCACCGTCTCCAGCGACGGCCCCTGGCAGGGCGGCATCGGCCTGGCCATGGGCTACTGCGTGGCCACCGGCGAGCTGAGCATGGACGACGTCGCCGACGAGAACCGCGCGTTCTTCGCCGAGCAGTTCCTCATCACCGACGACAACGTGGGCGACTTCCTCACCCCGTCCACCGACCCGGCCGACTTCGAGTGCGGCAACGTCTTCGACCGCGTGGCGGGTCCGCTGTCGTGACCATGACATCCCCCGCCGGCCACGTCGGCGCAGCACGCCCCCGGCCCCGGCGGGGGGTGTCGCTGCGCAACGCCGGGCCCTCGCTGGCCCTGCTCGTCGCCGTCGTCCTCTTCTCCGCGCTCAGCCCGCAGTTCCGCACCCTCACCAACCTCACCAACGTGCTGGACGCCGCCTCGGTGCTGGCCGTGGTGACGTGCGGAGTCACCTTCGTGCTGGTCATGGGGTCGATCGACCTCTCGGCCACCGGCGTCGTCGCGGCCTCGGCCGTGGCGGTGGCGCTGCTGGTCTCCAACAACCGCAACGACCTCGATCTCGGCATCCTCGGCATCGCTCTCGCGGTGGCGCTGGGTGCCGCGCTCGGCGGCCTGAGCGGGCTGCTGCTGGTCACGCTCAAGGTGCCGTCCTTCATGACGACGCTCGGCATCTCCGCCGTCGGCCTGGGCGTCGCGACGCTGATGTTCTCCGGCGTCCAGCCGAACCTGGACGGCGCCGGCCTGGAGACCTGGGCCAGCGACCGGTTCCTCGGGCTCACCCACCTCACCTGGATCGCCGTCGGCTGCGTCGCGGTCGGCTACGTGATCCAGCGCTGGACCCGACTGGGTCGCTACGCGTTCGCCATCGGCGGCGCCGAGGAGGTGCTGGCGCTCTCCGGCGTCCGCGTGGCCCCCTACAAGGTGGCCGCGTTCACGCTGGCCGGGGCGTTCTACGGCCTCGGCGGCGTCATGGTCACCAGCCAGCTCGGGGCCGGGCTGGTGCAGGCCGGCAGCGGCCTGACGTTCTCCTCCATCACCGCCGCCGTCGTCGGCGGCACCCTGCTCACCGGCGGACGCGGCGGCGTCCTGCAGTCGGCCGTCGGCGTCCTGCTCATCACCGTGCTCACCAACGGCCTCGTGCAGGTCGGCGTGAGCCCGTACTGGCAGGGCGGCGTGCAGGGCCTCATCGTCGTCGTCGCCGTCGCGGCAGCCGCGCTGCCGCTGCGGCACAGGAACCAGGTGGTCAAGTGAGCACGCAACCGATCAGCCGCCCGACCGCGGCGCACCGGGCGAGCACCCCTGCGCTGGAGGTCCGCGGCCTCGTCAAGCACTACCCGGGCGTCAAGGCGCTCGACGGCGTCGACTTCCACGTCGACCCCGGCGAGGTCCTCGGCCTCGCCGGAGAGAACGGCGCCGGCAAGTCCACGCTGCTCAAGAGCCTCGTCGGCCTCGTGAAGCCGGACGCCGGCGACATCTACCTGCGCGGCGAGAAGGTCGTGCTGCGCAGCGTCGTCGACGCCGCCGAGCAGGGCATCGGCATGGTGTTCCAGGAGCAGTCGCTGGTGCCGAACCTGACGGCCGCCGAGAACATCGTGCTCGGCAGCGAGGGCCCCGGCGTGCGCCGCGGGTTCTACCGCTGGGAGACGATGCGCCGGCTGGCCCAGGAGCAGCTCGACAAGATCGGCAGCGCCATCGACCCGCTGGCGCGCACCGACTCCCTCTCCTTCGCCGACCGGCAGATGGTCGAGATCGCCAAGGTGCTGCGCATCGAGCAGCGCACCAACGTCGCGCCCGTCATCATCCTCGACGAGCCGACCTCGGTGCTGGAGTCGGAGGAGGTCGAGACCCTCTTCACCCAGATCCGCCGGCTGAAGGAGTTCGCCTCCGTCGTCTTCGTCTCCCACCGCCTCGACGAGGTGCTCGACGTGTGCGACCGCGTGGCGGTGCTGCGCGGCGGCCGGTCCGTCGGCGACGTGAGCACGGAGGGCGCCGAGCCGGCCGACCTGCACCGGATGATGATCGGCGCCGCCACCGGCGACGACCACTACCACGAGAACCTCGCCGAGCCGGCCGAGCGGCGCGAGCGCCTGACCGTGCGCGGCCTGAGCGGCAAGAGCTTCCACGACGTCGACCTCGACATCGCCGCCGGCGAGGTCCTGGCCATCTGCGGCGTCCACGGCTCCGGGCGCGAGGACGTCTGCCGCGCGCTGTTCGGCGCCGAGCAGACCCTCGCCGGCGAGGTGACCCTCGACGGAGAGCCGCTGGACCTCTCCGGCACCCGCGCGGCGTGCGCCGCCGGCGTCGGCTACGTGCCGGCCGAGCGGAAGATCGAGGGGATGGTCGGCCCCATGTCGGTGGCCGACAACATGACGTTGACCAAGCAGGGCGTGCGCTGCGTCGGACCCTTCGTGGTGCCGGCCAAGCAGTCCTCGCTGGTGCAGCGCTGGATCGAGCGGCTCTCCATCCGCACCCCCAGCGGCTCGACCGCGATCGGCCGGCTCTCCGGCGGCAACCAGCAGAAGGTCGTCCTGGCCCGCTGGCTGGTCGCCGCCGACATCCGGCTCCTGCTGCTCGACCACCCCACGCGCGGTCTCGACATCGGCGCCCGCTCCGAGGTGTACCGCCTCATGCGCGAGCTGGCGAACACCGGCGTCGCGACCCTGCTGCTCGCCGACAGCCTCGAGGAGGCCATCGGCATGGCCGACCGGATCGTCGTCATGAGCGACGGCCGGATCGTCTCCGAGGTGGCCTGCCCGACCGGCGACAAGCCCACCCCGCTCGACCTCGTCAAGGAGATGGTGTGAGCACCTCCGCCACCACCCCGTCCACGCCGTCCGGCACCCCCGGCCCAGGCGGCCCCGGGAGCATGGCCGTCACCGATCCCGGCCGCAGCCCGGCCGGCGCGCGGCTGCGCCAGAACGGGCCCGGCGGCCAGGGCCGCGTCCTGCCCGACCCCGCCCCCGGCACGCCCTCCAGCAGCCCGGGCAGCAGCCCGGACGACGTCGTCGCCCGCGGTCGCTCGACGGCGTCCCGCCTGACCTCGCTGATGCCGGTGATCGCGCTCGTCGCGCTGGTCGCCGCCCTCACCGCGGCCGACCCGGGGTTCCTCACCGAGCGCAGCCTCGTGGCCGTCGTCAACACAGCGGCGCCCCTGGCGGTGCTCGCGGCCGGCGCCACCATCGTGGTGCTCTGCGGCGGCATCGACCTCTCCATCGCCGCGCTCTGCTCCCTGGCCAGCGTGCTGCTGGCGCTGTGGCTGCCGGACCTGGGTGGCGTCGCGATCCTCGCGGTGGTGCTGGCCGCGGCTGCGCTCGGTGCGCTCCAGGGCCTGGTCCACGTCGTGGCGCGCATCCCGTCCTTCGTGGTGACGCTCGGCGGCATGAGCGTCTTCGGCGCGGTGGCGCTGGTCGTCTCCGGGGCCGGCACGGTCGGCGTCAGCAACCTCGACCCGCTGCGCTGGGCCACGATGTACGTGGGCGGCCGCGTGCCGGTCGCGGTGCTGGTGGCGGTGCTGGTGGTGGCCGCGATCGCGTTCACCATCCGCCTCACGCCGCTGGACAGCTGCCTCAAGGCCACCGGCTACGCCGAGTCCGCGGCCCGGCTCGCCGGCATCCACGTGGACGCCGTCAAGGTGGGTGCGTTCGCGCTCTCCGGCGCGTGCGCCGGCCTGGCCGCCGTCCTGCTGGTCTCCCGCAACTTCTCCGGCAGCCCGACCATGGCCGACTCGCTGCTGCTGCCCGCGGTCGCCGCGATCGTCGTCGGCGGCACCGCCATCACCGGCGGCCACGGCGGCGTCTGGCGCACGCTGGCCGGCGCCCTGGTCGTGACGCTGCTGCGCGTCGGCCTCTCCACCGTCGGCGTCTCCAGCGCCTACGAGCAGATCCTCTACGGCGCCGTGATCGTCGCGGCCGTCGCCCTGACCCTCGACCGCTCCAAGGTCCTGACCATCAAGTAGCCGCGGGTCCCACGACCACCGTCGCCACCGGCCCGTACCGCACCCACCCTGGAAGGCAACCATGTCTCTCGACCGTCCCACCGATCGGCCCGGTCTCCTGCCCGCCGTCCGCTCGTTCCTCTCCTCGCCCCGCCAGCTGCTCATCGACGGCGAGTGGGTCGACGCCAAGGACGGACGCACCTTCGCCACCGTCGACCCCGCCACCGAGGAGACCCTCGTCCAGGTCGCGCACGCCTCGGAGGTCGACGTCGACCGCGCCGTCGTCTCCGCCCGCAGCGCCTTCGAGCACGGCTCGCCGTGGTCGAGGATGTCGCCCCGCGAGCGCTCCCACTTCCTCTGGAAGGTCGGCGACCTGATCGACGCCCGCGCGGAGGAGCTCGCGCAGCTCGAGTCCCTCGACAACGGCAAGAGCCTGGCCTCGGCCCGCGGCGACGTCGGCGTCGCCGCCGAGCTGTTCCGCTACTTCGCCGGCTGGGCCACCAAGATGGAGGGCACCTCCATCCCCATGTCGGTGCCCGGCAAGGAGTTCCACGCCTACACCCGTCGCGAGGCCATCGGCGTCGTCGCCGGCATCGTGCCCTGGAACTTCCCGCTCACCATGGCGTGCTTCAAGGTCGTCCCGGCCATCACCGCCGGCAACACGATGGTGCTCAAGCCCGCGGAGCAGACCCCGCTGACCGCGCTCTACCTCGGCCAGCTGCTGCTCGAGGCCGGCCTGCCCGCCGGTGTCGTCAACGTGGTCACCGGCTTCGGCGACGCGGGTGCCGCCCTCGTCGACCACCCGGACGTCGACAAGGTGGCGTTCACCGGCTCCACCGAGGTCGGCAAGAAGATCGCCGCCGGCGCGTCCAAGAACCTCAAGAAGGTCTCCCTCGAGCTCGGCGGCAAGGCGCCCAACATCATCTTCGCCGACGCCGACCTGGACGCCGCCGTGGCCGGTGCCGCCCTGGCCGGCTACTTCAACGAGGGCCAGTGCTGCGTCAACGGCTCGCGCCTCTACGTGCAGCGCTCCGTCTTCGACCAGGTGATCGACGGCGTCGGCAAGGCCGCGCAGGCGATCCGCGTCGGCGACGCCTTCGACCCCGCCACCACCATGGGCCCGCTGGTCTCGGCCGAGCAGCACCAGAAGGTCATGGGCTACGTCCGCGGCGCCATCGCCGACGGCGCCACGATCAACGTCGGCTCCGGCGACCCCGCCGCCGACAAGGGCTACTTCTTCGCGCCCACCCTCATCACCGGCGTCACCGAGCAGATGGCCGTGCAGACCGACGAGATCTTCGGCCCGGTCATCACCGCCATCCCCTTCGACACCGAGGAGGAGGTCATCGCCGCGGCCAACAACACCGTCTACGGCCTGGCCGCCGGCGTGTGGTCCAAGGACCTCGGCACCGCCCACCGCGTCGGTGCCCGGCTCCGGGCGGGCACCGTCTGGCTCAACACCTGGCACGCCGACGACGTCACCCTCCCTCGTGGTGGCTTCAAGCAGTCCGGGTGGGGCCGCGAGCTCGGGTCGTTCGGCCTGGACGACTACACCGAGCTCAAGACCGTCATCGCCGAGCTGCGATGACCACGCCGAGGACGCGCGACGCAGACGCGGGCACCCGCCCCGGTCAGCCGGGACCTCTCCCGCTCGGCGGTCACGGGCTGGGCCCTCACCGCGTCGTGCCCGTCGTCGTCCTCGACGAACCGGCGGCCGCCGACGACCTGGGTGCAGCCCTGGTCGCCGGCGGTCTCCCGGTCGCGGAGGTCACCCTCCGCAGCCCCCGTGCCGCCGAGGTCGTGCACCGGCTCGCCCGCCGCGGTGACGTGCACGTCGGCGTCGGCACGGTGCTCACCGCGGCCCAGGTCGAGGCGGCCCACGAGCTCGGAGCCCGGTTCGTGGTCTCGCCCGGCCTGGTGCCCGAGGTGGTGCACCGCTGCCGCGAGCTGGACCTGCCGGTCCTGCCGGGCGTGGCCACGGCCGGCGAGATCGCCGCCGCGCTCGCGCTCGGCCTCGACACCGTGAAGCTGTTCCCGGCGGAGGTCGTCGGTGGCGTGCCCGCCGTCCGCGCCTTCTCCGCGGTCTTCGGCGGGCTGCGGTTCGTGCCCACGGGCGGCATCACCGCCGCGTCCGCACCCGCCTACCTCGCGGAGCCCGCGGTGGCCGCCGTCGGCGGCAGCTGGATGGTGGCGCCCGACCTGCTCGCCGCGGGGGAGTGGGACGAGGTCGCGCGGCGGTGCGCCGCCGCTGCTGTGCTGGGCGCGCCCGAGGCCTGCGAGGCGGTGCCGGGGTGATCGACCTGCGACCCGCCGAGGAGTGCGCGTACGACGTCGTCGCCCTCGGCGAGGTGATGCTGCGCCTGGACCCCGGGGACCGGCGCATCCGCACCGCCCGCTCCTTCGACGTGTGGGAGGGCGGCGGGGAGTACAACGTGGCCCGCGGCCTGCGCTCGGTGTTCGGCCACCGGGCCGGCGTCCTGACCTCCCTGGTGGACAACGAGGTCGGCCGGCTCGTGGAGAACCTCGTGCTCGCCGGCGGGGTGGACACCTCGCTGGTGCGCTGGGTGCCGTTCGACGGCCTCGGCCGCGCCGCCCGCAACGGCCTCAACTTCACCGAGCGCGGCTTCGGGGTGCGCGGTGCCCTGGGCGTCTCCGACCGCGGCGCCACCGCCACCAGCCTGCTGACCCCGGGGGACCTCGACCTCGAGGACCTCTTCGGGCGCCGCGGGGTGCGGTGGCTGCACACCGGCGGTGTGCTCGCCGGGCTCTCGCCGGGCACGGCGGCCCTCGCGGAGGAGGCGATGGCCGTCGCCCGGCGGCACGGCACCGTGGTCTCCTACGACACCAACTTCCGCCCGAGCCTGTGGGCCGACCGCGGCGGCCCGGACGCGGCGGTCGCGGTCAACGCCCGCCTCGCCGCGCACGTCGACGTCCTCGTGGGGCACCCGGCCGACGTCACGCCGCCCGGCGAGGGCGACGCGCCCCCGGACCGCTCGCCCGACGGCTTCGCCGACGCCTGCGCGAGCCTGGGGGAGCGCCTGCCGCACCTGTCGGTGGTGGCGACCACCCACCGTCGCGTGCAGGACGCCTCGCGCAACGACTGGCAGGGCCTGGCCTGGTCGCGCGAGGACGGGGTGGTGCGCTCGCGCCCCTACGCCGACCTCGCCGTCCTCGACCGCGTGGGCGGCGGCGACGGCTTCGCCGCGGGCCTCGTGCACGGGCTGCTGGGCGGCGAGCCCCTGGCGTCCTGCGTGGAGCTGGGGGCCGCCCACGGCGCCCTGGCGGTCACCACGCCCGGCGACACCTCGATGGCCACGGCGGACGAGGTGCGCGCGCTCGCCGCGGGAGGCGGGTCGGCCGTGCGTCGCTGACCCCGCCACGCGCCGCAGTCGCAGTGCCCGCGCCGGGCGCACGCGGCCCCGCGAGAGGCCCCGACAGCGGCCCCGACAGCGACCCCCAGCCCCGGGACGGCGTCCCGGGGCTGGAGGCGTGTCCGCATACGTGAACTGCGGATCCTAAAGATTCACAAATAGGAATCTGATTCTTGACTGTGATGTGACGTGCGCCATACAGTCGAGCCGCCAGCGGTCCTCTCGGGCCCCACCTGCGCCGGCCCGACCATCGGGCGGTGCTCGCACGGGGCGGGTCGCCGGCACGTCAGTTCCACGAACCAAGGAGCCCCATGAACGTGCTTCGCAGGTCTGCTCGCAGACGCCTGGCCGGCCGGTTGCGCCGGTCGGCACTGCACTCCGTCGCCCTGGTGGCGGCGCTGGCCGTGGCCGTGCCCACGACCCAGGCCGTCACCGCCGCCCCGGCTGCCGCCGCGGACGAGGACGGGACCCTCTCGGTCCTGCTCTTCTACAAGCCCAACTTCCACGCCTCGAACGTCGAGGCCCGGGCCGCGATCCGCGACCTGGCCGCCGACCTCGGCACGGAGTACGGGCTGCCGGTCGACATCCAGGAGACGGACGACCCGTCGGCCTTCACCCCCGAGAACCTCGCCACCAAGGACGCGCTCGTCTTCGCGCAGACCGGCGGCGTGCTGTTCAACGACGCCCAGCGCGCGGCGCTCGAGGACTACATCCGCGGCGGCGGCGGCTACATGGGCCTGCACTACGCGGGCTGGTCGGTCGGCCAGAGCGAGCACGACGTCAACCCGTTCTACGCCCGCCTCGTCGGCGCCTCCTCCGAGGGGCACCCCGAGAACCCGGCCGTGCGCCCTGGACGCGTCGTCGTCACCGACACCGACAGCCCGCTGACCGCAGGCCTGCCGGCGGAGTTCACCCGCAGCGACGAGTGGTACGACTGGATCGTCAACCCGGCGCCGAACGTGCGCACGCTGCTCTCGGCCGACGAGTCCTCCTACGGCATGGGCCGCCAGGGCTCCTCGCACCCGATCACCTGGTGCCAGGAGATCGACGAGGGACGCTCCTGGTACTCGGGCATGGGCCACGCCGGCACCGCCTACTCCGAGGGCGTCATCCGCACCCAGATGAGCCGCGGCCTCGCCTACGCCGCCGGCCTGCTCGAGGCCGACTGCTCCCCGCCGTCCAAGGAGGAGCAGGGCGGCTGGAGCGGCGTCACGCCGTGGCCGCTGGTGCCGATCAACATGTCGCTGACCTCGGAGGGCACCGTGCAGTCCTTCGGCAGCGTCGGCGGCTGGGGCACGGACGCCACCCCCTACGACTGGACCGGCAACAGCTCGGTCACGCAGGGCGGCCAGACCGAGGTCGACATCTGGGACCCCGCCGAGGAGCGGACGCTCGAGAACCTCCGCGACGGCATCATCCCGAACCTGACCTACACCGACCTGTTCTGCTCGATGCAGGTCCAGAACCCGCTCAAGGGCGCCACGATGACGGTGGGCGGTGACGACGGCCTGGGCGGCAACGCCCCGAACGACGCGGCCATCGGCGTCACCAGCTACTCGACGAACTCCGGTCTGCAGACCGAGGCGCCGATGAACTACCCGCGCTGGTACCCGACCGGCACGACGCTGCCCAACGGCGACGTCGTGGTGCAGGGCGGCAGCCTCAAGGGCGGCCCCGGCGGCCCCGCGGTGCTCACCCCCGAGCTCTACGCCCCCGACGCCGGCAACGGCTGGAAGACCCTCGACGGGGCCACCAGCGACGTGGCCTACGGCGACGGCGGCGGCGTCGACGAGAACCGCTGGTGGTACCCCCGGGCCTTCGTGGTCCCCGGCAAGGGCACCGTCTTCAACGTCACCGGCACCCAGATGTACGAGCTCGACCCCTACGGCAACGAGGGCGAGGGTGAGCTGACGCTGCGCGGCACGCTGCCCGGCGCCGTCGCGAACCAGGGCGGCCTCGGCAACCCGGTCGGCGCCACGTCCACCGCCACCATGTACCGCCCCGGCAAGATCCTGCAGGTCGGCGGCGGCTGGTGGGCCAACGGCGGCGGCCCGGCCGGCGCCCGCGCCGGCCTGACCATCGACATCACCGGCGGCACCGAGAACCCGGTCGTCGAGGCCACCGACCCGATGCAGTTCGGCCGGCACTGGTCGACCTCCACGCTGCTGCCCGACGGCGACGTCCTGGTCACCGGCGGCAGCACCGACAACAACGGCAACGGCGGCTACGTCACCAACCCGGAGATCTGGCACCCCGAGACCGGCGAGTGGACCACCGTCGAGGTGCCCCACGAGCACGCCCGGCTCTACCACTCCACCGCCCTGCTGCTGCCCGACGGCCGCGTCATGATCGGCGGCGGCGGCACGCCCGGCCCGCGCAACTACACCGACGTCGAGTACTACTCCCCGGCCTACCTCTACGACGGCGACGAGCTCGCCGCGCGGCCGGAGATCACCGACGCCCCCGCGCGGGTCGGCTACGACGGCGTCTTCGACGTCTCCACCACCGGCGCGGTCTCCCGCGTGACCCTCGTCCGCAACGGCTCGGTCACGCACGGCTTCAACAACGACCAGTCGTTCCAGGAGCTCGACTTCACCCAGGACGGCGACACCCTCACCATCGACGCCCCGGTCGACGGCACCTACGCCACGCCCGGCACCTACATGCTGTTCGTCTTCGACGAGTCCGGCACGCCCTCCGAGGCGTCCCTGCTCGACCTGGCGCCCGGCGTGAAGATGGACCAGCGCACCCCGATGGTCGTCGACCAGTTCGAGTACCCGCGGCTGCCCACCGACTGGCGCGGTGGCAACCCGCCGCAGGTCGTCGACGTCCCCGCCGGCAACGGCCGGATGACGCCGTGGAACGTCACCGACGACGTCCAGCTCGTCCGCGGCACCGCGAACGGCCAGGGCGGCATCGGCGCGGCCGGTCACCAGCTCTCGCTGGGTGACTCCGGCTCGCTCCAGCGTCGTCTCACCGGCCTGGACGAGGGCGCGACCTACCGGGTCTCGCTGCGCTACGCCCGGGACGGCCGCGACGCCGCCGGCCTCGGGGACGCCTCGGCGACCCTGACCGTCGGCGACCTGTCCGAGACGCTCACCGCGACGACGGCGAACAGCTCGGCTGCCGACGGCAACCGGGTCACCTACGCCACGTACGTGGGCACCTTCACCGCCGGCTCCCGGGCCGAGCGGCTGCGCCTGGCCGCACCCGGCTCCGGCGCCGGCCTCATGGTCGACGACATGGTCGTCATCGCCGAGGACCCGGGCACCGCCGACGCCGACCTCCACTACGAGCTCGACGAGGGCACCGGCACCACCGCCGCCAGCACAGGCACCGACGCGTCCGTCGGCGACGCCGTGCTGACCGGCGACACCGGTTGGTCGGAGAACGGCGTCGAGGGCGGCTCGCTCGACCTCGTCGGCGGCGAGAACACCAACGCCGTCGACCTGCCCGACGACCTGCTCGCCGGCGCGGACGACTTCACCACCTCGTTCTGGGTCCGCCCGGACGCGCTGAACAACTGGACCGGCCTGTTCCACCTGGGCACCGGACTGGGCGGGGCCGGCGGCTTCTTCCAGATCCAGACCCAGACGCAGGCCGACGGCAACACCGGACTCGCGGCCACCTTCAAGGTCGCCGGCCAGCCGCTCCAGGAGCGGGTCTACGCCACCCCGGCCGTCGACGTCGCCGTCAACACCTGGAACCACGTGGCGTTCACCCGTGAGGGCTCGACCGGCACGCTGTTCCTCAACGGCGAGCCGGTGGCCAGCCGCGACGACCTGACGATCGCCCTGAGCGACGTCACCGCCGCGGGCACCGAGAACAACTGGCTGGGCCGCAACGGGTTCCCGGACGCCTCCTTCGACGGTCTCGTCGACGAGGTCCGTGTCTGGTCCTCGTCGCTCTCGGCCACCGACGTCGCGGCGCTCTACGCCGACGGCACGGCCCTGAGCACCACCACGACGGTCGAGGCCGACCTGGCCTCCCCGTCCCCGTTCGCCGAGCCGGTCACCTTCACCGCCACCGTGGCGGCCGACGGTGCCACGCCCGAGGGCTCCGCCTCCCTGGTGGTCGACGGCTCCGTCGTCGGCTCCCCGGTCACCCTGACCGAGGGCACCGCCACCTTCGAGGCCGTCGCGCTGAACCGCGGCGAGCACGAGGTCCGCGTGGACTTCACCGCCGACGCCGGCTGGCGCGACTCGACCGAGACGATCACGCACACCGTCCAGGGCCCGCCCCCGGGCTCCGGCGTGCCGATCCGCTACGCCTTCGACGAGGGCAGCGGTGACACCGTGGCCAACGAGGGCCTCGACCAGTCCGTCGGCTCCGCCACCCTCGGTGGCGAGACCTCGTGGGCCGAGGGCCGCTTCGGCTCCGCGGTCCTGCTGCCCGGCGGCGGCGCCGCCACCGGCAACCAGGTGGCGCTGCCGAACGACATCGACGCGGGCATGAGCGACGAGTTCTCCATCTCGGTCTGGGCCCGCCCGGACGCGCTGCCGAACTGGGTGCCGCTCGTGCAGATCGGCTCCAGCACGGACACGTTCTTCCTGCTGCAGTCCAACACGCAGGCCGGCGGCCCCACCGGGTTCGCCGCGACCTTCAAGGCCCCCGGCAACGCCAACCAGGAGCGTCTGACCCTCGGTGGTGACGTGCCGCTGAACGAGTGGACCCACATCGTCTACACCCACAGCGGGACGACGGGCCGGATCTACTTCGACGGCGAGCTGCAGGGCGAGCGCACCGACTTCACGCTCGACCTGAGCGACGTCGGCGTCGACGGCCACACCACGGCCAACATGATCGGTGGCACCAGCTGGCCCGACGGTCGCTACGACGGTCTGGTCGACGAGTTCCGCATGTTCGGCTACGCGCTGACCCAGGAGCAGATCGACGAGCTCTACGTCGGCCCGGCCCCGGAGAACGAGGCGCCCGTGGGCGTCGAGGACTCCTACGAGACCGAGCAGGGCACCGCCCTCGAGGTCGACGCCCCCGGCGTCCTGGGCAACGACACCGACGCGGACGGCGACACCCTCGTCGCCCTCGCCGAGGACGCCCCGGAGCACGGCTCGGTCGACCTCGCCGAGGACGGGTCGTTCACCTACACCCCCGACGAGGCGTTCTCCGGTGAGGACACCTTCACCTACACCGCCTCCGACGGCACGGACTCCTCCGAGCCCGTGACGGTGACCATCACGGTCACCGAGGTCGACCCGGCCCTGGTGGAGACCACCACCAGCGCCACGGTCCGGTCCTCCACCTACGGCCGCCCCGTGCGGGTGGACGTGGAGGTCCGGCCCGGCACCGCCACCGGTGCCGTCGAGGTCCTGCTGGGCGAGGACGTCCTCCGCTCGGTCGACCTCGAGGACGGCGCGGCGCGCGTCGGCCTGGGCCGCACGACGCTGCGACCGGGCCGGCACGAGCTGACCGTCCGCTACGCCGGCGACGAGACCCACGCGGCCTCGTCGACCACCGTCGAGGCCGTCGTCCGCAAGGCGCCGACGACCCTGACCGTCAAGGCCCGCGGTGCGATCGAGCGGGGCCAGCGGCTCCGGGTCAAGGCCCTGGCCCAGGCGCCGGGCCAGGTGACGATCGCGGGCAAGGCGCGCGTCGTCGTCCGCGGCGGGGTCCGCTCCGGCCGCTACGTCACCACCGTCCGCGTGCGGGACGGCGTGGCCGTGCTGCGCCTCCCGCGCGCGGTGCAGCGGGGCCGGATGACCGTGCGGGTCGCCTACCTCGGCAACCGCCTGGCCACCCGCGCCGCCGACACCAAGGTGGTGAGGGTCCGCCGCTGACCGAGCACCGTTGACGAGCGGGTCCGGGAGGTCCTCCTTCCCGGGCCCGCTCCGTCACGCCCTGCCCCCGCCGAGTCGGCAGCAGCGTGCTGCCGACTCACCGCCCAGTAGGCAGAAGCTTTTATCCGGGCGTGGGAGCGCCGGGCGGGGACGTGGCAGCGCCGGCCTGGAGACCAGGCCGGCGCTGTCGTGGGTGCCGGGGTGGGTGCCGGCGGGTGCGCGGGTGGCGCGGGGTGGGGCTGCTCAGCCCTGGGCGAGGCCCGCGACCACGCCGGCCCTGCTGTCGTCCTCGCTGGCGAGCACGCCGCCGTTGGCCACGGTGTCGGCGGTGATCTCGGTGAAGACCATGCGGACGTCCTGGCGGCGCGCCCCGAGCAGCTCGACGGCGCTGGTGGCGACGGCCTGGGCGAAGGCCCGACGCTGCTCGATGGTGCGGCCGGCGAGCAGCTCGACGGTGATGTTGGGCATGGGGTGCCTCTCTCTGGTGGGCCGCCCACGCGGTCACGTACACGGCTTCGATTCACTGACGTGAACGACAGTAGCCATTCCTGTGTCGAATTCACATCCTTGACTTGAGTTCGGTTCACTGATTCAGTGACGCACGTCACCCCTCCAGCAGAAGGAACCGACGTGAGCAGCACCCGTCGCACCGCCCGTCTCGCCGTCCTCCCGGGGGCCGTGGCGGCCGCGTTGCTCCTCCCGGCCGCGCCGGCCGCGGCGCACGTCGGGATCACCCCCGACACCACCGCCGCGGACGCGTACGCGGTCGTCGAGGTGGCCGTGCCGCACGGGTGCGACGGCTCGCCGACGACGTCCGTGGCCATCTCCGTGCCCGACGGTGTCATCGGCGTCGTGCCCACCCGGCACCCGCTGTGGGACCTCGCCACGGCCGAGGCGGACGACGGCACGCAGACCGTCACCTACACGGCCCTCGAGCCGCTGCCCGAGGGCGTGCGCGACACCTTCGAGATCGCGCTGCGACTGCCGGACGCCCCTGGCGAGACGCTCGTGTTCCCCACGATCCAGACCTGCGAGGAGGGGGAGACCGCGTGGATCGAGGTCGCCCCCGAGGGCGAGGACGCGCACGAGCTGGAGCACCCCGCCCCGTCCTTCACCCTGACCGAGGCCACCGGCGAGGACCACCACGGCGCGGGCTCCGCGGCCGAGGAGGAGCCTGCGCAGGCCGGCGTCGGGCCGGTGAGCACCGCCGCGCTCGGCCTCGGCGCCGTCGGTGCCGTCCTCGGTGGGCTGGCGCTCGCCCGCCGCGGGCGGCCGCGCCGTCCGTGAGGCGCCTGCTGGCCCTGGTGCTGCTCGTCGGGGCCCTGCTGCTCGGGGTGCCCGCCCCGGCCTCGGCCCACGCGAACCTGCTGGGGTCCGACCCGGCACCCGGCGCCGTGCTCGAGGCCTCGCCCGAGGTGATCGGCTTCGACTTCACCGAGCCGGTCTCCCTGCCGCCCGGCGGCGTGCAGGTCTTCGACGCCTCCGGCGTGCCCCTGGCGGCTGAGGCCGAGGCGGTCGACGACCGCCTCGAGGTGCGGCTCGCCGCCCCGGTCGAGGGCACCGTGGTCGTGGTCTGGCGGATCATCTCGCTCGACACCCATCCCGTGGCCGGGTCGCTGACCTTCTCCGTGGGGGAGCCCAGCCCGGACGTGGCGCCCCCACCGGTCGAGGTGGACGCCTCCACCGACCCGCCGTTCCTCCTGGCGCCGGCCCGGTGGCTCGGCTACCTGGGCCTGCTGGCCGCGGGCGGTCTGGTCGCGGGGCTCGTCCTCCTGCTGCCCGCCGGCATGGCGCAGGCGCGTCGGCGGGTGCTGCGGGCGACCCGCGCCGCCGTCGTCGTCGGTGTGCTCGGCTGGCTGGCGACCGTGCCGCTCAGCGTGCTCTACCAGGTCGGCGGGGACGCCTCCGCGCTGGCCGACCCGGCGGCCTGGGCCACCTGGCCCGGATCGGAGTGGCTGGTCCTGGCCCTGGTGCTCGGGGGCCTGCTCGCGCTCCTCGTCCTCCTGGGGCGGCCCGGCCGCCTGCGCCCACGCATCGCCCTCGGGCTGGGGGCCGTCGCCGTGGTCGCCCCCGCGCTGTCCGGGCACACCCGCGCGGCCTCCCCGCAGGCGGTGGCGATCGCCGCGGACGCGGTGCACCTGCTCGCCGGCGCCGCCTGGCTGGGCGGGCTCGTGGCCCTCGTGCTGGCGCTGTCGGTGCCGGACGAGCAGGACGAGGCGGCCACCGTGCTGGGGCGCTTCTCCGTGCTCGCCGGCGGGCTGCTCGCCCTGGTGGCCGTGACCGGCACGCTGGGCGCCTGGCTGACCGTCGACGGCTGGAGCGCGCTGCTCGGGACGGCCTGGGGCCGGGTCCTGCTCGTGAAGGTGGCCGTGGTGGTCGTCGTGGTCGCGCTCGCGGCGTGGAACCGGGGCGTGCTGGTGCCGCGGCTGCGCGCGGCGTCCCGCCGGGAACGAGGCGCACGCACGCGGCCGGTGCTGCGCGTGGCCCTGGCCGAGGCCGCGCTGCTGGTCGGGGTGCTCGGCCTCACCGCGGTGCTGGTCGACCAGGTGCCCGAGGTCGTCGAGCCCGCGGCGGCCGCCGCGACCGGCCCCGTCACCGGCGTGCTGGAGAACAGCGGGGGCGACGACCTCGCGGTGGCCGTGGAGCTCAGCCCGCGGGCGGTCGGGCCCACGACGGTCACCATCCGGGTCACCGACGCCGCCGGCGTCCCGACCGAGGGGCTGGAGCCGCCGCGGGTGCGCCTCCTGGGCGGTGACGGGGAGGGC
Source organism: Nocardioides bruguierae (assembly GCF_023554635.1). Lineage (NCBI taxonomy): Bacteria > Bacillati > Actinomycetota > Actinomycetes > Propionibacteriales > Nocardioidaceae > Nocardioides > Nocardioides bruguierae. The sequence continues at coordinate 293,629 of NZ_JAMJPH010000003.1, forward strand.
CCGGACCTCGGCCTCGTCCCGCTGACCCCCGTCAGCACCGGCACCTACGCGGGGCAGGTGACGGTGCCGACGGCGGGCGAGTGGGACGTGGAGGTCTCGCTGCGGACGGGGGAGTTCACCAACCCCGTCGCGGTGCTGACGTTCGACGTGCCCGGCTGAGGCCGGCGCGGCGGGCGCCCTCGCCGAGCGCCTCGACCTTGGCCCAGGCGATCTCGGGGTGCACCCGGCCGCCGAGCCCGCAGTCGGTGGAGGCGATCACCCGCTCGTGGCCCACGGCGTCGACGAACCGGCCGAGCCGCTGCGCGACCAGGTCGGGGTGCTCCACCACGTTGGTGGCGTGCCCGACGACGCCGGGCACGAGCACCAGGTCGTCGGGCACGTCGACCTCGTGCCAGAGCGTCCACTCGTGCTCGTGCCGGGCGTTGGCCGCCTCGAACGAGAGCGAGCCGACCCGGGCCCGCAGCACCTCGGGCAGGATCGCGGCGAGCGGCAGGTCGGTCACGTGCGGACCGTGCCAGGACCCCCAGCACAGGTGCAGGCGCACCTGCTCGCGGGGCAGGCCCTCGATCGCGTGGTTGAGCGCGTCCACGCGGACGCGGGTGAAGGCCCGGTAGTCCTCGACGCTCGGCTCGGGGTTCACCTGGTCCCAGCTCTCCGCGAGCGAGGGGTCGTCCAGCTGCAGGACGAGGCCGGCGTCCGTGATCCGCCGGTACTCCTCCTTCAGCACCTCGGCCCAGGCCCACACGTGCTCCTCGTCGGAGCCGTAGTGCGTGTTCCACACCCGCGCGGCGCTGCCGGGCGCGATGGCGGTGAGGAAGCCCCGCTCGCCGGGGGCGAGCGCCTCGGTCAGGCGGCGGACGTCGGCATCCGTGGCGTCCTGGCCGCGGTAGGCCAGCGGCCCGGTGGTCGTGGGGAACGCGGTGGCGGGCGAGCCCTCGGAGACGCCGGAGGCGGGGTCGGCGTAGGCGCCGGGGAACAGGTGCCGGTCACGCCGGTCGACGAACGAGGTCAGGCGGACGTCGCCGGGGCCGGAACGCACGCGCGGCTGGCTGAACAGGTCGGTGCCGGTGAGGGCGAGCCCGGCCACCCGCTGGAAGGAGTAGGACCACCAGGCGCCGTAGTCGAGGGCGCTGGCCATGGTCTTGCCGTACTCGCCGTCGCCGACGAGCGTGATGCCTGCGTCGCGCTGGCGGCTCACCACCTCCGCGACGGCCTGCGTGAGCAGCGCGTCGTAGTCGGCGGAGGGCTCCCAGGTGAAGCCGTCCTCGGCGAAGGTGCGTGCGCCGGCGGCCTCGAGGAGTGCCTGCGAACGAGGCAGGCTGCCGGCGGTCGTGGTCTGGATGGTGGGCACAGGAGGGCCTCTCTCCCGGGATGTCGCGTCCCGCGTCGGCGCTCCGCCCTGAGGGTCTGGCTCACGGAGGTTTCCGTTCACAGTGGCGCGACCGCCCCGGGTTCTCACCGGGTTCCTCGACGTCGAGCGGAGCAGGCGTGACGCTAGCGCGGGCCTCGCCGCCGGCTCCGGATCGGACGACGGGTGAGACGGTGCCCGCCTGGCGGGGTCAGTGCGTGCCGGCCAGCGGCAGGCGGCCGAGCAGCGCCAGGTCCGCGTTGATCGCCTGCGTGGTCTCCAGCAGGCGGGGCAGGTGCTCGGCGAGCAGGGTCTCCACGCTGGTCTCCGCGGCGTGCACGGTCACGTTCATGGCGGCGACGACGCACCCGCTCGCGTCTCGCAGGGGAGCCGCCACGGAGCGGACGCCGGCGGCGAGCTGCTCGTCGGTGAGGCACCAGCCGCGCTCGCGGGTGCCCGCCAGCTCCTCGAGGAGGTGTGGCAGGTCCGGCTGGAGTCGCGGTACGACCCCGGAGCGAGACGGGTGGGCCAGCACGGCCTCCACCTGGGCCGGGGTCAGCTCCGACATCAGCACCTTGCCGAGCGAGGTGGAGGCGGCGGGGAAGCGGGTGCCGATGTCGACGCGCAGGGCGATGATCTTCGGCACCGCGACCCGCGCGACGTAGACGATGTCCGCGCCGTCGAGCTGGGCGGCGGAGGAGGACTCCCCGGTGCGGGAGACCAGCTGCTGCATGTGCGGCCGGGCCGCGTCCCACAGCCCCGAGGACGAGACGAACGAGAGGCCCAGCTGGAGCACGCGCGGGGTGAGCGAGAAGCCGCCGCGGCCGGCACGGACGTAGCCCAGCTCCTCCAGCGTCAGCAGGATGCGCCGCACCGTCGGCCGGGCGAGCCCGGTGAGCTCGGCCAGCTCCGACATCGTGAGCTCGGGGTGCTGGGCGTCGAAGGCGCGGATGACCTCGAGGCCGCGTGCCAGGGACTCGATGAAGTCGGGTCCGGTGCCGCGCTCGGCCATGCCGCCTCGCTCCTGTTCCGGGTTCGGGCTGGTTCGGGTCAGCCCCCGCAGGGGGGGGGCCGGCAGTCACTCTACGCACAGCTCCGTCGCAGGTCACCGGCCCGTGACCGCCTGGCGGTCATTTGTCCGATTGCCCGGCGAAACCCTTGACGGGGGCGGGTGACGGTGGTCACAGTGCCGTTATGCGGACAGATGACCGACAGGCGGACGTGGTGGCGCGATGACCGGCGAGGGACCTCTCAGCGGGCTCGTGGTCGCGGACTTCTCACGCATCCTCGCCGGCCCCTACGCCACGATGCTGATGGCCGACATGGGCGCCGAGGTGATCAAGGTGGAGAGCCCGGGCGGGGACGACACCCGCACCTGGGTGCCACCCACCCGGGACGGGGTCTCCACCTACTACCTGAGCATCAACCGCAACAAGCGCTCGGTGGCCCTGGACCTGCGTGACGAGGCCGACCTCGCCGTGGCCCGCGAGATCGCGTCGCGGGCCGACGTCCTGATCGAGAACTTCCGCCCCGGCGGCCTGGCCAAGTACGGCCTCGACCACGCGTCCGTCTCCACGCTGAACCCGGGCGTCGTCTACGCCTCCATCTCGGGCTTCGGCTCGGGCGGTGGTGCGCACCTGCCCGGCTACGACCTGATGGTGCAGGCCATCTCCGGGCTGATGAGCCTCACGGGGGACCCCGAGGGCCAGCCCTTCCGGGCCGGCATCTCGGTCTTCGACGTCGTCACCGGCATGCACGCGCTCATCGGCATCCTGGGCGCGCTGCACGAGCGGGAGTCCTCCGGGCTCGGCCAGCACGTGGAGGTCAACCTGCTCTCCTCGGCGCTCTCGGGCCTGGTGAACCAGACCGCGGCCTACGTCGCCGGCGGCACCGTGCCGACCCGGATGGGCAACGCTCACCCCAGCCTCTTCCCGTACGAGCCGCTGCCTGCCTCCGACGGCGACATCATCGTCATCGCCGGCAACGACCGGCAGTTCGCCACCCTCTGCGAGGCGCTCGGCGCCCCGGGGCTGGCCGAGGACCCCCGGTTCCGCACCGTCGGCGACCGCACCGAGAACCGCGAGGCCCTGCGCCCGCTGCTCGTGGAGCGGCTCGGCGAGCGCACCCGGGCCGAGTGGTTCGACCTGCTGATCAAGGCGGGCGTGCCCGCCGGCCCGATCAACACCGTCGCCGAGGGCGTCGAGTTCGCCGACGGCCTCGGCCTGGACCCCGTCGTCCAGGTGGGCGAGGGGGACGAGGCGGTGCCGCTGGTCCGCAACCCGCTGACCTTCTCCCGCTCCTCGGTGCGCTACGACCGCCCGCCGCCGCAGGTCGGGCAGCACACCGAGGAGGTGCGGGCCTGGCTCGACGGGCTCGCCGACGCCGAGGCGGGCTCCCGGTGACGGCGCCCGGCGGCACGCCCGACTTCCCCACGTCGCTGGGGATGTCGACCACGTCGACCATCACGCTGCTGGGCGAGGACCTCGCCGAGGACCTGATGGGGCAGGTCGGCCTCACCGAGCTGGTCTACCGGATGGTGACGCTGCGGGTGCCGACCCCCGGCCAGGTGCGGATGCTGGACGCCTGCCTCCTGGCGCTGGCCGACCACGGCTTCACGCCCACCGCCATCGCGGCCCGGCTGACGTTCCTCAGTGCGCCCGACTCGGTGCAGGGCGCCCTCGCTGCCGGCCTCCTCGGCGGCGGCTCCCGCTTCCTGGGGGTGACCGAGGACTGCGGCCAGTTCCTGGCCGCGGTGATCGGCGACCTCGAGCAGGTCCCCACCGACGAGGAGGGCTGGGACGAGGTGGCCCGCCGCGTCGTGCAGGAGGCCCGCGCCGAGCGGCGGATCATCCCCGGCCTCGGGCACCCGGTGCACAAGGAGCTCGACCCCCGCACCCCGGCACTCATCCGGATCGCCCACGAGACGGGCAGCCACGGCGCCCACCTGTCGCTGTTCGAGGCGATCGGTCGGGTGCACCACGAGGTGCTCGGCCGCCGGCTGGTGCTCAACGGGGCCGGCGTCGTGGGGGCCGGGCTGGCCGACCTGGGGCTGCCGCTGCCCCTGCTGCGCGGCTTCGCCCTGCTGGCCCGCGCCGCCGGCCTGCTCGGCCAGCTGGCCGAGGAGCTGCGGATGCCGGTGGGCATGGACACCTACCTGACCGTCGAGCACCACGCCAGGTTCGTCGACCCCGCCGACGTCCTCGCCGCCCAGGAGGAGGGGAGCCCCGGTGGAGGCCGTTGACGTCGGGCTGCTGCTGCTCCGCCTGGGTCTGGCTGCCCTCGTGGCCGGGCACGCGCTGCAGAAGAGCCTGGGCTGGTTCCGCGGGGCCGGGTTCGCCGCCACGGCGCAGGTCTTCGAGTCGTGGGGCTTCCGGCCGGGGCGGCGGATGGTGGCGGTGGCCGCCGTCAGCGAGCTGACCGCGGCGGTGCTCGTCGGCACCGGCCTGGCCTTCCCGCTGGGCTGCGCGATCGCCGTCGGCACGATGGTCGTCGCCGCCGCACCGAGCGCGGCCCAGGGGCTGTGGGCGCACCTCGGTGGCTGCGAGGTGCCCGTGCTGTACGGGTTCGTGGCCGCCTGCCTCGCCGTCACCGGACCCGGGGCGCTCTCGCTCGACCAGGCGCTGGGCGTGCCCGACGGCGGTGCCGCCGGCACGGTCGCGGCCCTCGTCCTGGCGCTGCTGGCCCCCGTCGTCCCCCTGGCCCAGCGACGTCGCGCCCTGCGCACGGCCTGAGCCCCCACCTCCATCGCCCGAGAACCGAGAAGAAGCCGAAGGGACGACCATGGCCCAGCTCGTCGCCATCCTCGCGACCACGCACCATCCGTTCTACTACCGCACGAGCCGGCTGCCCGCCGACGAGGCGCCGCCGTTCGCGGCCGAGTGGATCAGCAAGGTGGCCGCCTACCGGGAGACCCTGACGCGGGCGCGGCCCGACGTGCTGGTCATGGTCGGCTCGGACCACTTCCACCAGCTCTGGCTGGACAACATGCCGCAGTTCCTCGTCGGCAACGCCCCGGTCTACGACGGCAACTGGGAGAACGAGGTCCGTGAGTTCGGGATGCCCAAGCTGCTGCTCCAGGGGCACCCGGAGCTGTCGTCCTACATGCTGCGCGAGGGCATCGACCGGGGCTTCGACCTGGCCTTCTCCAACGAGCTGCGGATCGACCACTCGGTGACGTGCCCGATCTTCACGGTGCGCCCGGACGCCGACCTGCCGATCGTGCCGATCTACACCAACATCTTCGCCCCGCCGCTGCCGCGACCCGAGCGGTTCGTGCAGCTGGGCCGCACCATCCGGGAGATCGTGGACGCCTGGCCCAGCCACCTGCGGGTCGCCGTGATCGGCACCGGGCACCTCTCGCTGGAGCTGGGCGGCCCCCGGCAGTTCGGCCCCACCGGGCCCGACCCGGAGTTCGACGCGCAGGCGGTCGACTGGATCGCCCGCGGCGACATCGACGGCGTGCTCAAGAACGTGACGCTGGACAGCCTGCACGCCCCGGGCAACGCCACCCACGGGTTCATGGACTTCATGCTGATGATGGGCGTCGCCGGCTACGCGGCCGCCGACCACGTCGACAGCCTCAGCCTCTTCCACACGATGGAGGCCTACTTCACCTGGTACCCGAACCCGCACCTGGTCGAAGGACCGGTCGACGGGCTGGGCGCCGGGCTCGACCTGGGGGTGCGGGCATGAGCAGGTACCTCGTGGACAAGTTCCTGTTCACCGTCGACCGGGACGCCGCGCTCACCGAGCGCTACCGGGAGGAGCCCGCCGCGCTCGTGGCCTGGTGGGAGGCCGAGATGGCCAACCGCGTCCTGAACTGCATCGCCGCCGAGGACTCGACCTGGCTCTCCTTCACCGAGGAGGAACGGCGTGCCCTGGTCGCCCACGACCACGTCGCGCTCTTCGAGATGGGGGCCCACCCCTTCCTCACGCTGACCCTGTGGATCGCGATGTTCGAGCGGGACTTCCCGGAGCCGCTCGCCATGCAGCACGACTACGCGCGCCGTCTGGCGCACGTGTCCCTGCCCTACCCCGACATCACCACCTGATCGGGGTCGTCGGCGCACCCGCGTGGTGGGCCACCCCGGTTCGACCCGTCCCAGCAGAAAGGCACACCGCCGTGACCGACACCGCCGCACCGACTCCCGACCAGGTCTCCTCCGCTCCCGCCGTCGTCCTGCGCCACGGGCTCGTCCTCACGATGGACGACTCCCGCACGATCCTGCCCGACACCGACGTCCTCGTCGTGGGCGAGAAGATCGAGGCCGTCGGGCGCGACCTCCCCGTGCCCGACGGGACGGTCGAGATCGACGCCCGGGGCGGGATCGTCATGCCCGGCATGATCGACACCCACCGGCACATGTGGCAGACCGCGATGCGCGGGTACGGCTCCGACTGGACGCTCACCCAGTACTTCGTGTGGAACTACCTCGAGCACGGGCGTCGCTTCCGCCCCGAGGACTACTACGCCGGCAACCTGCTCAGCGCGATCGAGGCGATCGACGCCGGCGTGACCACCAGCGTCGACTGGTCGCACGGCCTGGCCACGGTGGAGCACGCCGAGGCCGCCACGGACGCGCTCGAGGAGGTGCCGGGCCGGTTCGTGCTGGCCTACGGCAACATCCACGGCGCCCCGTGGGAGTGGGCCACCTCGCCGGACTTCCGCAGCTTCGTGGAGCGCCGGATGCCGCGCTCGGACATGCTCGGGTTCCAGATGGCCTTCGACGTGACCGGCGACAGCGAGTTCCCCGAGAAGGCGGCCTTCGAGGTCGCGCGGGACCTGGGCGCCCCCGTGACCACGCACGCCGGGGTGTGGGGTGCGACCAACGACAACGGCATCCGGCTCATGCACGAGCACGGCTTCATGACGCCGGAGACGGTCTACGTGCACGCGGCCACCCTCAGCGACGACAGCTACCAGCGGATCGCCGCCACCGGCGGCCACGCGTCGGTCTCCGCGGAGTCGGAGTCGAGCTGCGGACAGGGCTACCCCTCGTCCTGGGCGCTGCGCCGGCACGGCATCGACATCTCGCTCTCGGTCGACACCAGCGTCTGGTGGAGCGGCGACGGGTTCTCGGCCATGCGCTCGGCGCTGAACGCCGACCGGGCGCGCGAGCACCACGAGGCGCACGCCTCCGGCGACACCGTCACCCACATCGCCGCCCGCTCGGAGGACGCGGTCGGCTGGGCCACCCGCGGCGGCGCCCGCGCGCTCGGCCTCGACCACGTCGTCGGGAGCGTCGAGGTCGGCAAGAAGGCCGACCTCGTGCTCGTGAAGAACGACGACTCCCCGGTCATGTTCCCGGTGCTGCACCCGTACGGGCACGTGGTCTTCCAGGCGCAGCGCGGCGACGTGCACACGGTGATGGTCAACGGCCGGGTCCTCAAGCACGACGGCAAGCTCGTCGGCATCGACCTGGGCCGTGCCCGTGCGGCCGTGGAGGCCACCGTCGAGCACCTGCGCTCGGAGCTCGGAGAGGACGAGTGGCAGGCCGGGATGAACCCGGACGTCCCGGAGTCGAAGGTGCTCGACAACCCCTACACCTACACCGACTACGCCGACGCCTCGACGCACGCAGGGGCGGGGCAGGCGTGAGCGCGCCCGTCGTCATCGTCGGCGGGGGCCCGGTCGGTCTGACCACCTCCCTGCTGCTGAGCCGTCTGGGCGTGCGCAACGTGGTGCTCGAGCGGCACCCCGGCACCTCCATCCACCCGAAGGCGGTCGGGCTCAACCAGCGCACCGTCGAGATCCTGCGCTCCCTCGGACTGGGGGACGCCGTCGCGGCCGCCGGCGCTCCGCCGCGGACCGTGTCGCGGACCGGCTGGTACACCTCGCTCGGTGGGCCGACGCCGCTGCACGGCCGGGAGATCGCCGTGCGTGACGCCTGGGGCGGCGGGCAGTACGCGGACGAGTACGCCGCGGCCAGCCCGGCGCCGTACACGATGCTGCCCCAGATCCGGCTGGAGCCGATCCTGCGGGCCGCCGCCCAGGCGAGGCCGGAGGCGCAGCTGCTCTTCGACTGCGAGGTGGTCGGGATCGTGCCCGAGGGGGACGGCGTGGACGTCGTCGTCCGCGACGCCCTCGGCGAGCACGTGGTGCGTGCGAGCTACGTCGTGGGTGCCGACGGCGGACGCACCGTCGCGGACGCGCTCGGCATCGACATGAGCGGCCCGCGCGATCTCGTGGACATGGTCAGCGCGCACTTCAGCGCCGACCTCACCGACGTCCTGCCCAACCACGAGTGCCTCATCTACTGGTTCGTGAATCCTGACCTGGGCGGCTCGATCGGCAGCGGGTACCTCTACCACCTGGGGCCCTGGGACGACGAGGGCCGGTCCGCCGAGTGGGTGTTCGCCTGCGGCTTCGGCCCCGACGACCCGGAGCGGTTCGACGAGCAGGGCATGCGCGAGCGGCTGGGGCGCTCCCTCGGCGTGGACCTCCCCGAGGTGGAGATCCACTCGATCTCGCACTGGTACATCAACGCCGTCGTCGCAGACCGCTTCCGCGAGGGGCGGTGCTTCCTGGTCGGTGATGCGGCCCACCGCATCCCGCCGTGGGGCGCGCTGGGCCTCAACACCGGCATCCAGGACGCGCACAACCTGGCCTGGAAGCTGGCTGCCGCGCTGCGGGACGAGTCGTGTGAGCCGCTCCTCGACACCTACGAGCAGGAGCGGCACGCGATCGCCCGCAGCGTCGCCGACTCGTCCCTGCACAACTTCGCCAACCACGGCGGGCTGATCGACACCGCGATCGGCCTCGCCCCCGGTCAGGCGGCCGCCGAGGGATGGGCCGCCCTGGCGACCCTCTGGTCGGACTCGCCCGAGGGCCTGGCCAAGCAGGAGGCCCTCGGCGACGCCGTGCGCTACATGGACGCCGAGTTCCACGCCCACGGCGCCGAGAACGGCTTCGCCTACCCCACTGGCGCGCTCGTCCCGGACCCCGAGGCGCAGCTGCTTCCGGACGACACTCTGGTCCACCGCCCGACGACCCGACCCGGACACCACGTGCCGCACGCCTGGCTCCGCACGGATCGAGGCCGGGTCTCCACCGTGGAGATCGGCGAGCCGGGCCGGTTCCTCCTCCTCGTGGGGGCTGGAGCGGAGGGTGCTTGGCGGGCGGCCCTCGCGTCGTTGTCGCACCCGGTGGCCGCGGCCGTGGACGTCGTCGCCGTGGCCCCTCCCGGCACGGAGCCGGGGCCGGGGGTCGTCGTCGAGGACGGCACGTGGACGAGGCTGCGCGAGGTCTCGGACGACGGGGCGGTGCTGGTGCGGCCCGACACGATGGTGGCGTGGCGGTGCACGGCCCGGCCGGCAGATCCTGCGGGCGCTCTCGGTGCTGCCCTGGATGCGGTCGTGCCCGTGAAGGAGGGAGCCACGCGCTGACGCGCCCGCGAGGTTCACGTCGGCGAAACACGGCCCGCCTACGGTGACGGTGTCGGAGCTCAACAAGACAGCAGGGCACCCGCGGCGGCACGAGCAGAGCCGCACGGGGCGCCGGGAAAGCGGACACCTCCGACGGACCATCCACCGCCTCCCGAGGAGCACCTGTGCGCACACCCTTCACCGTCCCCACCGTCGACGTCACGCCGTACGTGGTCGGCGGTACCGCCGCCGAGCGGGCCGCCTGCGCGGCCGCCATGGACGCCGCCTGCCGCGAGGTCGGCTTCGTCCAGGTGGTCGGGCACGGCGTCCCGACCACCACGGAGGAGGCGTTCGCGGCCGCGCTGGACGCCTTCTTCGGCCAGGACCTGGAGGCCAAGAAGGCCGTCGTCCGCCCGCCGCACGAGAACCGTGGCTACACCCCGCCCCGCTCCGAGAGCCTCGCGCTGAGCGCGGGCGTGCAGTCCGAGACCCGGATGAAGGACTTCTTCGAGGCGCTCAACGTCGGCGCGACCGCGGCCGAGCACGCGCACGCCGACCTGGCCGGGCTGGGCGTGGCCGGCCACTACGCCGAGAACACCTGGCCCGACGTCCCCGGCTTCCGCGAGGCGGTGGACGCCTGGCGCGCCGAGGCCGGACGCGTGGCCCGCACCCTGGTCGACGTCTTCACCGACGCGCTCGACCTGGCGCCCGAGGTGCTCGGCGGCCTGCTCGACCACCCGATCGAGCTGCTGCGGATGAACAACTACGCCCTCGAGGCCGGCACCGAGGTGGAGCTGGACGAGGACCTCGTCGGCATGGGCGAGCACACCGACTTCGGGATCGTCACGGTGCTGTGGGCCGACCGGGTCCGCGGGCTCCAGGTGCTGCACGAGGGCTCCTGGCACGACGTCTCGCCCGCGCCGGGCGCGCTGCTGGTCAACCTGGGCGACCTCACCACCCGCCTCACCAACGAGCAGTGGCTCTCCACGCTGCACCGGGTGAAGCCGCCGATCGTCGGCGGCACCATCGAGCGCCGTCGCTCGGCCGCGTTCTTCCTCGACGGCGACGCCGAGAAGCGCGTCGGCCCGCTGCCGGCGTTCGTGGACGCCGAGCACCCGCCGCTGTACGCGCCGGTCACCATCGACGAGCACGTCGCCGCCAAGCTGAGCGGGTCGCGCGCCGGCGTCCTCAACTCCGCTGCCGAGCGGGAGGCCGCACGGTTGGCGACCTCTGGTCTCATGGAGCGGTGAGCACCTCCGCCGTCGCGACCCTCCCCCCGCTCGCGCAGCACCTGCGTGCCTGGCGCGACCGCCTCACCCCGGACGAGGCGGGGCTGCCGAGCCCCGCGCTCACCGCGTCGGGGCGGCGCCGCGCCCCGGGGCTGCGGCGCGAGGAGCTGGCGCAGCTGGCGGGGGTGAGCGCCGACTACCTGGTGCGGCTGGAGCAGGGTCGTGCCCAGCACCCGTCGCCGCAGGTGGTCGACGCGCTGGCCCGCTCGCTGCGCCTCGACGCCGAGGAGACGGACCGGTTCTACCGCATGGCCGGTCAGCTGCCGCCGTCCCCGGAGCGGATGGACCGGCAGGTCAGCGCCAGCCTGCGCCGCATCGTGGCGCGGCTGGGCGAGTCGCCGGTCAGCGTGGTGGACGCCGCGTGGAACACGGTGCTCCAGAACCGCGCCGCCGACGCCCTCTTCGGCGACCTCTCCGACGCCGACGACCACCCCGGCGGACGCGGCCGCAACCGCGCCTGGCGCACCTTCGCCGGCACCGGCGACGCGGGTCGCCTCGACGAGGCGACCCGCGTGGTGGTCGAGACCGACATCGTGGCCGACCTCAAGGCCGCCTGCCTGCGGCTACCGGACGACCCGGACCTGCAGGCCCTGGTCGGCGACCTGCGCGCGGTCAGCCCGCGCTTCGCCGAGCTCTGGGCCGAGGTGCCGGCGCGGGTGCGCGGGGCCCAGCGCAAGACCCTCGTGCACCCGGTCGTGGGCACCTTCACCGTCGACTGCGACGCCCTGGAGGTGCAGGGCAGCGACCTCGTCCTCGTCATCTTCACCGCCGAGCCCGGCAGCGCGGACGCGGCGGCGCTGGACGAGGCGATCAGGCTCGGCTCGCGGTAGCCGGTGCCAGTAGCCGGTGCCAGTAGCCGGTGCCGGTGCCTGGCTCAGTGACCGACCGGCCTCGGCTCCACCTTCTCGAGCTCGGCGAGGTCGTCGGCGTCCAGCGCCACGTCGAGCACCGCCATGTTCTCCTCCAGGTGCGCGACCGACGACGTGCCCGGGATGAGCAGCAGGTTGTCGTAGCGGGCCAGCAGCCACGCGAGGGCGACCTGGGTGGCGCTCGCCCCGTGCCGCTCGGCGACCCCCGCGACGTGCGGGTCGGCGGCCAGTGCGGCGGGTCCGCCGCTGAAGGCCGAGCCGAGCGGGAAGTAGGGCACGTACGCGACGCCGTGCTCGCGGCACAGGGCCAGCACGTCGTCGTCGGAGCGGTCGAGCAGCGAGTAGGGGTTCTGCACCTGGCCGATGCCGACGGTCTCGATAGCGGTGCGCACGGTGTCGAGGTGCACCGAGGAGACACCGATCAGGTCGAGCTTGCCCTCCTCGCGCAGCTCGGCGAGCGCACCGAGCTGGTCCTCCAGCGGCGCGGCGTCGGCGCCGGGGGCGTCGCGCTCGTAGCGGCGCAGGTTCACCAGGTCCATCCGCTCCACGCCGAGGCCGCGGAGGTTGTCCTCGACGGCGGCCTTGAGCTGCTCGGGGCGCCCGGCGGGCAGCCAGCCGCCCTGCTCGTCGCGGTAGGCACCGACCTTCGTGACCAGGCGCAGGCCCTCGGGGTAGGGGTGCAGGGCCTCGCGGATCAGGTCGTTGACGACGTCGGGGCCGTAGAACTGCGCGGTGTCGACGTGGTCGACGCCCAGCTCGATCGCGCGGCGCAGCACGGTGCGCGCTCGCTCGGGGTCGGACGGCGGCCCGAAGACGCCCGGGCCGGCGAGCTGCATCGCGCCGAAGCCGATGCGGTGGACGGGCTTCTCGCCCAGGTGGCCGGTGCGGACGGAGGAGGTGTTCGTGGGCTCGGGGGAGGTGGTCATGCCTCCACGGTGCCCCGCCGGCGTCCTACTCACCACCGCCCGGGTCGTCCTAGGACTCGGAGTCCTGGTCTGCGCCCGATCCACGGACGGGGACGCCCCGCACCACCCCACCCGGTGTGACGGGTGAGACCGACCGGGTGCGACTAGGTCGGTGCCCGGGGTGGGTATCGGTTGCTCATGACCACCGTCGCCCAGAACATCGTCGACACCCTCGAGGCCAACGGCGTCACGCGCGTCTACGGCGTCCCCGGTGACTCGCTCAACGGCTTCACCGACGCCCTGCGTGGCTCCGGCATCCGCTGGATGCACACGCGGCACGAGGAGGCGGCGGCGTTCGCGGCGTCCGCCGAGGCCGCCACGACCGGCAGCATCGCCGTCTGCGCCGGGTCCTGCGGGCCCGGCAACCTGCACCTGATCAACGGCCTCTACGACGCCAACCGGTCACGCGTGCCGGTGGTCGCCATCGCCGCCCACATCCCCACCGCGGAGATCGGCACCAACTACTTCCAGGAGACCCACCCGCAGGACCTGTTCCGCGAGTGCAGCGTCTACTCCGAGTACGTCGCCAGCCCCGCCCAGATGCCGCGTCTCCTGCGCATCGCGATGCAGACCGCCGTGGAGAAGCAGGGCGTCGCCGTCCTCGTCGTCCCCGGCGACGTGGCGCTGGCCGAGGCCGCCGACACCACGGTCTCCACCATCACGACCACCCGGCCCCGCGTCGTCCCGCAGGACGACCAGCTGGCCGAGGCGGCCCGCCTGCTGGACGCGGGCAAGCGCGTCACGATCCTGGCCGGCGCCGGGTGCGCCGACGCCCACGACGAGGTGGTGGCGCTCGCCGACACGCTCGGCGCGCCGGTCGTCCACGCGCTGCGCGGCAAGGAGCACCTCGAGCACGACAACCCCTTCGACGTGGGCCTCACCGGCCTGCTCGGGTTCTCCTCGGGCTACAAGGCGATGGAGGAGTCCGACACCCTGCTGATGCTGGGCACCGACTTCCCCTACACCCAGTTCTTCCCCGAGCACGCCACGACGATCCAGGTCGACATCCGCGGCGAGCAGCTCGGCCGGCGCACCACCATCGACCTCGGCATCGTCGGCGACGTGGCCGAGACCGCCCGGGGCCTGCTGCCGCGGCTGACCCGCAAGACCGACCGCGGGCACCTCGAGGACGCCCTCGCCCACTACCGGAAGACCCGCGCGCAGCTGGACGACCTGGCCAGCCCCACCAAGCCCGGCCGCAAGATCCACCCGCAGTACCTGACCCGCGTCATCGACACCCACGCGAGCGACGACGCCGTCTTCATCCCCGACGTCGGCTCCCCGGTCACCTGGGCCTCGCGCTACCTCACGATGAACGGACGCCGGCGCCTCATCGGGTCCTTCAGCCACGGCACCATGGCCAACGCGCTGCCGCAGGCCATCGGCGTGGCCGCCTCGCACCCCGGCCGCCAGGTCGTCGCGCTCGCCGGGGACGGCGGCCTCGCCATGCTGATGGGCGAGCTGCTGACGCTGAAGCAGCTGGACCTGGACGTCACCGTCGTCGTCTACAACAACTCCTCGCTCAACTTCGTCGAGCTGGAGATGAAGGCCGCCGGGTTCGTGAACTTCGCGACCGAGCTCGACAACCCCGACTTCGCCCAGGTCGCGCGGGCGATCGGCCTGCACGCCGTCCGGGTCGAGGAGTCCGACGACGTGGAGGCCGCCGTGAAGGAGGCGCTCGCCCACCGCGGGCCCTCGCTGATCGACGTGGTCACCGACCGCCAGGAGATGTCGATGCCGCCGACCGTCACCGCCGAGCAGGTCAAGGGCTTCACGCTCTACGCCCTGCGCACCGTCATGTCCGGTCGCGGCGACGAGATCATCGACCTGGCCCGCACGAACCTGCGCCAGCTCTTCTGAGCCGACGCTCCCATCTCGGAAGGGAGCCGCCACGTGAGCGTGGCCCAGCAGCACGACCGGCCGCACGACCAGCCGCAGGGGGACGACCCCGGCACCCGGCCCGACGGCGGCGCCCGGCGCGCCACGATCTGGCTCTTCGCCGGCGTCGCGGGCGCCACCGCCTCGACCAACTACTACAACCAGCCGCTGGTCGACTCGATCGCGCGCGGCTTCGGGGTCTCCGACTCCGCGGCCGCCACGTCGGTCACCGTGGCGCAGGTCTGCTACTCGCTCGGCCTGCTGCTCATCGTGCCCTCGGGCGACCTGCTGCGTCGGCGTCGGCTGGCGACGGTCCTGCTCGCGCTCGTCGCCCTCGGGCTCGTGGCGCAGGGGTTCGCGCCCACCTACCCGGCCTTCCTGGCCGGCCTGGTGCTCACGGCGTTCGGCGCGGTCACCTCCCAGGTGCTCGTGGCGTTCTCGGCCTCGCTGGCGCCGCCCGGCCGGCGGGCCGGGACCGTGGGCACGGTGATGAGCGGGATGCTGCTCGGCATCCTGCTCGGACGCAGCGTGGCCGGCCTCCTCTCCGAGCTGGGCGGCTGGCAGACCGTCTACCGGGTGGCGGCCGTCCTCGCCGTCCTGGCCCTGCTCGGCGTCCGCGCCCTGGCTCCCGAGGGCGGGCACGAAGGACCCACCCCGCGGTACCTGGCCGTGCTCCGCTCGATGCCGCCGCTGCTGGTGCGCTACCCGCGCCTGGTGAGCCGTACGCTGATGGGCGGGCTGACGTTCGCGGGGGCCAGCGCGGTCTTCGCGACCATGTCGCTGCACCTCTCGCGCGACCC
Source organism: Nocardioides bruguierae (assembly GCF_023554635.1). NCBI lineage: Bacteria > Bacillati > Actinomycetota > Actinomycetes > Propionibacteriales > Nocardioidaceae > Nocardioides > Nocardioides bruguierae. The sequence continues at coordinate 309,142 of NZ_JAMJPH010000003.1, forward strand.
GTTCGACCTCTCCGACGGGGTCATCGGGCTGATCGGCCTGGTGGGGGTCGCCGGCGCGGTGGCGGCCACGCCTGTCGGACGCGGCGTCGACCGCGGCTGGGACCGCTGGCTCGGCCTCGCGACCATCAGCTCCCTCGGCCTCGCCTGGGTGCTGTTCTCGACCTGGGGCGCCACGTCCATCGTGGTCTTCGTGGTGGCGATGGTGCTGCTGGACCTCGGTCTCCAGGGCACCCACGTGGCCAACCAGGGCGTCATCCAGTCCCTCGACGACGCGGCCCGCGCCCGGATCACCTCGCTCTACATGACCGGGTACTTCCTCGGCGCCACGCTCGGCTCGGCCATCGGCGTGGCGGCCTGGGACGCGGGCGGCTGGACCGGCATCTGCGTCGCCGGCTTCGTCCTGCTCGTCCTGGCCTACGCGGCCTGGGGCCTGGACACCGTGCTCGCCACGCGCGAGCGCCGCGCCGCGAGCGCGCACTGAGCGCGCGCTGAGCCCCGGAGCTGGGAGCCCGGACGCACGCCGGCCCGCCGACACCTTCCGAGGAGGCGTCGACGGGCCGGACGGGTGGACGGGGAGGGGGCTCGAGCACCACCACGAGCAGCACCCCACCCCGCCTGTCAGGGGCGGGTCACCAGGAGGACTTGGTGATCCCGGGCAGCTCCCCGCGGTGCGCCATCGAGCGCAGGTTGAGGCGTGAGAGCCCGAGCTTGCCGACGTAGCCGCGGGGGCGTCCGTCGACCTGGTCGCGGTTGCGCACGCGCACGGGGCTCGCGTCGCGGGGCAGCCTCGAGAGGGCGCGCACGGCGGCCTCCCTGGCCTCGGCGGTGGACGCCGTCCGCACCGCCTCCTTGAGGGCGGCCCGGCGCTCGGCGTACCGCGCGACGGCGCGCTTGCGGCGCTCGTTGGCGGCGATCTTCGAGGTCTTGGCCATCAGAGCCTCACCCCTCGCCGCTGCAGGTCGGCGACGACGGCCTCGATGCCGCGGGCGTCGACCACCGTGATGCCGCGGGCGCTGAGCGTGAGCGTCACGCGTCGGCCCAGGCTGGGGACCCAGTAGCGCTTCTTCTGGACGTTGACGTCGAAGCGTCGGTTGGTGCGGCGGTGGCTGTGCGAGACGTGGTGGCCGAACTGCGGCGTGGTGCCGGTGACCATGCAGGTGCGGGACATGCGGTCCTCTCGTGGACGGGCGGGGGCCTCAGCCCTGGCGGGCCTTGAGCCGGGGGTTCTGCTTGTTGATGACGTACGTGCGGCCGCGGCGGCGCACGACCTGGGAGCCGGGCTGCTTCTTCAGCGAGCGCAGGGAGTTGCGGACCTTCATCGGGTCTCCTTCGGAGCCTTCGGGGACGGGGAGCGGGAGCGCTCAGCGGCGCGCAGAGGTGTAGGGGAGCAGCGCGACCTCGCGGGCGTTCTTGATCGCCCGGGTGACCATCCGCTGCTGGCGCGGGGTGATGCCGGTGACGCGGCGGCTGCGGATCTTGCCGCGGTCGGAGACGAACTTCCGCAGCAGGTCGGTGTCCTTGTAGTCGACGTGGGCGACGCTGGGTGCCAGGAGCGGCTGCGAGCGGCGGGTGCGGGTGGTGGTCCGCGGCTTGCGGGCCCCGCGCGGCGCGCTCATCGGGCGTTCCCCGGCAGCTGGACCAGGCCGCGCTGCACGGCACGCACGAGCGGCCGGGGCACGCGGTGCACCTCGCCGTCGACGACGACGGGCACCAGGTCGGGGGCGGTCGCCTTCCAGGCGGACCGGCGGTGGCGGGTGTTGCTGCGCGACGTGCGGCGCTTGGGCACGGCCATGGGCGTGCTCCTCTCGATGGGAAGGGGTCGGGGAAGTGGGGTCAGGCGACGTCGGTGATCTCGCCGAGCCACGGCTCGAGACCGTCCTCGGCGACCCGCCAGGAGCCGGTGCCGAGCAGGCCCTCCTCGGGGGTCACGAGCATCCGCTCGAACGCCTCCTCGAGGCCGGCGGGCGGCTCGCCGACGCCGGTGTAGACGAGCCGGGTGAGCGGGGTGCGGGCGCCCCAGCGCTGCCAGGTGCCGATGCTCAGCTGGCCGCCGGCGCCGCTCCACTCGCCGAGGTCGCCGGGTCGGGTGGCGACCCAGAAGCAGCCGCGGGCACGCCACCGGCCACAGCCCAGCGACTCGATGTCGTCGACGAGCCGCTCCGGGTGGAAGGGGCGGTGGGAGACGAGGACGCGGCGCCAGGCCCGCGCCTCGCCGGTCTGCTCGGCGGACGGCTCGGCCAGCGGCTCGTCGTCGGTGGGCAGCATCCACGCGACCGCGGCCTCGTGGTCGTGCCGCCCGGCGAGCAGGGCACCGGCGTCGAGCTCCGCGCAGCCGGTCACGAGCATGGCCTCTGGTCGGGCCAGGGCACCGACGAGGGCGGCGAGCTGCGGCCCGGACCCGCCGGTCAGCACCGTGACGTCGGCCAGCTCGACCTGGGCGCAGGCGACCTCACCGAGGCCACGGTCGTCGTCGGGGCCGGTCTGCAGGCCGCGGTCGGCCAGGTCGTCGTCGCAGAGCAGGTCCTCGACGACGTCCTCCCCGCCGGCGTCCACCTCGCCCCCGAGGGCCGCCACGACGCTCGCGAGCCGGACGTGGCGGGCGAGCCGGGTGTCGTGCTCGAGGACGGCGCTGACCTGGTCGGCCTCGCTGGCCACGGGCAGGCAGGAGACGACCGCGTCCCAGCGGCCGGCGCGAGCGAGGTGCTCGATGGTGGGCAGGACGTCCTCGCGCAGGGCGCAGTCGACGCAGGCGTGCTCGAGCTCGACGTGCGCGGTCTCGAGGTGGCCGGAGGCGTCCGAGACGGTGCGGGTGAGCACCTGGGTGACGGGGTCGATGCGGTGCCGGACCACGACCACGCCGGGCAGGTCCAGCGAGAGCGCCAGCACCGCGGCGTCCATGGCCGTGGCGTCGACGCCGGTGACGACGAGCAGGGGTGTGCGCACAGCGCTCCTCCGTTCATGAGAATGAGAACGAGTCTCATTACAGCACGGTCGGGCGAGGTGTGCACGTCCGGGACGCAGCACGGGCCCGCTGCCGGTGGCAGCGGGCCCGTGTGCGTTCACCTCCCCTGAAGGGCTCCGAGGGAGGGTCTCGTGGGGCGGATCAGTGGCTGATCCACGCGGGAGGGGTCAGCGCAGGCCGACCTTCTCGGCGGCCTCGAACAGGACGCCGGCGGCCTCGGTGAGGCCCTCGACGCGGCCGAGCGAGGTGTCCTCGTGCTCGATGTTCACGCACATGTCGGGGTCGATCTTGTTGAGCTCGACGAGCCAGCGCGACCAGAAGTCGGCGTCGTGGCCGCGACCGAGGGCCACGAAGTCCCACGCGGAGTCCTTCGGCCACTCGTTGGCCCACTCGTCGCCGCCGAGGTTCACGCGGTCCTCGGACGGGTCGAGCTTGCGGAAGCCGTTGTCCAGCACGCCGTAGAGCGCGGCACGCTCGGTGTTCACGCGGACGTCCTTGGCGGCGGCGTGGAAGACGAGCTCGCCCAGGTCGGCGGTGACGGCCACCGGGTCCATCTGCTGCCAGAACAGGTGCGAGGCGTCCAGCTCGACGCCCACGTGGGTCGCGCCGGTCATCTCGACGAGGCGGCGGATGTCGCGCGGGTTGAAGACGACGTTCTGCGGGTGCAGCTCGAGAGCGACCTTGACGCCGAGGTCGGCGGCGAGACGGTCGGTCTCCTTCCAGAACGCGGCGGCGACGTCGAACTGGTAGTCCAGGACGTCGAGGGCGGCCGAGTTCCAGGCGTTGACGATCCAGTTGGGGCGGGTCGAGCCGGGCTCGCCGCCGGGCAGGCCCGACATGGTCACGACGCGGGTCTGACCCAGGCGCGCGGCCAGCTTGATCGAGCGGCGCACGTCCTCGGAGTGCTTGTCGCCGATGGCCTTGGTGGGGTGCAGCGGGTTGCCGTTGCAGTTGAGGCCGGCGATCTCCACGCCGGTGCCCTCGAAGATCCCGAGGAAGTCGTCGCGCGCGGTGTCGCTGGTGAGGATCTCGTCGATGTTCGGCACGTGCACCGGGGGCAGGAAGCCGCCGGTGTTGATCTCGATGCCGGTCAGGCCGACCGACGAGATGACCTCCAGGGCCTCGGGGAGGCTCCGGTCGTGCAGGATCGCGTTGTAGACGCCGTAGCGCATGGACTTCCTCCGCTGTGAGGACGCCGGGGACCGGCTTCGGGTGGGTGTGGGGCACGTCCCCATGAGGCCGGGCCCGCACGGGGGCCGGACCGGAGAAGGTGACGTGCCACACAGCGTACGCGTCGTGGCTAGCACGTGCTAGTCCGAGGCGCGGAAACCTTGCCCAGGTGCAGACCTCAGGCCGGCGCCGGGCCGGTGGTGCGTCGCTGGACGAGGGTCGGCGCCACGAGCTGCACGCGCTCGCCCACGTCCTCGCCGCCCGCGCGGGCCACGAGGCGGCGCACCGCCAGGTCGGCCAGGGTGCGCGGGTCCTGGCGCAGCGTCGTGATGCCCAGGACCTCCGCGCCGGCCAGGCGGCTGTCGTCGTGGCCGACGAGGGAGACCTGCTCGGGGACGCGGACGCCGGCCTGGTTGAGGGCGGTCAGCGCGCCGGCGGCCACGTCGTCGCTGTACGCCACGACCGCCGTCGGCAGTGCGTCGGCGTCCGCGAGCATCTCGGTCATCGCGAGGAAGCCGTCCATCTGGTCCTGCCCGGCGCACTCGACCACCTCGAGCGTCACGTCGTCGTGCCTGTCGGCGGCCCGTGCCAGGGCGGCCGCGCGGGAGGCGGCCACCAGCCCCGGACCGCCGCGCAGGTGGGCGATCCGGCGGTGGCCGAGGTCGTGCAGGTGCTCGAGCGCCAGGCTCATGGCGGCGTCGTCGTCCGAGCGGACCACGTCGACCTCCGGATGGGCGACCTCCCAGCCGAGCACGACCAGCGGCAGCTGGCCGGCGAGCCGGGGCTCGGCGACCTGCGGGCCGAGCATGACGAGCGCGTCGAAGCGCAGGTCCTGGAGCGAGGTGAGTGCCGTGGCCTCGTCCCGGGTGGGGGTGCTGAAGCCGAGGGCGAGGCCCCAGCGCACCTGCTCGGCCGCCCCGTAGAGGGCCTCGAGCAGCTCGAGGTGGAAGTGCCCCTCCTGGCCGAAGAGCACGCCGAGCATCTGCGAGTCGAGGCTGGCCAGCGAGCGCGCCCGCAGGTCCGGGCGGTAGCCGAGGTCGGCTGCCGCGGCCAACACCCGCTCGCGAGTGGCGGGGCCGGCGCCGGGCCGGTCACGCAGCACCAGCGAGACGAGGGTGGGGGAGACGTTCGCGGCGCGGGCCACGTCGGCGAGCGTCACGCGGCGGGCGGGACGACGGGGGCGGGCCTCCGGGGTCGCGGGCGGGACGTCGGGCATGGCGTAGGTCTAGCCGCCTCGGCCGCAGGGGGCAAGCGCGGTCATTTCCATGGATTGACTAAAGCGCTTTAGAAAAATGCGCGGAAACCATTGACCGCGCTTCTCGCCGACCCGCACACTCCTGTGCTGTGACCGGGGCCACGTGCCCCGACGGCCCCGACGCGAGCTGCCCGCGAGACCTCCCGCGGCCCTGCGTCCGACCCGAGAAGGACCTCGCCATGACCACTGTGGTGCCCGAGTACAACCCGTTCGCCCCCGGCTTCTACGACGACCCGTTCCCCACGTACGCGTGGATGCGCGACGCGGCGCCGGTCTTCCACAGCGAGCGCTGGGGCTGGTACGCCCTCTCGCGCTTCGAGGACGTGCGCACTGCGATCCTGGACGCCGACACCTTCCGCAGCTTCGAGGGCATGGACCTCGACGACACCGCGCACATGCAGCTCGGCCCGGGGTCGCTGCCCAACACCGACAACCCGCGCCACGACAAGATCCGCGCGATCGTGCAGCCGTGGTTCACCCCGCGCCGGATCGGTGGCCTGGAGGAGCCGATCCGGCGGGTGGTGCGCAACCTCGTCGCGCAGTGGCGCGAGCGCGGCACCGCCGACCTCGCCGCCGAGCTGGCCTGGCCGATGCCCTTCGACGTGTTCTTCACGCTCATGGGCCTGCCGATCGCCACGGGCGAGGAGCGCGAGCGGCTCGAGGGCTGGGTCCACGGCCTCAAGGGCCGCGTGCCCGGCACCCCGCACCTCACCGACGCCGCCGTGGTCGACACCGCCGCCATCACGCAGTACTTCCGCGACCTGCTCCAGGAGCGCAAGGAGCGCCCGCAGGACGACCTGGTCAGCCTCATCGCGCACGCGGAGATCGACGGCGTCCCCTTCGCGCCCGAGGACATCGACCCCGCCTCCGAGGTCCTCGGCTTGATGATGGTGCTGTTCCTCGGCGGGGTGGAGTCCACCGCGGGCCTCACCGCCACCACGCTCAAGCTGCTGGCCGAGAACCCCGACCAGCGCGCGCTCGTCCGTGCCGACCCCACCCTCATCCCGCAGGCCATCGAGGAGGCCGTGCGCTGGGCGACCCCGCTCCAGCTCACCGCCCGCACCACCTCGCGCGACGTGCACCTGCACGGCCAGGTGATCCCGCAGGGCTCCCGCGTGGCCCTGGTGACCGGCGCCGCGAACCGCGACGAGCGCCGCTTCCCCGACGCCGACCGCTACGACGTCACCCGCGGCCTGATCAAGCACGTGGGCTTCGGCGAGGGCGTGCACGGCTGCCTCGGTGCGCCGCTGGCGCGCCTGGAGGTGCGGATCGCGCTGGAGGAGGCGCTGCCGGTCCTCGGCGACTACGAGCTCGACGGTGCCCCGACCTTCTACCCCAGCTCGGTCAACATGTACTGCTGGCAGCACCTGCCGGTCAGCTTCACCCCGCCCGCCGCCGAGACCCAGGCGCTCGACGGCAAGCGCGAGGAGACCGCCTCGACCGCGCTCACCGAGCATGCCGTCGTCGTGGAGGAGAAGGTCGAGGCGGCGGACGGCGTCGTGGCGATCACCCTGCGCGCCGACTCCGCGGACGGCCGGCTGCCGTCGTGGGCGCCCGGTGCCCACGTGGACGTCGTCGCCGGTGACGCCCCCGTGCGCCAGTACTCGCTGTGCGGTGACGTCGAGGACCGCGGCCGCTACCGCATCGGCGTGCTCCGCGAGCCCGCCAGCCGCGGCGGCTCGGCCCACCTGCACGAGGGCGTCTCCGTCGGCGACCGCCTGGTCGTGCGCGGCCCGCGCAACCACTTCGCGCTCAGCCCCTCGCCCCGGTACCTGTTCCTCGCGGGCGGCATCGGCATCACCCCGATCCTGCCGATGATCGCCGCCGCCGAGGCGGCCGGCGCCGAGTGGCATCTCGTCTACGGCGGTCGGACGAAGGCGTCCATGGCGTTCCTGGAGGAGCTGGCCGTGCACGGCGACAAGGTGCGCCTCGTCCCGCAGGACACCGAGGGCCACCTGCCCCTGGCCGAGCTGCTCGGCACGCCGCTGGCCGACACCCAGGTCTACGTCTGCGGCCCCGGTCCGCTGCTCGACGCGGTGGAGGAGAGCTGCGCCCACTGGCCCTCGGGCTCGCTGCACCTCGAGCGGTTCGCCCCGCGCGAGGACGCCGACCTCGGGCCCGCCCGGCCCTTCGAGGTGCAGCTCGTCCGCACCGGCGTCACCCTGCACGTGCCGGCCGACCGCAGCGCGCTCGACGTGGTGCACGAGGCGGGCGTCGACGTCCTCTCCTCCTGCGCGGAGGGCACCTGCGGCACCTGCGAGACCCGGGTGCTGGAGGGCGAGGTGGAGCACCGCGACTCCGTGCTCGAGCCCGCCGAGCGGGCCGCGCAGGACTGCATGATGCTGTGCGTCTCCCGCGCCTGCTCCGACCGGCTCGTGCTGGACCTCTGAGACTCGGGATCCCTCAGGGCTGGCGGCTCAGCCGCCCCGGGTCGCGTCCGTCAGCGGCCCGGCGAGCCAGGCGTCGGCCTCGCGGTGGCTGCGCAGCCGCACCACGACCAGGCCCGGGTGGGCGACCCGCGCGTCGTCCACCCGGGCCGCGGTGCGTCCGTGCCCGCGCCAGCCCCAGCGCACGACGTGGTCGCGGTCGGTGAGGAAGGTGTGCAGCGGTGGCTCGACGTTGCCGTTCCACAGCACCTCCCGGCGGAGCCGACGGCGCAGCGTGCGCGCCACGAGCTGTCGCATCACGGTGCGTCGTGGCAGGTCGAGCCAGACGAGCGTGTCCGCACGCTCCAGCAGCAGGGGCCTGGCGGTCCCGTACTGGAGCTCGGTGATCCACGTCGGTCCCGCGACCAGTGCCCGGACGTCGTCGAGGAACTCCGGCCGGGGCGTCCACTGCGGACCGTGGTGCAGGGCGTCGAGCTCGGTGTGCCCGATGTCGGTGAGTGCCGAGACCCGGCGCGCGAGGGTGGTCTTGCCCGACCCGGAGGTGCCCGCGACCAGCACGCGGTGCGGTCGCGGCAGCGGGTCGAGGGGTCCGAGCAGGGGCATCGCACCAGCCTAGGTCCCGGACGCGGCAGCGCCCCCGCCCGGTCTGGTGACCGGAGCGGGGGCGCTCTGCTGTCCGTGCTGCGTCGCGTGCTGAGGGAGGGGCGATCAGGGGTCGAGCAGGTCCAGGAACCCGCCGACCGTCTCGCCGACCTGCCCGCGCCACGCGGCCACGAGACCGCGCACGTTGGCGCCGGAGGAGACCGCCGCCGGCACGGCCGAGCCGAGCTTGGCGAGCAGCTCCTGGCGCACCTCGGTGTTGACGTTGACCTTGCCGATGCCGCGTCGGGGCGCGGCGGCGAGGTCGGCGCGGGGCAGGCCCGACGCGCCGTGCAGCACCAGCGGGACGCCGGCGGCGTCGCTGACCTCGCGGATGCGGGCCAGCAGCTCCCAGTCCAGGTGCGGGTCGCCCACGTAGTTGCCGTGCGCGTTGCCGATGGAGACCGCGAGCAGGTGCGCGCCGGAGCGCTCCAGGAACACCGCGACGTCGGCCGGGTCCGTCATGCCGGCGGGCACGTGGGAGACCTTGTCGGTGCGGTCCTCGTCGCCGGCCAGGGCACCCAGCTCGGCCTCCACGCAGGTGCCCTCGGGCAGCCGCGCGATGACCGAGGCGACGAAGGCGGCGTTGTCGGCCAGGGAGAGGTGCGAGCCGTCGGCGAGCACGGCGTGCGCGCCGGCGTCCACCGTGGCCTCGATGAGGTCGGGGTCCCTCGCGTGGTCCAGCTGGACGACGACGGGCACGCTCGCGCCGTCGGCGAGCCCGCGCAGCGCACGGACCAGGCGCAGGCCGGTCGCCTCGGCGGCCACCACCGGCGGCACGAGGAGGATGACCGGACGCTTGCGCTCCTCGGCGGCCGTGACCGTCGCCAGCGCGGTCGAGAAGTCGTAGCAGGCCACCGCCGTCACCGCTCCGCCCGCGGCCAGACGCGCCGAGACCACCCCGGCCAGGTCGGCCGGGGTGGTCGCGGTGGCGGTGGCGTGAGCCGTCACAGACCCACCGCGGTGACGATGCCGAAGCAGACGGCGGTGAGCAGGAAGCCGGCGATGCCGAGGACCGAGGTCAGCACGGTCCAGGTGCGCAGGCCGTCGGCCACCGAGAGACCCAGGAACCGGGTGACCACCCAGAAGCCGGAGTCGGTGACGTGGGAGAAGCCGAGCGCGCCGAAGCCGGTGGCCAGGACGAGCAGGGCGACCTGCACGGTGGTGTAGTCGCCGCCCACGACCGCCGTGGTGAGCAGGCCGAGGGTGGTGACGATGGCGACCGTGGCCGAGCCCTGGGAGACGCGGAGGACCACGGCGACCAGGAACAGGGCGAGCAGCAGCGGCATGCCGGTGGCGGACAGCGAGTCGGCCAGGGCGGTGCCGATGCCGGAGACGGTCAGCACCTTGCCGAAGACGCCGCCGGCGCCGGTGACGAGGATGATGATCGCGGCCGGGGCGAGGCCCGCGTCCAGGGCGGAGCCCAGGTCGGCGGAGCTGACGCCGCGGCGGGTGCCGAGCACGTAGTAGGCGATGAAGGTCGTCACGAGCAGGGCGACGGCGGGAGCGCCGACGAAGCCGAGCACGGTGTCGGCGGTGGAGCCCTCGGTGACCATGAGGCCGCCGATGGTGCCGGCCATGATCATCACGATCGGCAGCAGGATGAAGAACATCACCGAGCCGGAGCCGGCCGGGTTCTCGCGGGCCGCCTTGACGACGGCCGACTCGTTCTCCTCCGCGGCGGGGGTGCCGGTGGCGCCGGTGCCGGAGGCCAGCATGGAGGCGCGGAACGACGCGAAGGTGCGCGCGGTCTCGGGGAGCATCGCGATGTCGCGCTTGTTCAGCACGCCGGCGACGTAGTAGCTGAGGAACGCCAGCGGGATGCAGATGACCAGGCCGAAGATGGTGATCCAGCCCAGGTCGGCGTCCACGATCGCGGCGCCGCCGACCACGCCCGGGTGCGGGGGCACGGTCACGTGGATGGCGAGCATGATGCCGCCGACGGGCAGACCGACCTTGACCGGGTCGGCGCCGAGCGCCACGGCGAAGCCGTAGATGATCGGGATGAGGACGATGAACCCGACGTCGAAGAAGACCGGGATCGCCAGCAGGAAGGCCACCGCGGTCAGCGCCGCGATGATCTTGGCCTCGCCGAACGTCGAGGTGAACGTGTCGGCCAGCGAGCGGGCGCCGCCCGAGACCTCGATGAGCTTGCCGAGCATGGTGCCCAGGCCGACGAGGAGGGCGACGTTGCCGAGCGTGCCGCCCATGCCCTCCACGATCGTGGTGACGACGTCACCGAGCGGGATGCCGACGACGAGCGCGGTGAGCACGCTGACGCCGAGGAGTGCGAGGAACGCCGGCAGCTTGAGCCGGATGATCGCGACGAGCAGCACCGCCACCGCCACGATGGCGGTGATGAGCAGACCGGTCGTACCCATGGGTGGTCTCCTTCGAGAGTGGACGGCCGAGGCCGCATGGACAGCAGTGTGTTGCGTGCGTGCGCAGGGCACAGCAACCGGCGGGCAACAGGGGGCGCCAGCCGGCGGGGAGCGGGGGGTCAGGCGGATAGTGCGCGACGAAAAGCACCCGGAACGGGCGCGAACCGGTGCTTGTCGTCGCGCACTATCGGAGCAACGTCAGTCCTGAGCGGGACGCTGCGGGGCGAGGGTCTTGATGACGGCCGAGTCGTCGGCCAGCCCGAGGCCCTGGGCCTCGCCGAGGAGGAAGAGCTGCTCGGCGGCGACGGCGACCGGGGCGGCGAGGTGGTGCTCGCGGGCCGCCTTGCCGACGATGCCGAGGTCCTTGACGAAGATGTCGAGGCGGCTGAGCACCTCGGCACCGTCCTCGTCCCAGGCCTGGAGCATCCGGGGGCCGCGGTTGCCGAGCATGAAGCTGGCGGCGGCACCGGCCTGGAGGCCGTCGAGGGTGCGCTGCAGGTCGAGGCCCAGCTTGTCGGCCAGCGCCAGCGCCTCGGCGGCGGCAGCGATGTGGACGCCGCAGAGCAGCTGGTTGACGGTCTTCATGGCCTGGCCGTCGCCGGCCTTGTCGCCGACCACGACGAGCGTGGAGGACATGGCGTCCAGCACCGGCTGGGCCTTCTCGCGGTCGGACGGGGTGCCGCCCACGACCACGAGCAGGTCACCGGCGCCGGCGCGGGCCGGACCGCCCGACAGCGGGGCGTCGACCAGGCCGATGCCCAGCTCGGCCAGCTTCTCGGCGGCCTCGACGACGACGCCCATGCCGACGGTGCTGGTCATGAGCACCACGGAGCCGGCCGACAGCACCTCGGCGATGCCGTTCTCGCCGAACAGGCTCTCGGAGAGCTGGGCACCGTCACGCACGGCGAGCAGCACGACGTCGGCCGGGGCCGCCGCGGAGCGGGCGTCGGGGTGCACGGTGATGCCGGAGGCGGCGGCGAGCTCGGCGCGCGCCGCGGCGGGGTCGAAGCCGTGGACCGTCGCGACCGTCGTCAGGTTCTGCGCCATCGGCAGACCCATGGCACCCAGGCCCAGGACGCAGACGGACAGGCCCTCGGCGGGGGTGCTGGTCTCGGGGGTGACGGCGGTGGCGGTCATCGGGTGGCTCCTTCGGACAGGGTGCGGACGACGTGGGTCAGGGAGTCGTCGTTGCCGACGTTGCCGGCGAAGACGACGTAGGGGGTGCCGAGGCCGGGCCCGTCCATGGGCTGCCACAGCGAGACGATGCCGGGAAGCATCGGACCGCGGACCATGGCGCGGCTCATGCCGAGACCCTCGGTCGCGGTGTCGGAGGAGGTGATGCCTCCCTTGGCGATGACGAAGCGCGGACCGGCCGTGCCGGCCTCGCCGCCCACGCCCTCGTCGACGACCGTGCGCACGACCCCGACCAGGGCGGCCGACACGGTGCGGGAGATGTCGAGGCTCTTGGCGCCGTCCTCGACGCGGACGAGGGTGCGCGAGGTGTGCAGGACGACGGTGCCGGACTGCAGCCCCTTCTTCACCCGGGCCACGACGTCGGCGACGTGGGCCTGCGACTGCGCGGGGTCCAGCACGAGCGGGACCTCGAGCTCGACGACCTCCTGCTCGACGTCGCTGGCGCGCAGGTCGGCGAGCTGGCGGGTGGTGAGGGCGACGTGGCTGCCGATGACGACGAGGCCGCCGGTCGCGGCACCGCCCTCGGCGCCGTAGACGGTCTCGGGGTCCAGCGGGGCCGGCGGCTCGAGGCCGATCAGCGCGCGGACGAAGGTCGGCCCGACGCGGTGCACGAAGGTGTGGCCGTGCTCCTGGGCGAGCAGGACGCCGAGGGCGACGACCCGCAGGTCCTCCTCGGTCACGGCGTCGACGGCGACGGGGAGGCCGCCGGTCGCCTGCTCGAGGACCTCGGCGACGGCCTCGGGGCCGCCCTCTCGGATGGTGCGCAGGTCGACGTTGAGCACGTCGGCCGCGGCGTACCGGCCCTGGGTCACCTCGGCGACCCAGTCGCGCAGGTCGGAGGAGGAGTAGCCGAACGTGGCGTCCTTGGCGAACTCGGTCTCGCCGACCGGCACGGCCTCGCCGTCGGTCACCCAGTAGTGCACGCCGTCGACGGTCACGCGGCCGGCGTCCGGGAAGGCGGGGACGAGCAGGACGGCGTCGACCTGGTGCCCGGCGACGGTGCTGCCGCTCGCGGTGGTGACGTCGGCGGCGACCTCCTCGACGAGGGTGTCGGTCTCCAGCGGGAAGTGGCCACGCAGGGTGGAGTCGCCGCGCGAGACGAACGTGACCTCGACGCCGGCGGCGGCCGCCGCGGCGCGGGCCGAGCGGGCGACCTCGCGGTTGCGCTGCGCCGCCTCGGCCGGGTCGAGGCTGCGGGTGTTCGTGAGCACGTAGACGGCCGGGACCTGCTGCTCGAGGGCCCAGGCCAGGTCGGCCTCGGTCCAGCGGGTCAGCACGGGCAGCCCGGCGACGGGCTGGGTGCCGGTGGGGTCGTCGTCGAGGACGACGAGGACGGGGGCCTTCGCGGCCTTCGCCTCGACCTCGGCGGCGCTGGTCGTGGGCGACGGTGCGTGGCCGGCCAGGACCTGCGTGATGGTGGTCATGGGGGAGCTACTTCCGGGCTAGTTCTCTGATGTCAGACATCTGACAGTAAGTGTGTGACCTGAGTCGCGTCAACGTGAAGGCATGGTCCACATCACGAGACGGCCGTCACATGGCCTGAAACGTTCCAGTGGCCCTGTCGGTCGGCGTCCGGGCGCGACTGACGGCCCCCGGGCGGGGGGTCGGAGGGGTGGCGCCTCAGTCCTTCAGGACGTAGGTGTGCAGGTCGTCCAGCGTCTGCTGCATGTGCCCGGCCATGGCCGCGCGGCAGGCCTCTGCGTCGCGCGCCTCGGCCGCGACCAGCACGTTCTCGTGGTGGACGAGCGCGTGCGCCTGGATCTCCGGCACCTCGGACGTCTCCAGCCGCGTCTCGGCGAGCAGGCGCCGCACCGGGTCGAACATCACCGGCACGAGCAGGTTGCCCGAGGCGTGCAGCAGCACGTCGTGGAAGGCGAGGTCGTGCTCGACGAAGGAGTCGACGTCGCTGCTGTGGTGGGCGGCTCGCATGGCGTCGAGGTGGGCGCGGAGAGCGGCCACGTCCTCGTCCGTGACGCGGGGGCCGGCGAGCTCCGCGGCCCCGACCTCGATCATCCGCCGCATCTCGAGGACCTGCAGCGACATGGCGCGCGCGCCGCCGCTGGCCGTCGCGGCCCGGGCGACGGCCTCGATCGACGTCCAGCGGTCGACCTCGTTGACGAAGCTGCCCCGGCCGCGCTCGGTGCGCACCACGTTCATGGCGGCGAGCTGCTTGATGGCCTCGCGGGCGGTCAGGCGGGAGACCTCGTACTCCTCGCCGATCACGAGCTCCGAGGGGAGCAGCGTGCCGGCCGGGAGGTCCCCGGAGACCATGCGCGAGAGGAGCCCGTTGGCGACGACGCTGACCAGGGACTCGCGTGGCACGGGCGGCACCTCTCGGGTGGGTTCGTGCCCAGGCTGGGCGGGAACCGGTCGGATGTCGGACAAGTGGCTGCACCCTAGCCGCCGACGGGCCCCGGGGCCGGGACCGCGTATTCCGTCGGGGTGGGTGACCTAGATGACCTGGTTTGTGCATATGTCATGACATATGCTCAAAGCATGCCGTTCGTTCGTATCGACCTCGTCGAGGGGCGCACCCTCGAGCAGATCCACGCCATCGCCGACGCCGTGCAGGAGTGCATGGAGGAAGTGTTCGCGGCCCCGCCGCGCGACCGCTACCAGGTGGTCACCGAGCACAAGCCTGGGCGGATCATCCTGGAGGACACCGGGCTCGGCCTCGAGCGCACCGACGGCGTCGTCGTCATCTCGGTGCTCCAGCAGGGCCGCTCCGCCGAGCAGAAGCAGGCGCTCTACGCCGCGCTGGCCGAGCGTCTCGAGCTCAAGGCCGGCGTCCGCCCGGAGGACCTCATGGTGAACGTCTCCGAGAACACCCGCGCCGACTGGTCCTTCGGGATGGGGCGCGCGCAGTTCCTCACCGGCGAGCTCTGACCGCTCGCCCCCGTGCCGGGGGTCCGCTCCGTGACCCCCGGCACACCCTCGTGTGGCACGTGCTCCAGACTGGATCGGCCTGACGTCGCCGGCGTCGGGCCCGACCCGAGCCGAGGAGCCCCGTGCTGACCTCCCTGATGCCGACCCTGTCGCCGCTGGACTGGGTGCTCCTCCTGGTCGCGGCCTTCCTGGTCGGCTTCGCCAAGACCGCCGTGGGCGGGGTGGGTGCGGTCTCCTCCGCCCTGTTCGCCCTCGCGCTCCCGGCCCGCGCCTCCTCCGGCGCCGTGCTGCCGCTGCTCGTGGCCGGCGACGTGATCGCGGTCAGCACCTACCGGCGCAGCGGCTCGCTGTCGGTCCTGCTCAGGGTGCTGCCGGCCGTCGTGCCCGGCCTCGTGGCCGGCTGGCTGTTCATCGGCGTGGTCGACGACCAGGTCATGAAGGCGACCATCGGCACCATCATCGTGGTGCTGGTCCTCGTGCAGCTGTGGGCCAAACGGGCGAACCCGGAGTCGCGCCTGGGCCAGCACTGGGCCTTCGCCGTGGGAGCGGGCTTCGTGGCCGGCTTCGCCACGATGACGGCCAACGCCGCCGGCCCGATCATGGCGATGTACCTGATCGCCGCGGGCATGCCGAAGCTCCAGATGCTCGGCACGAGCGCCTACTTCTACCTCGTCGTGAACCTGATGAAGGTGCCGTTCAGCGCCAACCTCGACCTGATCGACGCCGGCTCGCTGGTGCTCGACCTCGCGCTCGTCCCCGCGCTCGCCGTCGGCGCCTGGGTGGGCGTGAAGGTGATCCACCGGCTCGACCAGCGCTCGTTCGAGTGGATCGCGCTCGTGCTCAGCCTGGTGGCGGGCGTCCTGCTGCTCGTGACCCTCTGACCCGCCCATCGGGCGCCCGCAGAGCCCGCCTGCTGGTACGGACCGGCGCACCTGACTGGCACGTGACATGAGACCTGCGACACCTGGCCGTGGCCCCTGGCCTAGGGTGGCTGCCCAGGACGAACCGGCGAGGGGGAGCCAGGTGAGCGAGAACCGGTCCGGCGCGGTGGGCAAGCCGCCCACGATGGCGGACGTGGCGCGCCATCTGGGCATCTCCCGCCAGCTGGTCTCCATCGTCATGCGCGACGCCCCCGGGGCCAGCGAGGAGACCCGGACGCGGGTGCGCGAGGCGGCCCGCGAGCTGGGCTTCGCGCCGCACACGGGTGCCCGCACGCTGCGTCAGACCCGCAGCTGGACGCTCGGGGTGCTGTTCGTGCCGGCCCACGCGGCCGAGCACGAGATCGTCGAGGCCATCTACCCGCTGGCCGCCAAGCACGGGTACGACGTGGTGCTCTCCGCCCTCACCGACACGCGCGGGCTCGAGGCCTCGGTGGAGGAGCTGGTCGGCCACCGCTGCGCCGCGCTCCTGCTCATCGGTGCGCCGCTGGAGGAGGGCCTCATGGCCCGCCTCGTCGACCGGGTGCTCGTGCCGGTCGTCTCCGTCGGCAGCGGCGCCCGCAACGGCGACTACGACGTCATCCGCTCCGCCGGTGACGAGGGCATGCGCGCGGCCGTGGAGCACCTGGTCTCGCTCGGCCACGAGGAGATCGCCTTCGTCACCCTCGACTCCATGCCGGACGGGCCGCTGCGCCGCCGCGGCTACGAGTCCGCGGTGCGCGACCTGGGCCGTGAGGTCGACCTCGTGACGGTGCCCGGCGACTACCGCGACGACGACTACTTCGAGGAGGCCGGCGCGGCCGCCGGCCTGGCGCTGCTCGAGCGGCCGCGGCTGCCCACCGCCGTCCTCGTGCCCAATGACTCCGCCGCGATCGGGCTGCTGCTCACGCTGGCCCGCAACGGCGTGCGGGTGCCCCAGGACGTCTCGCTGGTCGGCTTCGACGACAACCCGATGTCGCGGCTGAGCGCCATCGACCTCACCACCTCCCGGCAGGACCCGGAGATGCTCGCGCGCGCCGCGGTGGACGTGGCGGTCCGCCGCATCGAGGCGGAGCCCGGCACCGTGCGACGCACCGGCGAGCTCGTGGTGCCCACCACGTTCATCGCGCGGAGCAGCTCGGCGGAGCCCCGTCGGGGTTGACAGCTGGGAAATTCCTGAGTCCTGCGTCGTGCCCCGCGACCACCACCCCGCCCCAGGTGGGGTGAATAGGGGCGTTGACCTGCGACGACGCAGCCGGACGCCGGCGTCCGCCCTCACCCGTCGTGGGAGGGTGAAAAACTGGGGCACCGCGCCCACTTGACACGAACTAGCACGTGCTAGTCCCATTGTGCCCACCACCACACGTGGTCGGCCTCACGTTGCCTGTGTCACGGCCGCCCCGCAAGCGCTGCAAGGGAGTAGCACCGTATGTCCGACCTCTCGAAGCTCAAGCTCGGCACCGCCCCCGACTCGTGGGGCGTGTGGTTCGCCCGCGACGACCATCAGGTCGGCTGGGAGCAGTACCTCGACGAGATCGCGGCCACGGGCTACGCCTACACCGAGCTCGGCCCGCAGGGCTTCATGCCGCAGGACCCCGCGCAGCTGAAGGACGAGCTCGCCAAGCGCGACCTCACCGTCTCCGGCGGCACCGTCTTCGCCGGGCTGCACAAGGGCGCCGAGGCGCTCGAGAAAGCCAAGAAGGAGTTCGGCCAGGAGGCCGCCCTGCTCCAGGCCGTGGGCGCCGAGTACCTCGTGCACCTGCCCGAGCAGTACACCGACCAGCACACCGGCACCGCCACCGAGGGCGCCGAGCTCGACCTCGAGCAGTGGAAGAACCTCGTCACCGGCACCGACGAGCTGGCCGCCTACCTGTACGAGTCCTACGGGGTGAAGCTCGTCTTCCACCCGCACGCGGACACCCACGTCGACACCCAGGACCGCATCGAGAAGTTCCTGACCGACACGAACCCCGAGCTGGTCAACCTCTGCCTCGACACCGGCCACGTCGCCTACTGCGACGGCGACAACGTCGACATCGTGGAGAAGTTCCCCGAGCGGATCACCTACGTGCACCTGAAGTCCGTGGACCCCGAGGTGCGGGCCATGGTCATCAAGGAGAAGCTCCCGCTCTCGGACGCGGTGCAGCACGGCGTCATGTGCGAGCCGTGGGCCGGGGAGCCGCACATGCCCACCTTCCTCGACTCCCTGGGCGTCCTGGACCGCGAGATCTTCACGATCATCGAGCAGGACCTCTACCCGGTCGAGCCGCACGTCCCGTTCCCGATCGGTGCCCGCACGGCCGGCTACTACGCCGGCTGCGGCCTCGGCCCCGTCCGCCGCTGGCGCGGCATCCGCTGACCTGCCGCTCCGGCACGCAGCACACCCTCCCCACAGACCCCACCGTCCGGGCCGGCCCGGACCCCTCGAGGAAGAGACACCCCATGACCCTGCGCATCGGCGTCATCGGCACCGGCATGATCGGCCAGCAGCACGTGGAGCGGCTGCACGGGCTCGTCCCCGGCGCGACCGTCACCGCGATCACCGACCACAACGAGACCCTGGCCAAGGAGGTGGCCTCCCGGTACGACGGGATCACGGTCCACCCCGACGGCCACTCCGTGATCAACGCCGACGACGTCGACGCGATCGTCGTGACCTCCTGGGGCCCCACGCACGAGGAGTTCGTGCTCGCCTCCATCGCCGCCGGCAAGCACGTCTTCTGCGAGAAGCCGCTGGCCACCACCGCCGAGGCCACCCTGCGCATCATCGAGGCCGAGGTCGCCCACGGCTCCCGCCTCGTCCAGGTCGGCTACATGCGCCGCTACGACGCCGCCTACCGCGAGATGAAGGCGACGATCGCCTCGGGCGTCATCGGCGCCCCGCTGGTGTTCATGTCCGGCCACCGCAACCCCGACGTGCCTGCGATCTACACCCGCGAGATGGCGATCGTCGACACCGCCGTGCACGACTTCGACGTGGCCCGCTGGCTGCTGGACGCCGAGATCACCGGCATCCGCGTCATCGCGCCCCGCTCCAACCGTCACGGCCTGGACCGTGAGGGCGGCGACGACCTGCAGGACCCGCTGCTCATGACCGTCGAGACCTCGACGGGCGCGATCATCCACGTCGAGACCTCCGTCAACATCCGCTACGGCTACGACATCCGCGGTGAGGTCATCGGCGAGGACGGCACCGTGGCCCTGGCCGACCGCGGCCTCACCGCCGTGCGCGCCAACGGCGCCGTCTCCGTGCAGGTGCCCGGTGACTTCCAGGCCCGCTTCCGCTCGGCCTTCGACACCGAGTTCACCGAGTGGGTCGCCCAGGTCTCGTCCGGCGAGCCCCTCACCGGCCCCAGCAGCTGGGACGGCTACGCCGCCACCGCCGTGTGCGCCGCCGGCGTCCAGGCCCTGCAGACCGGCGAGCGCGTCGGCGTCGACCTGGTCGAGAAGCCCGCGCTCTACGCCTGAGCCCCACGCACGTACGCCTGTCCTCGCAGGCGTCCCGGTCGCCCGCGCCACCTCTCGCGGGCGGCCTCCGCCGTCGACCGCCTCCCGGGCCGTGCCAGCCCCGGGTCGCGGTCGGCGGCACCGTCACGTCGCGGCCGCCCCGCCGGCCGCGGACGTCGCCCCGCAGCACCACCGACACGGAGAGACAGACCCAGATGAAGATCGCGCTTGACCCGTACATGTACCGCGACGTGCCGCTGACGCAGCTGCCCGGCGTCGTCGCCGACCTCGGCTTCGAGTACATCGAGCTCTCGCCCCGCGAGGACTTCACCCCGTTCTTCCTCCACGCCCGCGCCAACGACGACACCGTCAAGGGCTTCAAGAAGGCCCTGGACGCCGCCGGCGTGAAGATCGCCTGCCACCTCCCGCTCTACCGCTGGTCCGGCCCGGACGAGATCCAGCGCCAGGCCGCCGTCCGCTACTGGAAGCGCGCCATCGAGCTCACCACCGAGCTCGGCTGCGACATCATGAACTCCGAGTTCAACGGTCGCCCTGAGGACGCCGAGACCTCCGAGGGCCAGTTCTGGCGCTCGATGGAGGAGCTCATGCCGGTCTTCGAGCGCGAGGGCATGCGCCTGCGCCTGGAGCCGCACCCCGACGACTTCGTCGAGGACGCCAAGACCTCGATCGACATGATCCGCGGCATCAACTCGCCGCTGGTCTCCTACCTGTACTGCTGCCCGCACACGTTCCACCACGGTGCCCACTCCGCGCAGGAGATGGTCGACATCATGGACTACGCCGGTGACCTGCTGACCCACGTGCACCTCGCGGACGTCTTCGACCACACCGCGTCCTCGGGCCTGCGCTACATCACCAACCCTCCCGGCAACGCCGTGCGCGTGCACCAGCACCTCGACATCGGCCAGGGCGAGCTGGACTGGGACGCCTTCTTCTCCAAGCTCGGCACCATGAAGTTCGCCCAGGACGACGACGCGATCCTCACCTCGTGCGTGTTCGCGTGGGAGGACCGCCGCGACGCGTCCACCCACCACATGCGCAGCGAGATCGACAAGCACATCAAGCGCTGGGGCTGATTCATCGGTCGCCTCCGGCGACGCAGCCTGACCGATCCCCCAGAGACACATCCCCTGTGCCTCTGGGGGATCAGTGCTTCCGGACCCATGAAGCGTTCGCGCGCGACGCCTGTTCTGCAGCGACGATGGCGAGGTGACGACCGCGAGCCTGCGAGCGTCGGTGCCGAGGGCTCGGAGCGAAGAACAGGGGTATAAGCGCGCGAACATGCGCCCGGAGGGCGCCGAAATGACACGAACCCGGCCCCGCCGAAGCGGGACCGGGTTCGCGTGGGTGGAGCAGGTGCTGCGTGTCAGGCGTCGACCTTCACGGCGACGACGGGCACGGGGCACTCGAGCAGCAGGCGCTGGCTGACGGAGCCCAGGAGGGCCTTGCCGACGGCCGAGCGGCGCTTGATGCCGATGACGAGACGGTCGATCTTGAGGTTCTCGATCTCGTCGAGCACGGCGTGCACGGGGTCGCGGTCGCCGCGGCCCTTGCGGTTGATGATCTCCACGCCGGCGTCCACGACCGGGAGGTCGGCCAGGGATCGCAGAGCGAGGTTGAGGACGTAGA
This sequence comes from Nocardioides bruguierae, assembly GCF_023554635.1. Classification (NCBI taxonomy): domain Bacteria; kingdom Bacillati; phylum Actinomycetota; class Actinomycetes; order Propionibacteriales; family Nocardioidaceae; genus Nocardioides; species Nocardioides bruguierae. Next base: position 330,030 of record NZ_JAMJPH010000003.1, read on the forward strand.
GCTTCTGGCCGAGCAGCTGGGCCTCATCGGCAGCGGCGACGAGCGCCTTGCTGCCCTCGGGGCTGTCGGTCACGGCAACGAGGATGGACATGCGTGCCTTCTTTCGTGTCGTCGGTGGGGAGCGGCGCCGGTCAGGCGCTCATCTCCGCCTCGAACTGCTCGAGCGTCTTGCCCCGGGTCTCGGGGACGAAGAAGTAGATGAACAGGGTGGAGAGGACGCCGATGCCCGCGAAGATGAAGAAGGTCGGGCCGATGCCGAGGGCGGAGACGACCTGCGGGAAGGCGAAGGCGACGAGCGCATTGGTGATCCAGAGGACGAACACGCAGGTGCCCATGGCGAAGGAGCGGATCTTCAGCGGGAAGATCTCGGCGAGCATCAGCCACACGAGCGGGCCGAGCGTGCCCTGCATGAAGAACACGAACAGCGCGACCAGCACGAGGATGGCGTAGGGCTTGAAGTCGTTCTCGGGCAGGAAGTTGCCGGCGAGGCCCACCGCGAGGTGGAAGAAGATGATGAGGCCGTAGCCGCCGAGCAGCATCGTGCGGCGGTCGATCTTGTTGATCAGCAGGATGCCGACGGTGATGCCGAGGAGGCTGGCGAGACCGTTGAGGGTGTTCGCGATGATCGCGGCCTCGGCGGAGAAGCCGGCGTCCTGCAGCAGCTGCGTGCCGTAGTACATGATCGAGTTGATGCCGGTGACCTGCTGGACGATGCCCAGGCCGATGCCGATGAAGATCAGCCGGCGCACCCACGGGACGGCCAGGTCGGACCAGCCGCCGGTCTGGGCCTCCTGCTCCTCCTCGATGAGCGCGTGGACCTCGTCCATCTCCGCGTCGGCGCGCTCGGGGGAGCGGACCTGGTGGAGGACCTCGCGGGCCTCGTCGTCACGGCCGCGGCCGGAGAGCCAGCGCGGGCTCTCGGGCATCCGCAGCATGCCGAACAGCAGCGCGAAGGCGGGCAGCACGGCCACGACGAGCATCCAGCGCCAGACGTGCTCCTCGCCGCCCCAGATCTGGAAGATGATCGCGTTGATGATGAACGCGAGGAACTGACCGAGGACGATCATGACCTCGTTGCGGGTCACCAGGGAGCCGCGGCGCTCGTAGGGCGAGACCTCGGCGAGGTAGACCGGCACCGTGGTGGAGGCGCCACCGACGGCCAGGCCGAGGATGAAGCGGAAGACGGTCAGGACCTCCCAGCTGGGGGAGAGCGAGCAGCCGATGGTGCCGACGATGAAGAGGCCGGCGAGCCAGATGATGTTGTGCCGACGGCCGAAGCTGTCGGAGAGGCGGCCGCCGAGCAGGGCGCCGATCGCGGCGCCGAAGATCAGGATGCTGACGACGATGCCCTCGGTGGTCGAGGTGAGTCCGAGCTGCTCGGTCATCGGCTCGAGGGCGCCGTTGATGACACCGGTGTCGTAGCCGAAGAGCAGACCGCCGAACGTGGCCACCACCGTGATGAGCCGGAGCCGCGAGACGTGCGGGCCGGGGGTGTCCGGTGGGAGGTTGGACGGGGTGTCGGACGTATGCGCAGGAGCGCTGGAGCTGGCCATGGTGAACCTTTCGTCTCCAGGGATGTCGTAGGTCATCTGACGTGGCGCCGGGCACACTAGCACGTGCTAGTGACTTCGATCTCGTCCCGCTTCGCCCCTGTGGGCGACCTGTCAGACATCGACGTGACGCGATCCGGTCCGGTCGCAGGCCGCTGAACTGCGACGATGTCGCCCTGTCGCGGTTCCGGCCCATCTGCGACCATGTGGGCATAATGTTGAGACAATTAACCTGCGTGGGGCGTCCGACCCCGCGACGAGGAGGCTGACATGGCCCTCGAGGAGGCCCACTGGCCCGAGGAGCTCTTCGCGGACCTCGACCGCACGAGCCCCCTGCCCATGTACTCCCAGGTCGCGAGCCGGCTGGAGTCGGCGATCCGCAGCGGCGTCATCCCCGCCGGCGGCCGGATCGAGAGTGAGATGGCGATCGCCGAGCGGCTGCAGATCTCGCGCCCCACGATCCGCCGCGCCATCCAGGACCTCGTCGACAAGGGTCTGCTCGTGCGCCAGCGCGGCATCGGCACCCAGGTGGTGCAGGGCCAGGTCGAGCGCTCGGTCGAGCTCACCAGCCTCTTCGAGGACCTGAGCCAGGCCGGCATCAGCGCGACCACGACGCTGCTCGACCACGAGGTGCTCGAGGCCGACGAGGACGTGGCGGCGCGGCTGAGCCTCCCGGCGGGCGACCCCGTCCTGCACATCCGTCGCCGCCGCATGGCCGACGGCGTGCCCGTCGCCGTGCTCGACAACCACCTGCCCGGTGAGTTCGCCGACCTGCTCCCGGCCTCGCTCGAGGGTGCCGGCCTCTACCAGCTGCTGCGCTCGCGTGGCGTCGGCATCCGCATCGCCCAGCAGCGCATCGGCGCCCGGGCGTGCACCCCGGACGAGGCCTCGCTGCTGGAGATGGAGCCGGGCGCCCCGGTGCTGACCATGGAGCGGCTCACCTACGACCACACCGGCCGGGCCATCGAGCTCGGCCGGCACGCGTACCACCCCGACCGGTACAGCTTCTCCACGACGCTCGTCGCGCGCTGAGCCGTCCGTCCCGAGGGCTCCGGGGCGGGCCTCGTCCGACCTCGTGCCCGACCCCCGACCCGGGGTTGGCGTCGTGCCATGTCAGGTCTAAAGTGAAGTTGTTAGGACAATCTCTTGACGAGACGAGCCTCACACGCGAACCTGGTGTCACGTCCCCCGGAGTCCCTGTCTCCGGACGTGCCCGTGAGTGAGACCGGGCCGCGCTCTACCCAGAACGGAGTCACGTCGTGACAGCGAACGACCAGGCCTACGACCTCGTGTCGATCGGCCGCACCGGAGTCGACATCTACCCCCTCGACCACGGCGTGGGCCTCGAGGAGGTCAAGACCTTCGAGAAGTTCCTCGGCGGCAGCGCGACCAACGTCGCCGTCGCGGCGGCGCGGTACGGCCGCAAGGCCGCCCTCGTCACCCGCACCGGGGACGACGCCTTCGGCCGCTTCGTGAAGCTGGAGTCCGAGCGCCTCGGCGTCGACCCCGCCTTCATCACCACCGGCCCCGCGGTGCCCTTCGGCCCGCCGACCCCGGTCACGTTCTGCGAGATCTTCCCGCCGGACGACTTCCCGCTGTACTTCTACCGCCACCCCATCGCCCCGGACCTCATGCTCGAGGCCTCGGACGTGCCGATGGACGCGGTCAAGGACGCGAAGATCTTCTGGGCGACCGTCACCGGCCTCTCGCAGGAGCCCTCGCGCGGCGCTCACTTCGCCGCCTGGGAGGCCCGCGGCCGCAGCCCGCTGACCATCCTCGACCTTGACTACCGCCCGATGTTCTGGGAGAGCCCCGAGCTCGCCAGCGAGCAGGTCGGCAAGGCGCTCGAGCACGTCACCGTCGCCATCGGCAACAAGGAGGAGTGCGAGGTCGCCGTCGGCGAGACCGAGCCCCAGCGTGCCGCTGACGCCCTCCTCGAGCGCGGCGTCGAGCTCGCCATCGTCAAGCAGGGCCCCAAGGGCGTCCTCGCGGCGACCAAGGACGAGCGCGTCGAGGTGCCGCCGGTCTACGTCGACGTCGTCAACGGCCTCGGTGCCGGCGACGCCTTCGGTGGCGCCCTGTGCCACGGCCTCCTGGCCGGCTGGGACCTCACCCGCATCCTCCAGTTCTGCAACGTCGCCGGGGCCGTCGTGGTCGGCAAGCTCGAGTGCTCGACGGCCATGCCGGACGAGGCCGAGGTGCTCGAGGCCATGAAGACCCTCATCCCCTCCACGAAGGGCTGACCCTCATGATCGACCTCACCGAGATCCGCGCCCGCGAGCCGCACCGCATCGCCGAGGCCTGGGCCGCACGCAAGCGCCGTCCCCTGCTGGGCGACGACGGCCAGATGATGATCGTGGCCGCCGACCACCCGGCCCGCGGTGCCCTCTCCGTGCGCGGCGACGGCAACGCGATGTCCAACCGTCGCGACCTGCTCGAGCGCCTCGCCACCTCGCTGGAGCGCCCCGGCGTCGACGGTGTGCTCGGCACCGCGGACATCCTCGACGACCTGCTGCTCATGGGTGCGCTCGAGGGCAAGCTCGTCTTCGGATCGATGAACCGCGGCGGCCTCATGGGCGCCGGCTTCGAGTTCGACGACCGGATGACCGGGCACACCGTCTCCGAGATCGTCCAGCGCGGCTTCGACGGCGGCAAGATGCTCAACCGCATCTGCTACGAGGACGCCGGCACCGTGGCGATGCTCGAGCGCTCCGCCGTGGCCATCGACGAGCTGGCCGCGGCCGGCAAGATGGCGATGCTGGAGCCCTTCATCTCCACCCGTGACGCCGAGACCGGCAAGGTGAAGAACCTGCTGGACCCGGACAACGTCATCAAGTCCATCGCGATCGCCGAGGGCCTGGGCGCCACCAGCGCCTACACCTGGCTCAAGCTGCCCGTGGTCGACGAGATCGAGCGCGTCATGGAGAGCACCACCATGCCGTCCCTGCTGCTCGGCGGCGAGCCCAAGGGCGACCCGGAGGAGGCCTACGCCTCCTGGCAGAAGGCCCTCGAGATCGACACCGTGCGTGGCCTGATCATCGGCCGCACGCTGCTCTACCCGCCGGACGGCGACGTCGCCGGCGCGGTCGACATCGCGGCGAAGATGGTGCACGGATGAGCGCCGGCAACGACGCCTGGGTGCTCCCGCTCGGCGCCGCGGCCGCGGACGGCTGCGACGTCGTCGTCGACGACCGCGTCGAGGGCTGGGCGCACACCGGCCTCAAGGTCGTGACCCTGGGCGAGGGTGGCCAGCACACCCTCGAGGCCGAGGGCTGGGAGCTCGTCGTGGTGCCGCTCTCCGGCGGCTCCGTCGGCGTGGTCTCCACCAGCGCCGCGGGCGAGAAGAGCGAGGCGACCCTGGTCGGCCGACCCTCCGTCTTCGCCTCCTCCACCGACGTGGCCTACGTGCCCGCCGGCTCCACCCTGGAGCTGTCGGCCGCCGGCCAGACCGGTGACGAGACCGTGCGCGTGGCCGTCTGCGCCGCCCGCACGAAGACCGCCGCCGCGACGGAGCGTCCCTTCGTGCACCTGCCGGCCGCGAACGTGCCCGTCGAGATGCGTGGCGCGGGCATCTGCTCGCGCGAGGTGCGCAACTTCGGCATCCCCGGCGTGCTCGAGGCCGAGTCGATCATCGCCTGCGAGGTGCTCACGCCCGCCGGCAACTGGTCGAGCTACCCGCCGCACAAGCACGACGAGCACCGCCCCGGCGAGGAGACCGTCCTCGAGGAGATCTACTACTTCGAGACCCAGGTCGAGGGCGAGGCCGCCGGCACCGCCACCCGTGGCGACAAGGACCCGATCGGCTACCAGCGCGTGTACGGCACCGACGAGCGTCCGATCGACGTCCTCGCCGAGGTCCGCACCGGCGACGTCGTCCTGGTGCCCCACGGCTGGCACGGCCCCGCGATGGCCGCGCCCGGCTACGACCTGTACTACCTGAACGTCATGGCCGGCCCCGGCGAGGAGCGGTCCTGGCTGATCTGCGACGACCCCAGCCACGGCTGGGTGCGCGAGACCTGGGGCGACCAGCCCCTCGACCCGCGCCTGCCCTTCGGAGGAAAGTGATGAGCGAGACCGTTCCGCAGCCCACGACCGGGTACACCCCGGGCGGGACCGTGCGCCTGACCGTCGCCCAGGCGACCGTCGAGTTCCTGGCGCACCAGTACTCCGAGCGTGACGGGGAGCGGCAGAAGCTGTTCGCCGGCTGCTTCGGCATCTTCGGCCACGGCAACGTGGCCGGCATCGGCCAGGCCCTGCTCCAGATGGAGGAGGTGGCCCTGGACGCCGGCGAGGAGCCGGGCCTGCCCTACGTCCTGGCCCGCAACGAGCAGTCGATGGTGCACACCTCGGTCGCCTACGCCAAGCAGAAGGACCGGCTGCAGACCTGGGCCTGCACCGCGTCCGTCGGCCCCGGCTCGACCAACATGCTCACCTCGGCCGCGCTGGCCACCATCAACCGCATCCCGGTGCTGCTGCTGGCCTCCGGCACGTTCTCGACCCGCCGTTCCTCCCCGGTGCTGCAGGAGCTCGAGGCGCCCTACGCCGGCGACGTCACCGTCAACGACGCCTTCCGCCCGCTGTCGGCGTTCTTCGACCGCGTCACCCGCCCCGAGCAGCTGCCCTCGGCGCTGATGTCGGCGATGCGCGTGCTCACCGACCCGGCCGCCACGGGTGCCGTCACCCTGGCGCTGCCGCAGGACGTCCAGGCCGAGGCCTTCGACTGGCCGGTGGAGATGTTCGAGGACCGCACCTGGCACGTGGCCGTGCCCCGCGCCGAGGTCTCCCGGATCACCGCGGCCACCGAGCTGATCAAGGCCGCCAAGCGTCCGATGATCGTCGCCGGCGGTGGCGTGCACTACTCGGTGGCCGAGGAGGCCCTGGCGTCCTTCACCGAGGCCACCGGCATCCCGGTCGGCGAGACCCAGGCCGGCAAGGGCTCGCTCCTGCACGGCCACCCGCGCCTCATGGGCGCGGTCGGCTCGACCGGCACCACCGCCGCCAACGCGATGGCCGCCCAGGCGGACCTCGTCATCGGCATCGGCACCCGCTGGAGCGACTTCACCACCGCCTCGCGCACCGCGTTCCAGAACGACGGCGTGCGGTTCGTGAACATCAACGTGGCCCAGATCGACGCCGTCAAGCAGGCCGGCCTCACCGTCCTCGCGGACGCGAAGGAGGCGCTCACCGACCTGCAGGCCGCGCTCGCGGGCTGGAGCGTCGAGGACGCCTACCTCACCGAGCAGGCCGAGGCCTGGGCGGCGTGGGACGCGGCCGTCGAGGCGTCCTACCACCCCTCCGCGGAGGTCACCGACGCGCTCGCCCCGGGCCTGCTGACCCAGGGCAACGTGCTCGGCATGGTCAACGAGCTCACCGACCCGCGCGACGTCGTCCTGTGCGCCGCCGGCTCCATGCCGGGCGACCTGCACAAGCAGTGGCGCGTGCGCGAGCGCAAGGCGTACCACGTCGAGTACGGCTACTCCTGCATGGGCTACGAGCTGCCGGCCTCGCTGGGCATCCGCCTGGCCGACGAGTCCCGCGACGTGTTCGCGATGCTCGGCGACGGCGGCTACCTGATGATGCCGACCGAGCTCGTGACCGCCGTCCAGGAGCGGATCAAGGTCATCATCGTCCTGGTCCAGAACCACGGCTTCCACTCGATCGGCTCCCTCTCGGAGGAGCTCGGCTCGCAGCGCTTCGGCACCAAGTACCGCTTCCGCGGCGACGCCGGTCGCCTCGACGGCGAGAAGCTGCCGATCGACCTGGCCGAGAACGCCCGCAGCCTCGGCGCCACGGTGCTCGAGGTCTCCAGCCCCGACGAGTTCGCCAAGGCGGTCCGCGAGGCCAAGGAGATGCCGGCCGACGGCCCGGTGGTCATCCACGTCCAGACCGACCCGCTGGTCTACGCCCCCGACAGCGAGAGCTGGTGGGACGTGCCGGTGAGCCAGACCTCCGAGCTGGAGTCCACCAAGGACGCCTACCAGCGCTACCTGGAGCACCAGGCCAAGCAGCGGCAGTTCGTCGCTCCGGCCGGCTGATCCAGCCCCCGTCTCGCGGGGCCGGCCGGATCTCGTCCCCGGCCGGTCCCGCGACACCAACCACGGCGGGCCCACCGCCCCCTCCTGCACCACCAGCACCCGCAACCTCCACGAGGAGAACCATGAGCACGCCCGCTCGCATCACCCACCTCATCGCCGGCAAGCCCTGGGAGGGCACCGCCGAGCGCACCAGCCCGGTGTTCAACCCCGCCACCGGCGAGCAGACCGGTGTCCTCGACCTCGCGTCGGCCGACCTGGTCTCCGACGTCGTCGGCATCGCGAACAAGGCGTTCGAGTCCTGGGGCTCGCTGTCGCTGGCCCGCCGCTCCGCCGTGCTGTTCAAGTTCCGCGAGCTGCTGAACCGCGACAAGGAGAAGATCGCCGCGCTCATCACCGCCGAGCACGGCAAGGTCCTCTCCGACGCGCTGGGCGAGGTCCTGCGCGGCATGGAGGTCGCCGAGTTCGCCTGCGGCATCCCGCACCTGCTCAAGGGCGGCCACACCGAGAACGCCTCCACCGCGGTGGACGTCTACTCGCTGCGCCAGCCGCTCGGCGTCGTCGGCGTCATCTCGCCGTTCAACTTCCCGGCCATGGTGCCGCTGTGGTTCGTGCCGATCGCCATCGCCACCGGCAACGCCGTCATCATCAAGCCCTCCGAGAAGGACCCGTCCGCCACGCTGGCCATGGCCGCGCTGTGGACCGAGGCCGGCCTGCCCGACGGCGTCCTGAACGTCGTCAACGGTGACAAGGAGTCGGTCGACGCCCTGCTGACCCACCCCGACGTCAAGTCGATCTCCTTCGTCGGCTCCACGCCGATCGCGAAGTACGTCTACGAGACCGGCACCGCGCACGGCAAGCGGGTCCAGGCCCTCGGTGGCGCGAAGAACCACATGCTGGTCCTTCCCGACGCCGACCTCGACCTGGCCGCCGACGCCGCCGTCAACGCGGGCTTCGGCTCCGCCGGCGAGCGCTGCATGGCCATCTCGGCCCTCGTGGTCGTCGAGCCCGTCGCCGACGAGCTCGTCGCCAAGATCGCCGAGCGCGTCGCCACCCTCAAGACCGGTGACGGCACCCGTTCCTGCGACATGGGCCCGATCGTGACCTCGCAGTCGCGCGACCGCATCGTCGGCTTCATCAACGAGGGCGAGGAGGCCGGCGCGAAGCTGGTCTGCGACGGCCGCTCGGGTGACTTCGACGCCGACGGCGACAACGGCTTCTTCGTGGCGCCGACGCTGTTCGACCACGTCACCACCGACATGAGCATCTACACCGAGGAGATCTTCGGCCCGGTGCTCGCCGTCCTGCGCGTCGACAGCTACGACGAGGGCCTGGCGATGATCAACGCCAACGCCTACGGCAACGGCACCGCGATCTTCACCAACGACGGTGGTGCGGCTCGCAAGTTCCAGAACGAGGTCGAGGTCGGCATGATCGGCATCAACGTGCCGGTCCCGGTCCCGGTGGCCTACTACTCCTTCGGCGGCTGGAAGAACTCGCTCTTCGGCGACACCCACGCCCACGGCACCGAGGGCGTGCACTTCTTCACCCGCGGCAAGGTCGTCACCCAGCGCTGGCTGGACCCGAGCCACGGCGGCCTCAACCTGGGCTTCCCCCAGAACGACTGATCTTCGCCTGACGGAGCCCAGACGGCCCCGCACACCTCACGGTGTGCGGGGCCGTTCCTGTTCACCTCGGGGCGGGACTCAGTCGTCCAGGCCCTGGGCGAAGGTGCGGAACTCGCCCTTCTCGCTGTGGATGGTCCACAGCTTCTCGGCGAGCACCTCCGGGTCCTTAATCGGGTGACCCTCCTCGATGGCGCCCGGGATGATCAGCTGGCCGACGTGGATGCCGTCGTCCTTGAGGGCGTCGTGGAACATCTGGCCCAGCGCGGACTCGGCCGCGAACGAGACCGAGGTGCCGGCGAAGTGGGCGACCGGACGCACGGCGCTGCCGCCGTTGACCAGCAGGACGGTGCCGCCGCCGAGCACGCGCATGTGCTGCTGCACCTGGTGGACGGCGGTGAGCAGGCCGTGCACGGAGAAGTCGAGCGCGGGCTGCAGATCCTCGACCGTGGTCTCCAGGACCGGGCGGAGGAACTCCTTGGCGGGCAGCGGGCTGTACTGGAGCACCTCGACCGGCCCGAGGTCCGCGGAGGCCTGCTGGAGCGCGGCGCGCAGCGCGTCGCGGTCGGTGACGTCGGCGGAGTAACCGCGCACGGCGGCACCGGTCTCGTCCGCCAGGTCGGCGGCGAGGTCCTGCACGCGCCCCAGGTGGCGCGAGACGAGGGCGACGGAGAAGCCCTCCTTGGCGAAGCGACGGGTCACGGCGGCGCCGAGGTTGGCGCCGGCGCCGATGATGGCGATGGTGGGCACGAGCCCTCCTTCAGGGGAGTGGATGTCTGTCCCTCTCCCGGTTCCCCTGTGCGTCGCCTGTCCTCTCACCCGTGCGGGACGACGCGGGTAAAAAGACGACGACCCGCCCCCACCGAGCCTGGCGGGAGCGGGTCGAGCAGGGGAGGGAGGGCCTCAGGCCTTCTTGGTCTCCCAGAAGATCTCGGCGATCTCGTCGATCTTGGCGAGGAGGGAGTCGGCGGCCTCGGCGTCCATGGTGCCCTTGGTGCCGGTGGCGCCGGCCAGCTTGGTGGCCTCGTTGAAGAGGGTGTGGAGCTGGGGGTACTTCTCGAAGTGCGGGGGCTTGAAGTAGTCGGTCCACAGCACCCAGAGGTGGTGCTTGACGAGCTCGGAGCGCTGCTCCTTGATGAGCACGGCGCGGGTGCGGAAGTCGGGGTCGGAGGAGTCGTTGGCCTTGGCGATGACGGCCTTGACGGACTCGGCCTCGATGCGGGCCTGGGCGGGGTCGTAGACGCCGCAGGGCAGGTCGCAGTGAGCGGAGACGGCCACCGTGGGGGCCAGGATCTGGCGGAACATGAAGGTCCTTCGTGTCGGGGTGCGAGTCCCTCGACCCTAGAACCTCCAGTGCGGTCGAGGTCAAGGTCTCCGACCGGGTGGTCGTCGTCACGGTGGGGGAGCGTCGCCGCAGGTCAGAGCCTGTGCAGGACGCTCGTGTTACGCCCTCTTTGCGCCGCTGTCGTCCGGCGCTCCGAGGGGATGGGGTGGCGCCGGGGGAGGGCGGGGTTCAGAGGCGGCGTGGCCCGCTGCCGTCCTCGCCGAGGACGTCGTCGGGGTTGATGAGCCCGCACGCCTTCATGGACAGGCAGCCACAGCCGATGCACCCGGTCAGCTGGGTCGTGAGCCGGTCGAGCGCGTCCCGGCGCTCCTGGAGCACCCGGCGCCACTCCCGCGACGCGCGGCGCCAGTCCTCCTGGCTGGGGGGCGTGTCGGCCGGCAGCCCCTCGAAGGCCAGGCGGACGTCGGCGAGCGGGATGCCCAGGCGCTTGGCGACGCTGATCAGGGCGATGCGGCGCAGGGCGTGCCTCGCGTAGCGGCGCTGGTTGCCGGCGGTGCGCTCGGAGGCGATGAGGCCCTCGTCCTCGTAGAAGCGCAGGGCGGTGACGGGGATGCCGCTGCGACGGCTGACCTCCCCGATCGTCAGCAGCTCGTCGGCGTCGTGCGGCCCGGGCGGGGGAGCGGGCGGTGCCGGCGCGGTCACGGGCCGGTCGCCGGGTCGGGCCGGCGGAGCTCGGCGGGGGTCCACCAGCGTCGGTCGGCGTAGACCAGTGGCTGCAGCGCGTCCCCGCCGCTCGTCCCGTCCGTGTCGTGCTCCGTGTCCCGCTGAGCCAGGACGACGTCGTCGACGGCCACCAGCACCAGCCACGAGTCGCCGGCGGGCACCACCCGGCTGACCCGGCCGTGCAGGACGGCTGCCGCCCCGTCCACGACCGGGAGGGCGTCGGGGGAGGTGAGCCACGGCTGGTCGGGGGTGAACCGGTCGCCACCGCTGCGCGCGAAGGACTCGGCCAGCGGACGGTGGTCCGCGGTGAGCAGCATGACGGCCACTCGCGGGCTGCCGGCGATCGCCTGTGCCGAGGAGCCGCTGCGGGAGAGCGAGAACGACAGGATGGGCGGGTGCGCGCTGACGGAGGCGACGCTGGAGGCGGTGATGCCGACGGGGCCGTCCTCGCCCTCGCCGACCACGATCGCGACCCCGGCCGGGTGCCGACGGAAGGCCGCCTTGAAGGACTCCGCGGAGGCGCTCACCGGACCACCTCCCGACGGGTCGTGGCGTGGGGTGCGGCGGGGCGCGGCATGAGGGTCCTCCAGGGGCGGTTCGGGGTGCGGTTCAGGGGGCGGTCCCGCGTGCGGGGGTGCTCTCGCACGGTAGGACCTCGACCTCGCTCGAGGTCAAGGTGTCCGCCGGGTGGTCCTCGCCCGGAGGCCTCAGCGCGGCCGGCTCATCCGCAGCTCGGTGTCGGCCACGAGGTACTCGTCCAGGTAGCCCGCGCGCATCAGCGGCCGGGCCCGGCGGGTGTCGAAGCGGCCGTCGGCGGTCAGGTGGCCCTCGTCGAGGTGGACGCCGACGACCTGACCGACCACCAGCCACTGGTCGCACTCGGCGCCGTCCGTGTCGCGCAGCCGGGCGTCGTGCACGACGACGCACTCCAGCGCGGCGGGGCTGGCGGCGACGAACGGCGCGTCGACGACCCGGCCCTGGGCCGCCTCGATCCCGGCGGCCTCGAACTCGCTGGTGCCGTGCGGCAGCGGTGCGCAGGAGGCGTTCATCTGCTCGGCCAGCGCCTCGGTGGCCAGGCTCCAGGTGAAGACGCGGGTGTCCAGCGCGTTGGTCGCGGAGTCCTTCATGCCCGTCGAGCTGAACATGACCATCGGCGGGGCGTGGTTGACGCCGTTGAAGAAGCTGTAGGGCGCGAGGTTGTCGGCGCCCGTGGCGCTGCGGGTGCCGATCCAGCCGATGGGGCGCGGGGCGACGATCGCCTTGAACGGGTCGTGCGGCAGGCGGTCGCGGTCGCGGGAGTCCGGGGTGTAGAACACGACGCCGACCCTGCCACGTCAGCCTGGCCGACCCACAGGCGATGCCTGTGGAGTCGGCGGGAAACGGGTACTTCTGGTGGCCCGCGGCCGGGAGCAGCCTGGAGGCATGTCCAGCACCGCCGCCCCCCTGCACCACCGCGGACCCGTCCCGCCGTCGGCCGACGCGCCCCGCCCGCGCCCGGCCCGCCTGCCGCTGCCGCCCGTCGGGCCCGCCTGGTTCCCCGCGTCCATGGGCACGGGCATCCTGGCCACCCTGCTCGGCACCTACGGGGCCGGGGGCAGCCTCGGCGGCACGGACGTCGGCGGGGTGCTCACCACGCTGGCGGTGCCGATGATGGTGGCCGGCTGGCTGGTGCTGGCGGTGCTCGTCGGTGGGTTCGCCGTCCGCTCCGTGCGGCACCCGGGCGCGTTCGTCGCGACCGTGCGGGACCCGGCCGTGCTGCCGCTGTGGGGCACGGTCTCGATGGGGCTGCTCGCCGTGGGTGCCGCCACGCTCACCGTGCTGCCGGTGCTTGCGCCGGCGGCAGCCACCGCGGCCGTGGTCGTGGACGCGGTGCTGTGGACCCTCGGCACGCTGCTCGGCGTGGCCACCGCGCTCGGGTTCGGCGCGGTGCTGGTGCGGCAGACGGCCCTCGTGCCGACGCCGGTGTGGGGGCTGCCGATCGTGCCGCCGATGGTCTCGGCGACGACCGGGGCGTCGCTGGTGCCGCACGTGCCCGGGGCCGCCGGGCAGTTCCTGCTGCTGCTCGCGGCGGCGGCCTGCTTCGCCCTGGCGCTGGCCCTCGGCCTCGTCGTCTTCGGCGTCGCCTACGCCCACCACTGGCGGGTCGCCCCGCTGCCGCCGGCGGCCTCCGCCGCGGCCTGGATCCCGCTCGGCATCGTGGGGCAGTCCACGGCCGCCGCGCAGGTGATCGCCGCGCAGTCCGGCCGGTTCCTCACCGCGCCGGCCGCGCTCGAGGCACAGCGGGTGGCGGACGGCTACGGCCTCGTCGTGCTCGCGCTCGGGCTGCCCCTGGTGGCCTGGGCGGCGCTCGTGACCGCGCGCGGGTTCCTCGGCCGGATGCCGTTCACCCCCGGCTGGTGGGCGCTCACGTTCCCGATCGGCACCCTCGCCCTCGGCTCGCACCTGCTCGGTGCGGCGCTGACCGGCGCCGGTGGTGGCGCGGTCGGGTCGGTCGTGACCGCCTACGGCTGGCTGGCGCTCGCGACCCTGGTCTGCACCTGGACGCTGTGCTCCGTCGCCTCGCTGCGGGCCGTCGTCCCGCTGCTCCACCGCCCCTGACCCGCCCCTGACCCGCCCCTGACCCCCGAACCAGCCGAGTCGGCAGCAAGTTACTGCCGACTCGGCGGTGCCAGGGGTGGGGCAGGAGGGGGCAGGGACGTGGGTCAGGACCAGGCGACGGAGAAGTACTGGGCCTCGGTGAACTCCAGCAGGCCCTCGCGGGCGCCCTCGCGGCCGAGGCCGGACTGCTTGACGCCGCCGAAGGGCGCGGAGGGGTCAGAGACCAGGCCGCGGTTGATGCCGACCATGCCGGCCTCGACCCGCTCGGCCAGCTGCAGGGCGCGCTTGAGGTCGCCGCAGAACAGGTACGAGGCGAGGCCGTACTCGGTGCCGTTGACCAGCGCGAGCACCTCCTCGTCGCTCGTCCAGGTGGTGATGGGCGCGACCGGGCCGAAGATCTCCTCGGCCAGGACGGCGGCGTGCTGGTCGACCCCGGTGAGCACCGTGGCCGGGTACCAGTGGCCCTCGCCGGTGGGCACCTCGGCGCGGTAGGCGACGGTCGCGCCGTCCGCGATCGCCCCGTCGACGGCCTTGGTCACCTTCTCCACCGCGGCGGCGGTGATCAGCGGGCCGATGTCGCCGCCCTTGGCCGCCGGGGCGACCTTCAGCTGCGAGACGGCCTCGACGAACTTGGCGGTGAACTCCTCGGCCACGTCGGCGTGCACGTAGAACCGGTTGGCCGCGGTGCAGGCCTGGCCGCCGTTGCGGAACTTGGCGAGCATCGCGCCGGTGACGGCCTCGTCCAGGTCGGCGTCTTCGGTGACCACGAGCGGGGCGTTGCCGCCGAGCTCCATGGACGCGTTGACGACGCGCTCGGCGGCCTGGCCCAGCAGCAGCTGACCGACCCGGGTGGAGCCGGTGAAGCTGATCTTGCGGACCCGCTCGTCCTCCAGCCACGTGGAGACCACGGAGCCCGCGTCGGTGGTGGTGACGATCTGCACCGCGTCCTCGGGCATGCCGGCCTCGACCAGCAGCTCCTTGACCGCGATGGCCGTGAACGGGGTCTCCGCGGCGGGCTTGAGGACGCAGGTGCAGCCGGCCGCCAGGGCGGGGCCGATCTTGCGGGTGGCCATGGCCGCGGGGAAGTTCCACGGGGTCACGAGCGCGGCCACGCCGACCGGGCGGTGGGTCACGATCGTGCGGGTGCCGCCGGCGGGGGACTCGCCGTAGTCGCCGCCGGGCCGCACCGCCTCCTCGGAGAACCAGCGGAAGAACTCGGCGGCGTAGACGACCTCGCCGGCCGCGTCCGAGAGCGACTTGCCGTTCTCGGCCGCCATCATCTCGGCGAGGCGGTCCTTGTCGCGCAGCATCAGCTCGAAGGCCTTGCGCAGGACGTCGGAGCGGTGCCGCGGCGTCGTGCGCGACCACTCGCCGAAGGCCGCGTGGGCCCGGTCGACGGCGGCGCGTGCCTCCTCGGGGCCGTGGTCGGGCACGTGGCCGATGACCTCGCGGGTGGCCGGGTTCTCGACGGGGAAGGTGCTCATGGGGTCAGCCTGCTCTGTGCGGAGGGGTGGCGGAAGGTCCGGTCGGGCGTCTCAGGCGCCGGCGAACGCGCGCTCGAGGACGTCGACGGCGTCGGTGAGCAGCGCGTCGCTGATCGCCAGCGGCGGGAGGAAGCGCAGCACGTTGCCGTAGGTGCCGCAGGTGAGGACCACGACGCCCTCGGCGTGCGCGGCGGCGGCGACGGCCTTGGCCAGGGCAGCGTCCGGGTTCGTGGTGCCCGCCTCGACCAGCTCGACGGCGATCATCGCGCCGCGCCCGCGCACCTGGCCGACGCGTGCGTCGCGGGCGGCGAGGTCGCGCAGCCGGCCACCGAGCAGGTCGCCGATCTCCCGGGCCCGCGCGACCAGGCCGTCGGCCTCGATCGCGTCCATGACCGCGAGCGCCGCGGCGCAGGCGACCGGGTTGCCGCCGTAGGTGCCGCCGAGGCCGCCGGCGTGCGCGGCGTCCATGATCTCGGCCCGGCCGGTGAGGGCGGAGAGCGGCATGCCGCCCGCGATGCCCTTGGCCGTCACCAGCAGGTCGGGCTCGAGGCCCTCGGCCTCGCTGGCGAAGTAGTGGCCGGTGCGGGCGAACCCGGTCTGCACCTCGTCGGCGACGAAGACGACGCCGTTGGCGCGGCACCAGGCCTGCAGCGCCGGGAGGAACCCGGCGGCCGGCTCGATGAAGCCGCCCTCGCCCTGGATCGGCTCGATCACGACGCACGCCAGGTTGGCGGCGCCGACCTGCGACTCGATCATCGAGATCGCGCGCGTGGCCGCCTCGTCCCCGCTCAGGCCGTCGCGGTAGGGGTAGGAGAGGGGCGCGCGGTAGACCTCGCCCGCGAACGGCCCGAAGCCGTGCTTGTAGGGCATGTTCTTGGCGGTCATCGCCATCGTGAGGTTGGTGCGGCCGTGGTAGGCGTGGTCGAAGACGACGACCGCGTCCTTGCCGGTGTAGGAGCGCGCGACCTTCACCGCGTTCTCCACGGCCTCGGCGCCGGAGTTGAACAGCGCGGAGCGCTTGGCGAAGTCGCCGGGGGCCAGGGCGTTGAGCCGCTCGGCCACGGCCACGTAGCCCTCGTAGGGGGTCACCATGAAGCAGGTGTGGGTGAACGCGGCGGCCTGGGCCTGCACGGCCGCGACCACGCGCGGGTCGCTCACGCCGACGGTGGTCACGGCGATGCCGGAGCCGAGGTCGACGAGGTGGTTGCCGTCCACGTCCACGACCACGCCGCCGGCGGCCTGGGTCGCGTAGACCGGCATCGTCGTGCCGACGGCCGCGGCCACGGCGTCGGACTTGCGGGCGGCCAGCTCCACCGAGCGCGGACCGGGGATCGCGGTCACGACCTTCCGCTCCTGCGGGACGCCGTTGACGGTCGGGGCGGGGGCGGTCGGCGTGGTGGTCATGGGGTGGCTCCTGGTGGTCGGTGGTGGCTCCCGTCCATCGTGGTCCCGCGGCACTATGCGCGTCCAAGACCTATGCTGGCGGCACTTCATGCCTCTCGGGCATGGCGCGAGGGGGTCGGATGGAGCTGCGGCACGTCGCCTACGCCGTGGCGGTGGTGGACGCCGGCGGGGTCTCCGCGGCCGCGGAGGCGGTGCACGTCAGCCAGCCCTCGCTCTCGCGCCAGCTGCGCCAGCTCGAGGCCGACCTCGGCGTCACGCTCTTCGAGCGGGGGTCTGGGCCGCTGCGGCCCACCCGCGCCTGCCTCGCGCTCCTGCCCGCGCTGCGCGAGCTGCTCGCGCTGGCCGGCCGGGTCGAGGAGCAGGCGGCCGTGCACGCCCGCGGCGGCCTCGACCGGGTGGTCGTGGCCGCCCCGACCGTGACCCTCACCGACGTCGTCTCCCCGTTCGTGGCCACCCTGGGCGCGGACGACCCGGTGCTCGACGTGCGCCCCGAGGACTCCCGGCTGCCCGCCGACATGCTCGCCGCCGGCGCCGACCTCGCCATCGGCACCCGACCGCCCGCCGCCCCGGCGCGTTGGCGGCCGCTCGCGACGCTCCCGGTCTGGGCCTACGTGCGCCCCGACGACCCGTGGGCCGGCCGCGTGCAGGTGCCCCTGTCCGAGCTGGTGGAGCGCCGCCTCGTGCTCCTCCCGCGGCCCTTCACCTCGCGCGAGGCGCTCGAGGCCGCGCTGACCGCCGCCGGCGCACCGGCACCCGCCGGCGTCCTGGAGGCCGCGAGTGGGCCCATCGCCCAGGCCCTGGCGGCCGCCGGACGCGGCGTGGCGGTGGTCTCCGACGACGCCCGGCACGACCTCGTGCCGCTGACGGTGCGGCTGCCCGCCGGCGCGGGCGACGCCGGGCGGCTCACCATCCGGCTCGTCGTGGCCTGGGACTCCCGCGCCCCCGCGCAGGCCGGTCTCTCGGCCCTGGCCGACCGGCTGGCCGCGTTCGTCACCTCCCGCTACGGCGGCTGAGGATCGTTCACCGCCCCGTCACCGGCGCGGGGTCGCGCGTCCACCGGGCCTGCCTAGCGTCGCCGCGTGGTCCCTGTCCTCCCGGCCCGGCTGCTGGCCCGCGGTCTCGTCGGCTCGGTGCTGGTGCTGCTGGGCGGGCTGGTGGTCTCGACGCTGCCGCGCTCCACGCCGCTGCTGGAGGTGCAGGCGCTGGTGGCGCTGCGCGAGGCGATGCCCGGGCGCCTGCTGGGCGTCGTCGTGGTGCTCGTCGGCATGGGCCTGCTCGCCGGCGCGTGGCTCTCGCTGTGCCGTAGCGTCGCCGTCGCCGAGGAGGACGAGGCGGGCGACGCGCTCTCGCTCGTGCGCACCGCGACCCTGCTGTGGAGCGTGCCGCTGCTGCTGGCGCCCCCGCTGTTCTCCCGCGACGGCTGGTCGTACGCCGCGCAGGGGATGCTCGTGCACCTGGGGCAGGACCCCTACGTGGTCGGGCCCGGGGTGATGGAGGGGCCGATCATCCAGGCCGTCGACCCTCGCTGGATGGGCACGGCCACCCCGTACGGCCCCGTGCCACTGGCCTGGGGCGACCTCCTGGCGGGGCAGACCGAGAGCCCCTGGGCGCTGGTGATGGGCCACCGCGTGCTCGCGCTGGTCGGGCTCGTGCTGCTCGCCTGGGCGGTGCCGCGGATGGCCCGGTGGAGCCGGCTGAACCCGGCGCTGGCCTCCGGTCTCGTTCTGTGCTCGCCGCTGATGCTGGCCAACGGCGTGGGCGGGCTGCACAACGACCTGCTGGTGGCGGGGCTGATGGCGGCCGCGCTCGTCGTCACCGTGGAGCGCGGACGCGCGGGCTGGGTGTGGGGCGCGGTGCTGGGCTCGCTGGCCGCGGGGGTCAAGGGCCCGGGCGGGCTCGTGTGCGTGGCCGTCGTCCTCGTCTCCCTGCCCGCGGGCGCACGGCTGGTGGCGCGGCTGCGCCGGCTCGTCCAGGTCGCCGCGGTGTCGCTGACGCTGCTGGCGCTCCAGGGCCTCGTGCTCGGCACCGGGTCCGGCTGGGTCGCGCAGCTGTCGGTGCCCGCCAGCGTGAACACGCCGCTCTCGCTCACCACGCTGGTGGGTGGGGCCGTGGACGCGGTGGTCGGCACCGGCCTGCGGCTGCTGGGCGTCGAGTGGGCCGACGCCACGGGCCTGACCCTCGTCCGCCAGGTCGGGACGGTGCTGACCCTGGCGGTCGTGGCGTGGGTGGCGCTGCGCCGCCCGACCGGCGACCCGGCGTCGGCGGTCGCGAGCGCGGCCCTCGTGCTGGGGGCCACCGTCGTGCTGAGCCCGGTGGTGCACCTCTGGTACCTGCTGTGGCTGCCGCCGTTCCTGGCGACGCTGCGGCTCTCGCGGGTCTCCACCACCGGCCTCGTGGCGCTCAGCGTGGTGGCGGGGCTCGTCGCGCCGATGGACTCCTCGTTGCACGGTGCCTACTCGGCGATCGTGCTCGGCTCCATGACCATCGCCGTGCTGTTCCCGGTGCTGCTCATGACGCCCCGGGCCCGCGCCCGGGTGGAGCGGATCGCCGCCGCGCACTGGCCGGAGATCACCGGTGTGCCCGCACGGTCGGCGCTCGAGGAGCAGCCGGCCGGTCGGGCGGGCTGAGCGTCAGCCCAGGAGGGGCCCGCGTCGGCCCAGGAGACCCGCGTCAGCCCAGGAGACCCAGCGTCGCGGCGTCCTGCGCCACGACGGCGGGCGCGGTGCTGGTGAAGGACACGAACCACCGCCGCGCGCGCTCGAGGTCGACCCCGCGCAGGGTGTCGGCGTCGGTGCTGGTCAGCGCCTCGGCGACCTCGTCGCCGGCACCGCCGTCCCACGCCACGGCGGTGCCGGCCAGCACGGAGAGCCAGCCGGGGCGACCCTCGGCGGGCAGCGCGGCCGGCAGGCCGCCGGTGCAGCGGAACCGCAGCTCGCGGTCGAGGCAGGCGTCGATCCAGCCCGGCAGCACGGACGCCGGCAGCCCGGCGTCCGTGGGCAGGGCGGCCCGCAGGTCGCTCATGGCGAGCTCGTCGGCCGCGGCGAGCCAGCCGTGCGTGGCCTCGGTGGGCGGCAGCGTGACCCAGACGGGCACGTCCTCGCCGTCGGCGTCGAGGAGCAGCCCCTCGCCCCGGGCGGCGTCGACGGCCGCGGCCACCCGGCGGGCGTTGCCGACCGGGTCGGCCTCGTCGCGCAGGGCCACCTGGAGGCCGGCGGTGACGATGCCGCGCTTGTCGACAAGGCGCGCGGGCCCGGCCACCTGACCGGCGCCCGCGGTCAGCACGACGAGCACCGGCGGCATGGCGTCCGCGCCCGGCCCGGGAGCGGCGTCGGCGACGCCCGGGAGCTCGGTGTCGGGCACGGCGCGGGTGGCGATGATGCCGCCGAGCAGGCCGGCGGAGGCGGTGGCGTCGTCGACGAGCCCGCGGACGGCGGGGGCGGCGCTGCTGGTCGTGGGGGGCTCGAGGGTCACGACCTCCACGCTACGCACGTCAGGCGGTCGCGGCCCTCGCCCGTTCGGCGCGCACCGCGAGCCCCAGCATGCCGCCGGAGGCCAGCAGGAAGACGAGCATCACCGCGGCCAGCGGCACGAGCGTGGCGGCGCCCAGCGCGCCCAGCACGGGTGCCACCAGCGCCCCGCACAGGAACGGCAGGGCGCCCTGCCAGGCCGAGCCGGTGCCCGCGTAGTCGCGGATCTGCTCGGCGGCCAGCACCGCCGCGTTGCTCATCGACATCGACGACGGCGCGACGCCCACCCACAGCGCCACCAGCAGCAGCGGCAGCGGGGCGTCGAGCAGCGCGAGCACCAGCAGGGTCGTCACGCCGAGCAGCGAGAGCACGAGCCCGGCGGCGCTGAGGGCCCGGTGGCCCACGCGGGTGCGGGTGAACAGCCGCACCGACCCGAACGCGAAGCCCGCCATGCCCAGTGCGCACGCGCCGAAGACCAGGGAGTACTGCCGCGGGCTCAGGCCGAGGTCCTCCTGCAGCACGAGCGCGGAGTTCGAGACCCAGGTGAACATGGCGGTGAAGGCCAGGACCTGGGTGAGCAGGTAGCGCCGGTAGACGAGCCGCCCGAGCACCACGCGGCCGTTGCGCCACACCGAGCCGAGGCCGCCCGGCTGGCGTCGGTGCACCGGCAGCGTCTCGGGCACCCGGCGCCAGGCCAGCACGGCCAGCACGAGGCCGCCGGCGGCGATGAGGCCCAGCAGTCCGCGCCAGCCGACCACGTCCAGCAGGAAGCCGCCGGCCACCGGTGCCAGCGCGGGGGCGAGCATGACGATCGCCATCATCGTGGTGACCACGCGGGCGGTGTCGGGGCCCTCGGTCACGTCCAGGACGACGGCGCGGGCCAGCACCATGCCGCAGGCGCCGCCGAGCCCCTGGAGCAGCCGCGCGGCCAGCAGCACCTCGATGCTCGGGGAGAGCGCGGCGAGCACGCCGGCCACGGCGAAGACCACGGTGCCGCCGACCAGCAGCCTCCGTCGGCCTGAGCCGTCGGAGAGCGCACCCGCGAACAGCTGGCCGAGCGAGGCGCCGACCATGAACGCGGTCAGGCTGAGCTGGCCGCCGGCGTCCGTGGTGCCGAGGTCGGCGGAGAGCCGGGGGAGGCCGGGCAGGTAGGCGTCGGTGGCGACGGGGGTGATCATCACCAGCGCCACGAGCAGCGGGACGAGGCGGCGCAGCCGCACGCCGTCGTCCTCGAGCCCCGGGGTCGGCGCGGGGGCGGGGGCGGGGCGGGTCACGCGCGCTCGCGCAGCAGCGCGTCGACGGCGTCGGGCGCCAGGGCGCGGTCGATGGCGAGCGCGGCGCAGCCGTGCAGCCCGGCGGCCTCGCCGTGGGTGGCGGGCAGGAATCGCAGCGCGCGGGTGGCGCCGGGGTGGCCGTCGGCGTAGAGCGACTCGCGCAGGCCGGCGGTGAACAGGTCGAACGCGCCGCCGAGGTCCCCGCCCACGACGACGACCTCGGGGTGCAGCAGGTTGACGGCCACGCTGAGCACCTCGCCGATGTGCCGGCCGCCCTCGCGGATGAGCCGGCGGGCGGTGGGCTCGCCGTCGAGCGCGAGCTGCACGAGGTCGCGCACGTGCCGGGCCTCGAGGCCCTCCTCCTGGAGCCGGGCGACCAGGGCCCAGCCGCCGGCGAGGGTCTCCAGGCAGCCGGTGGCGCCGCAGCGGCAGGGCAGGTCGCCGGCGGCGTCGACCCGCGTGTGGCCGAGCTCGCCGGTCAGGCCGCGGCCCTCGCCGACGAGACGGCCGTCGGCGACCACGCCGAGGGCGAGACCGGTGGAGGCCTTGAGCACGAGCATCGTGCGGGCGGCCGGCACCCGGCCGAAGAGCTCGGAGCGGGTGAGCACGGAGGTGTCGTTGTCGAGGTGCAGCGGCGCGCTGGTGACCTTGCGCAGCCACGGCTCCAGCGGCACGCCGTCCCACCCGCGCACGACGGGGGTGTCGACGCTGGTCAGGCCGATGGGGTCGACCGCGCCGGGCAGGCTCATGCCGACGCCGGAGACGGGCAGGTCCACGGGCGCCAGGACGGCGGCCAGCCGCTCGACCACGTCGGGCATCAGCTTCTCGGGGCTGGTGCCGGGCTCGTGGTCGCGGGTGTCGCCGGCGATCTCGCGGCCGGCGAGGTCGAAGACGCCCACCTGGCTGCGCGAGCGGCCGACGGCGACGGCCAGCACCACGCTGTGGTCGGGGTCGAGGTGCAGCGCGCCGGCGGGGCGACCGCCGGTGGAGGGCTGCTCCTCGCCCTCGTGCAGCAGGCCCGCGTCGATCAGCGTCGCGAGCCGCGAGGCGACCGAGGAGCGGGAGAGGCCGGTGACGCGGCTCAGCTCGCCACGCGTGGTGGCGCGACCGGTACGGACCAGGTGGAGGAGCGCGCCGGCCGTGGTCCCGGAGGCGCTCGTGGGGAGCGTCGTGATGGTCATCGTCGCCCAGTGTTCCACAGACTTTTGCCGGATTTCGACGTAAGTCGGTTTGTATCGATCCAAAACCGTGCCATGGTTCTGCTCATGGCCCACATCTCCCAGACGCCGGTCCCCCCGACCAGCGGCGTCGTCGGCGGCTCCACGTCGTCCGACCCGGCCGCCACCGTCCACGTCCCGGCCCGCCCGGCGACCCCCGCTCCCGCCTCCGGCACCTCGGCCGCGTTCGGCTCCTCGGCCGCGTTCGGCGCCCCCGCGACCGGCACGGCCGCCGGCGCCCGCGGCGCGGCCAAGCTGCCGACGTCCTGCGACTTCACCGTCTTCGGCGGCACCGGCGACCTCGCGATGCGCAAGCTGCTGCCGGCCCTGTACTCCCGCGACCTCGAGGGCCACCTGCCCGCCGACACCCGGATCATCGGCGTCTCCCGCTCCGAGCTGGACGACGACGGCTACCGCGCCGAGGTCCGCGCCGCCCTGCACCGCTTCGTTGAGCCCGAGCGGCTCGACGAGACCGTCGTCGAGCGGCTCCTGGGCCGCCTGCACCACCTGTGCCTCGACGCCCACGACCCCGAGGGCTGGCACCTGCTGCACGCCCTGCTCAAGGACCGTCCGCACGAGGAGGAGACCATCCGCGTCTTCTACCTCGCGGTCGCGCCGGTCATCTTCGGCCCCACCTGCAACCGGCTGGCCGACCTCGGCCTCGCCGACGAGCGTGCCCGCGTGGTGATGGAGAAGCCCATCGGCCACGACCTGGAGAGCTCCCGCGAGGTCAACGATGCCGTGGGCGACGTCTTCGACGAGAAGCAGATCTTCCGCATCGACCACTACCTCGGCAAGGAGTCGGTGCAGAACCTGCTGGTCACGCGCTTCGCCAACACCTTCCTCGAGCCCCTGTGGTCCTCCCGCTGGGTCGACCACGTGCAGATCACCGCGGCCGAGACCGTCGGCGTCGGCACCCGCGGCGGGTACTACGACCACGCGGGCGCCATGCGCGACATGCTGCAGAACCACCTGCTCCAGCTGCTCTGCCTCGTCGCGATGGAGCCGCCGACCTTCGTCGGCCGCGAGAACGTCCGCGACGAGAAGCTCAAGGTCCTCCAGGCCCTGCGGCCCCTGACCCCGGCGGACGTCGACCGCCTCACCGTGCGCGGCCAGTACGGCGCGGGCCTGGTCGACGGTGCCCCGGCGGCCGGGTACAACGAGGACCTCGGCGAGCACGTGCCGGAGGGCGGCTCGCGCACCGAGACCTTCGTGGCGCTGCGGGCCGAGGTGCAGAACTGGCGCTGGGCCGGCGTCCCCTTCTACCTGCGCACCGGCAAGCGGATGAGCACCCGCTACTCCGAGATCGTCGTGGTCTTCAAGCAGCCGCCGCACGAGATGTTCCCCCACGCCACGGGCCCGGTCGTCGGCAACCGGCTGCACATCCGCGTCCAGCCCGACGAGGGCATGCAGCTGCTCGTCACGGCCAAGGAGCCCGGCCCCGGCGGCATCCGCCTGCGCCCGGTCTCCCTGGACCTCTCGTACGCGACCACCTTCGCCGAGCGCTCGCCCGACGCCTACGAGCGGCTGCTCATGGACGTCGTGCGCGGCGACCCGACGCTGTTCATGCGCCGCGACGAGGTGGAGGCCGCCTGGACCTGGGTGGCGCCGATCCTCGAGACCTGGGCCGCCTCCCACGAGGCCCCCAAGCGGTACCCGGCCGGCACCTCCGGCCCCTACGCCTCCGCCGCGCTGCTCGAGCGCGACGGCCGATCCTGGCAGGAGCCCGACCAGTGACCACTCCCAGCAACCAGGGCGCTCCCGTCCCGCGGCCCGAGGCCGACGCCGTCCCCCTGCACCCGGTGATCGCGCAGGTCACCGAGCGGCTCGTGGCCCGCAGCGCCACCGCCCGGGCCACCTACCTGGCCCGCACCGACGCCGCCGGCACCGCCGGCCCGGCCCGCACCCGGCTGGCCTGCGCCAACCTGGCCCACGGCTTCGCCGCCTCCGAGCCGGTGGAGAAGATCGACCTGCGCGGCACGGTGAAGCCGAACCTGGCGATCGTCACCAGCTACAACGACATGCTCTCCGCGCACCAGCCGTTCGTGGACTACCCGCCGCAGATCAAGAAGGCCGTCATCCGCGCCGGCGGCATCGCCCAGGTCGCCGGCGGCGTGCCCGCCATGTGCGACGGCATCACCCAGGGCCGCGCCGGCATGCAGATGTCGCTGTACTCCCGCGACGTCATCGCGATGGCCACCGCCATCGGGCTCTCGCACGACATGTTCGACGCCACCCTCATGCTCGGCGTCTGCGACAAGATCGTGCCGGGGCTGCTCATCGGCGCGCTCTCCTTCGGCCACCTGCCCACCGCGCTGGTGCCGGCGGGCCCGATGACCTCCGGCCTGCCGAACAAGGAGAAGGCGCGGACGCGGCAGCGCTTCGCCGAGGGCAAGGCCACCCGCGAGGAGCTGCTGGAGGCCGAGGCCGCCAGCTACCACTCCGCGGGCACCTGCACCTTCTACGGCACGGCGAACTCCAACCAGCTGCTGGTCGAGCTGATGGGCCTGCACCTGCCCGGTGCCTCGTTCGTCAACCCCGGCACCCCGCTGCGCTCGGCGCTGACCGACGCGGTCTCGGCCCGGGTGACCCGCCTGGCCGCCGACGTCCAGGCCGGCGAGCCCGTGGCCCGCCTGGCCGACGTCGTCTCCGAGCGGACGATCGTCAACGCCTGCGTGGCGCTGCTGGCCTCCGGCGGCTCGACCAACCACACGATGCACCTGGTGGCGATCGCCCGCGCGGCCGGCGTCGAGCTCACCTGGGACGACCTCTCCGACCTCTCCGCCGTCGTCCCGCTGCTGACCCGCATCTACCCCAACGGCTCCGCGGACGTGAACCACTTCGCCGCCGCCGGTGGCACCGCCTTCCTGGTGCGCACCCTGCTCGACGCGGGCCTGCTGCACGAGGACGTCGAGACGGTCGCCGGCCCCGGCCTGCGCCGCTACACGATGGAGCCGCGCCTGGCCGAGGACGGCTCGCTGAGCTGGGTCGAGGGGCCGACGGCGTCCCTCGACGCGGCGGTGCTGCGCCCGGTCGAGGAGCCCTTCCAGGCCGACGGTGGCCTCCGCGTCCTCTCCGGCCCGATCGGCACCGCGGTGATCAAGACCTCCGCGGTCTCGCCCGAGCACCGGGTGGTCACCGCGCCGGCGATCGTCATGGACGACCAGGCCGACTTCATCGCCGCCTTCGACCGGGGCGAGCTGGACGGCCGCGACTTCGTCGCCGTGCTGCGCTACCAGGGCCCGGCCGCGATCGGCATGCCGGAGCTGCACAAGCTCACCCCGCTGCTGGGCGTCCTCCAGGACCGCGGCCAGCACGTCGCGATCGTCACCGACGGCCGCATGTCCGGGGCCTCGGGCAAGGTCCCCGCGGCCATCCACGTCACGCCCGAGGCCGCGCTCGGCGGGGCCATCGCGAAGATCGTCGACGGCGACCTCGTCACCGTCGACGGCGTCGCGGGCACCCTCTCGGTGGCGGACGCCGACGTGGTGCTCGCCCGCCCGTCCACCGGCGCCGCGCCGAGCGCCGCCGAGTTCGTCGGCACCGGCCGGGAGCTGTTCGGCGCGTTCCGCGCTACGGTCGGCCCGGCCGACCAGGGGGCCAGCGTCTTCCCGGCTGTCACCGCCCAGCACTCGATCGAGGAGATCCCCGTTGCCCAGCACGCCTGAGTCCCTGCTCGACCTCGTCCCGGTCGTCCCCGTCGTGGTGGTCGAGGACGTCGCGCACGCCGTGCCGCTGGCCCGGGCGCTGGTGGCCGGTGGCCTGCCCGTCATCGAGCTGACCCTGCGCACCCCGGCGGCCCTCGAGGCCATCCGCGCGATCGCCGCCGAGGTCCCCGAGATCACCCTGGGCGCGGGCACCGTCACCACGCCGCAGCAGGCCAAGGAGGCCGCCGCCGCCGGCGCGACCTTCCTGGTCTCCCCGGGCGCCACCCCGCGCCTGCTCGACGGGATGCTCGAGACCGGGCTGACCTTCCTGCCCGGCACCGCCACCGTCTCCGAGGTCCTGGCCGTGCTCGAGGCCGGCATCAGCGAGATGAAGTTCTTCCCGGCCGAGGCCTCCGGCGGCGCGCCCTACCTGAAGTCGATCTCCTCCCCGGTGGCCGGCGCCCGGTTCTGCCCCACCGGCGGCATCACCGCCGCGTCCGCGCCGTCCTACCTGTCGCTGCCCAACGTGGGCTGCGTCGGCGGCTCGTGGCTGACGCCGGCCGACGCGCTCGCGGCCGGTGACTGGGCCCGCGTGGAGTCGCTGGCCCGCGAGGCGGCCGGCCTGCGCTGACCTGGCTGCCCGCCGAGGCGGCAGCAGCTTTCACGGCCCGCGAGCCGTGGGACGAGCGCTACTGCCGACTCGGGACGGGGAGCGGGGCGTCCGGGCGGTGCAGGGCGCCGGTGGTCTCCCCGAGGGGGCGGCCGCTGGCGCCGTGCCGCGTCGCCACCACCTCGCCGAGCACCGACAGGGCCGTCTCGGCGGGGGTGCGCCCGCCCAGGTCGAGGCCGACGGGGGAGGAGAGCAGCGCCGTCTCGGTGCTGCTCAGGCCGGCCTCGTGCAGCCGGGCCAGCCGGTCGGCGTGGGTGCGGCGCGACCCCATCGCACCCACGAAGGCGGGGCGGACGTGGTCGGGCAGCCGCAGCGCCACCGCCAGCAGCGGCACGTCGAACCGCGGGTCGTGGGTGAGCACCACGACCACGGTGCGGGGGTCCACCCGGCCCGCGGCCGCCTCGGCCGCGAGGTGCTCGTGCGGCTGGGCGCGCACCACCTCGTCGGCGTGCGGGAAGCGGGCGGTGGTGGCGAACAGCGGGCGTGCGTCCGTGACCGTCACCCTGAAGCCGAGGAACGACCCCGCCTCGGCGAGCGCGTCGGCCAGGTCGATCGCGCCGTAGACGAGCAGCCGCGGTGGGGCCGCGTGCACGTCGACGAGCACCGTCATCCCCTCGCCGAGCCGCTCGGCGGCCGGGCCGTAGCCCAGCGTGCCGCCGCGTCCGGCCGTGAGGGCGCCGCGGACGTCGTCGGCGACCGCCGCGTCCGCGCGTGCGCCCAGCCCCAGGGAGCCGTGCACGCCGGCCTCCGAGACCACGAGCCTGCGACCCAGCAGCGCCGGGTCCGGGTGCTCGACCACCACGGCCAGGGCGGCCGGCCGTTCGGCGGCGACCTGCGCCAGCAGGTGTGCCAGCTCCGGGGCGGTGCCCGGTGAGACGGCCTCGACCAGCACGTCGATCGCGCCGCCGCAGGTGAGCCCGACCGCGAACGCGTCGTCGTCGCTGACCCCGTAGCGCTGCACCCGGGGGCCCGCGCCGGCCAGCGCCTCGTGCGCCAGGTGGTAGACGGCCGCCTCCACGCACCCGCCGGAGACGGAGCCGGTGACCGCGTCGTCCGCGGGGTCCGCGCCCGGGGTCAGCACCAGCCGCGCGCCGACCGGCCGCGGGGCGGAGGAGAAGGTGCGCACCACGGTCGCCAGGCCGACGGCCTCGCCGCGAGCGAACGCCTCGCGCAGGGCGGCGAGGGCGGGATCGAGCGTGGGCACGGCGCCACCCTAGGTTCTCCGGAGCGGCGCGGGGCGCGGACGGGGCGGCCGTCGCAGGACCGTGCTCGACCCGTGCCCGACCCGTGTCGTGAACCGTGCCCGACCCGTGCTGTGGTCGGCGCCGGACCCGCCTCAGGCGGGCTGGCGCACGAGCCCGCTTGCCCCGGCGTGCACCTCGAGCATCGCCTGCACGGACGCGGCCCAGGTGAACTGCTCGGCGCGGCGTCGGGCCGCGACCCGGGTGAGCTCCCGGGGGCGGCGGGCCAGGTCGAGCACCGCGTCGGCCACCGCGGCCGGGGTGGGCGCGGCCCGGCGGCCGGAGGCGGCGTCGACGAGCTCTCCGGCACCGCCGGTGTCGGCGGTGACCACCGGCGTGCCGCAGGCGAGTGCCTCCAGCACGGCCAGGCCGAACGTCTCGCCCGGGCACACCGAGAGGGCCACGTCCGCCTCCCCGATGCGGGCGGCCAGCTCCTCGCGCGCGGTGACGAAGCCGTGGAAGACGACGGGGGCGCGGCCGGCGAGCTCCTCCAGCTCGGGCCGGTGCGGGCCGTCGCCGTAGACGTCGAGGCGGACGGGCACGCCGCGGCGGTGCAGCTCCACGGCCGCGCCGACGGCGAGGTGGGGCGACTTCTCCCGCGAGAGCCGGCCGACGAGCGCGAGCCGCAGCGGGCCACCGCCCGGGTGCGGCTCGCGGGTGGGGACCGGGGCGGCCGGCGGTCGGAAGGTCGCCAGGTCGACGCCCAGCGGCACGCGCGTGACCGGGCACCCGACGGCGCCGGCGGCGGTGCGGAACTCCCGCTCGGCGTAGTCGGAGGTCACCACGAGGCGGTCGAAGCTGCGCACCAGCACCTTGTTGAGCAGGGCGACCGGGTGCCGGGTGGGGTCCATCCGGGTCAGCATCGCGACCATGTCGTCGAGCCGCTCGTGGCTGAAGAGCACGGTGCCCACGCCCCGTCGCCGCGCCCAGCGCGCCACCAGCAGCAGCGTGAGCTTGTCGTTGACCTCGATCGAGGTGGGGCCGAAGCGCTCGAGCACGTCGACGACCCGCCAGGGCTCCACCACGAGCCGGTAGCCCGAGTAGACGCGGGGGGCGCGCACCTGCACGACCGTGCCGTCGGGCCCCTCGGTGACGGTGTCGGTGGGGCCGGGCACGACCAGCAGCCGCTCGGCGCCGGCCTCGACGTAGCCGCGCCCCAGCGCGGTGATCGCCGTCCGCATGCCCCCCGAGGCGGGGCCGACGAAGTTGGCGAGCTGGGCGATGCGCACGGGCCGCATCCTCGGGCCCGTGCGTGAACGCCCGTCGACCAGCGGGCGGACGGTGCCTGTCGGATGTGCCTGTCGTGTGCGGCTGTCGGCGGTGCGGGGCACCCTGGACCCCGTGACCGCCTGGGAGTTCGCCGCGCCGGTGTGGCTGCACGTGCCTGCGAGGGCGGACGCCGGCGGCGAGCCCGCGCCCGGCACGTGGGCCTTCTGCACCCTGCCCGAGGACGTGGGGGAGGAGGTGCGCCTGCTGTCCGGGCCGCGCCGTGGCTTCGGGTCGGTGCGCGTGCAGGTCGAGGTCGGCCGGAGCGCCTGGTCGACGTCGGTGTTCCCGGGCAGCGACGGCTTCGTCCTGCCGCTGAAGAAGGCGGTGCGCCGCGCGGAGGGCCTGGAGCCCGGCGACCTCGCGCACGTGCGGCTGCGGCTGGTCGCCGCGCCCTGAGCGCTTGGACCTGAGCACCCGTACCCGAGCGCCGGCGCGCACCGGCTCGTGTGGCGCCTCGCCCGGGTGGTGCTGGTGGAGCAGCACGTGACAGGCAAGGATGCGAGACATGGCTTTCTGGCACCGTGAGGCTCCTGTCGACGACGTGGACGAGGGCGACCTGACCCTCAGCGACGGGATGCACTCCGCCGCCGGACCGGTCGCGGTCGGCGTCGCGATGAAGCGGGGTCTGGAGCAGATGGGCGTGCGCCGCACGGCCAGCACCCTGCTCCGGCTCAACCAGGTCGAGGGCTTCGACTGCCAGGGCTGCGCCTGGCCCGACCCCGCGCCGGGCCACCGGCACGCGGCCGAGTTCTGCGAGAACGGCGCGAAGGCCGTCACCGAGGAGGCCACGAAGCGTCGGGTCACGCCCGAGTTCTTCGCCGCCCACCCGGTCGCCGAGCTGGCCGAGCGCACCGACTACTGGCTGGGCCAGCAGGGACGGATCACGCACCCGATGGTGCTGCGCGAGGGCGCCTCGCACTACGTGCCGATCTCGTGGGACGACGCGGCGGCGATGTTCGCCGAGACCATGGCCGGGCTCGGCTCGCCGGACGAGGCGATCTTCTACACCTCCGGCCGCGTCTCCAACGAGGCTGCGTTCGCCTACCAGCTGATGGTCCGCTCGCTGGGCACCAACAACCTGCCCGACTGCTCGAACATGTGCCACGAGTCGACCTCCGTCGGCCTCGCCCAGGCGATCGGGATCGGCAAGGGCTCGGTCTCCCTGGAGGACCTCTACCGTGCCGACGTCATCGTCGTGGCCGGCCAGAACCCGGGGACCAACCACCCGCGGATGCTCTCGGCGCTGGAGGAGGCCAAGAAGAACGGCGCGAAGATCATCGCGATCAACCCGCTCAAGGAGACGGGCCTGGTCAAGTTCCGCAACCCGCAGACCCCGCGCGGCATGGTCGGCCCCGGCACCGAGATCGCCGACCTGCACCTGCCCGTCCGGGTCAACGGCGACCTCGCGCTGTTCCAGGCGATCGGCGCCCTGCTCGTGGAGTGGGACGCGCTCGACCACGACTTCCTAGCGCGGCACACGGCCGGCTACGAGGAGTACCGCGACCACCTCGGCTCGCTCGACTGGGACGCGGTGCTCCGCGCGACCGGCCTGAGCCGCGAGCAGGTCACCGAGGCCGCGCGGATGATCGCCGGCTCCTCGGCCACCATCTACTGCTGGGCCATGGGTGTCACGCAGCACCGCAACGCCGTCGCGACCGTCCGCGAGATCGCCAACGTCGCGTTCCTGCGCGGCGACATCGGCAAGCCCGGCGCGGGCCTGTGCCCCGTCCGCGGGCACTCCAACGTGCAGGGCGACCGCACCATGGGCATCTGGGAGAAGATGCCCGACTCCTTCCTCGACGCCCTCGACGCGGCCACCGGCATCACCAGCCCCCGCGAGCACGGCCTCGACACCGTCGACTCGATCAGGGCGATGGCCGAGGGCCGGGCCAAGGTCTTCCTCGGGATGGGCGGCAACTTCGTCTCCGCCGCCCCCGACACCGCCGTCACCGAGGAGGCGTTCCGCGGCGCGGAGCTCACGGTGCACGTCTCCACCAAGCTCAACCGCAGCCACGTGGTGCACGGTCGGCAGGCGCTGATCCTGCCCACGATGGGCCGCTCCGAGAAGGACCTCACCGGCGGCGTCGTCCAGCGCGTCACCGTCGAGGACTCGATGTCCGCCGTGCACGCCTCGCACGGCCCGCTGGAGCCGGCCAGCCCCCACCTGCGCAGCGAGGTCGACATCGTCTGCCTGCTGGCGACGGCCTGCCTGGGCGAGGGCCACGTCGTCGACTGGCCCCGGCTGCGCGCGGACTACACCGAGATCCGCCGCCTCATCGCCCAGGTCGTCCCCGGCGCCGCGGCCTACGCCGAGAAGGTGGACGCGCCGGGCGGCTTCGTCCTGCCCCACGGCCCGCGCGACACCCGCACGTTCCCGACCGAGGCAGGCAAGGCGACGTTCGCGGCCAGCCCGATCGACGTGCTGCACGTGCCCGAGGGGCGGCTGCTGCTCCAGACGCTGCGCAGCCACGACCAGTTCAACACCACCATCTACGGCCTCGACGACCGCTACCGCGGGATCAAGGGCGGACGACGGGTCGTGATGGTCCACCCGGACGACGCGGCCGACCTCGGCCTGGAGGTCGGTGGCTGGGTCGACCTGGTCTCGGAGTGGACCGACACCGAGACCGGTGAGGCCTCCGAGCGCCGCGCTCCGTGGTTCCGGGTCGTGGCCTACGACCAGCCGCGGGGCTGCGCGGCGGCCTACTACCCGGAGACCAACCCGCTCGTCCCGCTCGGGTCGACGGCGCTGGAGTCCAACTGCCCGACCTCCAAGTCCGTCATCGTCCGCCTCGAGCGCGTCGACGCGCCCACCGGCGTCGTCGGCTCCGACGCGGGCTGGGTGGTCCCCACCGCCTGACCTGGCAGCCGACGAGACCCCGGGAGCCGCGATGACCAACCCCGACCCGCACCCCGACGAGGTCGACTGCGCGGCGGGCCCGCACCCGGACGCGCTGGAGGTCCTGGCGCCGCGCGAGGTGCCGCTGGGCGGCCCGCGGGCCATGACGGTGCGCCGCACGCTGCCCCAGCGGGGCCGCACCCTCGTCGGGGCGTGGTGCTTCTGCGACCACTACGGCCCGGACGACGTGGCCGAGACCGGGGGCATGGTGGTCGCGCCGCACCCGCACACCGGCCTGGCGACGGTCTCCTGGCTGTTCACGGGCGAGATCGAGCACCGGGACTCGGTGGGCACGCACGCGCTGGTGCGGCCGGGCGAGCTGAACCTGATGACCGCCGGGCGCGGCATCTCCCACTCCGAGGTATCGACCGCCGCCACGACGGTGCTGCACGGCGCGCAGCTGTGGCTGGCGCTGCCCGAGGACGCCCGGCACGGCGAGCCCCGGTTCGAGCACCACGTCCCCGACCCCGTGGCAGGCGAGGGCTGGGAAGCGCGCGTGTTCCTCGGCTCGCTGCTGGGCTCGTCCTCGCCGGTGCCCACCGCCACGCCCCTGCTGGGGGCGGAGCTGAGGCTGGCGCCCGGGGTCGGTCTCGACCTGCCGCTGGACCCGACTTTCGAGCACGCCCTCCTCCTGGACGCCGGCAGCCTCACCGTCGCCGAGGGCCCGCTGGCCCCCGGGGAGCTGGGCTACCTGGCGCCCGGGCGCGCCTCGGCGCGGCTCGAGGCCGGGGGCGAGGGCGCCCGCCTGCTCGTGCTCGGCGGCGAGCCGTTCGGCGAGGCCATCGTCATGTTCTGGAACTTCGTGGGCCGCAGCCACGAGGAGGTCGCGGCCTACCGCGCCGACTGGCAGGGGCAGGTCGCCGGCGACGGTGACGCGGCCGCGGCCGACGCCGGCCGGGTCGTCGCGGACTCCCAGGACGTCGCACCCGGCCGGTTCGGCACGGTCGAGGGCGACCACCGCCGCCCGCTCCCGTCCCCGGCCCTCCCCGGCACCCGCCTGCGCGAGCGCCACTGACCACCGCTGGCGTGGGCGACCACCCCGCGCCGGGCCACCCACCGTCCACAGGCGGTCTCGGCGACGCCGCCGTCCACACCCGAGCCCGGCGAGAGGTCCACCGTCGCCGCCCGGTGCCAGGCTGAGCGCATGGAACCGATCACCGGAGACGACGGGCTGGTCCGCTGCCCCTGGGCAGGCGGGCCGGGCCCGATGCGCGACTACCACGACCACGAGTGGGGCCACCCGGTCCACGGCGAGGCCGCCCACCTGGAGCGGCTGGTGCTGGAGGGCTTCCAGGCCGGCCTGTCCTGGTCCACGATCCTGACCAAGCGTGGACGGTTCCGGGAGGTCTTCGCGGACTTCGACGCGGACACGGTCGCGGCCTTCACCGACGACGACGTCGAGCGGCTGATGGGCGACCCGGGCATCGTCCGCAACCGGGCCAAGATCGAGGCCGCCCGCCGCAACGCCGCGGCGACCGTGGCGCTGCGCGAGGACGGCGGGCTCGAGACGCTGCTGCACTCCTTCGCGCCGCCGACGCCACCGGCTCCTGCCACCACCGAGGAGCTGGGCACCACGTCGGCGGAGTCGGTGGCGATGTCGAAGGCGTTGAAGAAGCGGGGGTTCTCCTTCGTCGGACCCACCACGATGTACGCGCTGATGGAGGCGATCGGCATCTTCGACCCGCACCTGGTCGGCTGCCACGCACGCGGCACGGGCTCCTGAGGCCTGGGAGACCCGGGGGAGCAGCACGCGGGCGCACCGGTGCCAGACTCCGTCGACGTGCCCTTCCTGACCGGTCTCACCTGGCTGCTGGGGTGCCAGCTCGTCGGCACCCTGCTCGTCCACCTCACCGACCTGCCGGTCCCCGGCCCGGTCGTGGGGATGCTGCTGCTCCTCCTCGTCCTGCGCCTGCGGCACCCGAGCGAGGACGGCTCGCCCGCCGGGCGTGGCGAGGGCAGCGTGCACGTCGCGGCCGACGCGCTGCTGGCCCACCTCCAGCTGTTCTTCGTGCCCGCCGGTGTCGGGGTGGTGGCCTACCTGGGGCTGCTCCGCGCGGACGCCGTGCCGGTGCTGGCCGGCCTGGTCGGCTCCTGGCTCGCGGGCCTGGTCGCGGTCGGTCTCCTGGCCCAGCTCCTGGGCCGTCGCTCCGCTCGCCGGGGGCAGGGCGGGGGAGCCGCGTGACCTGGCTCCTGGACCAGCCCCTGACCTGGCTGTTCGCGACGCTGCTCGCCTACCGCGGCGGCTGCTGGCTGCGGGACCGCACCGGCCGCCACCCGCTGGCCCAGCCGGTGCTGGTGGCGGTGCTGGTGCTGGGCGCGCTGCTGCTGCTCACCGGCACCGACCTGGACGTCTTCGACGACGGCACGGCGGCGATCAGCTTCCTGCTGGGGCCGGCCACGGTCGCCCTGGCGGTGCCGCTGCACCGCCAGCTGCACCGGCTGCGGGGCTACGCGGTGCCCCTGGTGACCTCGATCGTCGTCGGGTCCGTGGTCTCGATGACGAGCGCCTGGGGCCTGGTCACGCTGCTCGGCGGCTCCGAACGCCTGGCCTGGACGATGACCCCGAAGGCGACGACCGCCGCGGTCTCGATCCCGCTGTCGGAGACGGTCGGGGGAGTGCCTGCCCTCACCGCGGCCCTGACCATCCTCGCCGGCATCCTCGGCGCGGTGGCCGGCCCGACGGTCCTGACCTGGCTGCGGGTCCGCGACGCCCGGGCCCGCGGCCTGGCCGTGGGCGCCGCATCCCACGGCATCGGCACCGCCCGGGTGCTGGGCGACGACGAGGTGACCGGTGCGTTCTCCGGGCTCTCGATGGGCCTGACGGCGGTGGCCACCAGCCTGCTCCTGCCGGTCCTGGCGCTCGTGCTCGGCGGCGGGGCATGATGTCGCCGTGGGCCCTCTGACCTGGGCAGACACACGCATGGCGCACGAACGTCACGCCGATTTCGCAACGCGGGCGGGCATGTGTAATCTTCTTTCCCGTTGCCCCTTTAGCTCAGTCGGCAGAGCGTCTCCATGGTAAGGAGAAGGTCTACGGTTCGATTCCGTAAAGGGGCTCTGGGATCGAGGTTGGACGCAGGCTTACGCTGGTGTCCAACCTCGTCCCCTGTGGCGGGGTAGCTCAGGTGGTTAGAGCACACGGCTCATAATCGTGGTGTCGCGGGTTCGAGTCCCGCCCCCGCTACCACTGACTCATCCGCACTTCCTCGATCAACCAAGGACTTCCCCGTGGCCTCCAAGAGCTCTGACGTTCGCCCCAAGATCACGCTCGCCTGCGTTGACTGCAAGGAGCGGAACTACATCACCAAGAAGAACCGTCGGAACAACCCCGACCGGATCGAGCTGAACAAGTTCTGCCCGCGCTGCCGCAAGCACACCGCGCACCGCGAGACCCGCTGAACCTCAGCACCAGACGCACGGCGACCCGCCCGGCTCCGGCCCGGCGGGTCGCTGCGTTTCGAACCCGTCCCGCCCGGCGCACTAGGCTCGGCCGCATGCCCGTGGACTCCTCCCTCGTGGGGCGTGCCTACCCGGCGTCCAGGCCGTACACGGTGACCGACGAGCGCGTCCGCGCGTTCGCCGAGGCCACCGGCGGTACCTGGAGCGGCGGTGCGCTCCCGGCGACCTTCCCGATCGTCCTGGCCTTCGACGCCATGTTCGACTTCCTCGACGCCGAGGGCGTCGCGCTGCACCGGATCGTGCACGGCGAGCAGAAGTTCGCCTACGCCCGGCCGCTCGCGGTCGGCGACGTCCTGAGCGCCACCCTGTCCGTCGCCGGCCTGCGCCAGATCGCCGGCAACGACATCATCACCACCTCCAGCGAGATCACCGACGCCGACGGCGCCGTGGTCTGCACGGCCACCGCCACGCTGGTGCACCGCGCCCCCGGCGAGGAGGAGCAGGCATGAGCGCCCTCGAGGCAGGCACCGTCCTGGAACCGCAGACCTACCCGGTCACGCGCGCCCACCTCGTCCGCTACGCGGGCGCCAGCGGCGACTTCAACCCCATCCACTGGTCCGACCGCGTCGCCACCAGCGTCGGCCTGCCCGGCGTCATCGCTCACGGCATGTTCACCCAGGCGCTGGCCGCCCGCGCGGTCGCGACCTGGACCGACGGCGCCGACGTGGTCGAGCTCGGCTGCAAGTTCACCAACCCCGTCGTCGTCCCCGACGACGAGGGCGTCGAGGTGGTCGTCGGCGGCACCG
Source organism: Nocardioides bruguierae (assembly GCF_023554635.1). Taxonomy (NCBI): domain Bacteria; kingdom Bacillati; phylum Actinomycetota; class Actinomycetes; order Propionibacteriales; family Nocardioidaceae; genus Nocardioides; species Nocardioides bruguierae. The sequence continues at coordinate 366,620 of NZ_JAMJPH010000003.1, forward strand.
TGAAGAAGGTCGAGGACGGCCTGGTCACGATCGCCCTCGAGGTCACCTGTGGCGGGCAGAAGGTCCTCGGCATGCCGAAGGCCGTCGTCCGTGCCTGAGGTCCAGGACCCGGCCGCGACCCGGCTGGCCGAGCACACCACCCTGCGCCTGGGCGGCCCCGCCCGCCGGTTCGTCCGCGCCACGACCGACGACGAGCTGGTGGCCGCGGTGACCGCGGCCGACGACGCCGGCGAGCCGCTGCTGCTGCTCGGCGGCGGCTCCAACCTCGTCGTGGCCGACGAGGGCTTCGCCGGCACCGTGGTGCAGGTCGCCACCCGCGGGATCACCGCCGACGTGGACGACGGCGAGGTCAGCTGCGGCGGCGCCCTGGTGACCGTGGCCGCCGGTGAGCCCTGGGACGACGTCGTGGCCCACGCGGTCGCCCGCGACTGGGCCGGCATCGAGGCGCTCTCGGGCATCCCCGGCTCCACCGGCGCGACGCCCGTCCAGAACGTCGGCGCCTACGGCCAGGAGGTCGCCCAGACCATCGCCCAGGTCCGCACCTGGGACCGGCACGACCGCGCCTTGCGCACCTTCGCGGGCGCCGACTGCGGGTTCGCCTACCGGTGGTCGCGGTTCAAGGCCGAGCCCGACCGCTACGTCGTCGTCTCGGTGACCTTCCAGCTGCGCGCCGCCTCGCTCGGCGGGCCGGTGGCCTACGCCGAGCTCGCCCGCACCCTCGGTGTCGAGCAGGGGCAGCGCGCCCCGATCGCGCAGGTGCGCGAGGCCGTCCTCGGCCTGCGGGCCGGCAAGGGCATGGTGCTGGACGCGGCGGACCACGACACCTGGTCGGCCGGCTCGTTCTTCACCAATCCCGTGCTGGCCGCCGAGCAGGTGCCCGACGGCGCGCCCGCCTACCCGCAGCCCGACGGCACCGTGAAGACCTCCGCCGCCTGGCTGATCGACCACGCCGGTTTCGCCAAGGGCTACGCGGTCACCTCGGACGCCGCCGCGTCGCTGTCGACCAAGCACACCCTGGCGCTCACCAACCGCGGTGGCGCGCGCACCGCCGACCTGCTCGCCCTGGCCAGGGCGGTGCGGGACGGGGTGCGCGAGCGCTACGGGGTCGAGCTGGTCAACGAGCCGGTGCTGGTCGGCTGCTCGCTCTGAGCGCCGGCCGCCGCCCCGCCGAGTCCGGGCCTCAGACGCCCGTGTAGGGGCCGCTCGAGGTCGGCACCGCGACCGCCAGCACCACGAAGAAGACGATCGCGAGCAGGCCCAGGGCCAGGAACACGGTGCCGATGATGCCGAGCACCATGCCGGCCGTGGCCTCGCCGGTGCCGCCCCAGCGGTCGGGCTCGCGTCGCACGGCCCGGCGTGCGCGGGCGCCGAGCACCCAGGCGACCGGCGAGGCCAGGAAGCCGAGGCCGCACATGAGGCCGAGCGCGAGGCCCACGATGCCCAGCACCAGGGCCGGCATCGCCTGACCGTGCCGCGGCACGGCGGCGTAGGGGTACCCCTGCTGCGGGTAGGGCTGCTGGTACGGCTGCTGGTAGGGCTGCCCGTAGCCCGGCTGCCCGTAGGCCCCGGTGGCCGGCGGGTACCCCTGGGGGTCCTGCGGCGCAGGCACCGGCGTGGCCGCCCCGGCGCCACCGGCGTGCGGCGGGAGCGGGAGGGTCGGCTGTGCCGGCGGTGCCTGCTGCTCCGGGGGCGGGTACGCCTGCGGGGCGACTCCCCAGCCGGGCGCGGGCGCCTGGTCCTGGGTGGACCCCGGCGGGGTCCAGGCCGGCGGCTGCCAGGTGCGGGGCTCCCAGTCCGGCTCGTCCTGGGCGGCGGCCGCGGACGACGGCCCGGGCTCCGGGGTCGGGTCCGGCGTCGGCTCGGCCTGCTCGGCCTGCTCGGGCTTGGTCAGGTCGACGCGCTGGACGGGCTGGGTCTCCTCCGGGTCCTGGCTCACGAGCCCATCCTCTCAGGCCGCGACCCCGGCCCGTCCGGTCACTGGTCCTTGCGCCACGCGTCGACGTCGGCCAGCGCCCGAGCCAGCACGTCGGAGGGCGCCCGGGAGGCCCGCAGCGACATCCGGGCCAGCTCGGCGAGCGTGTCGTCGTCCAGCCCGTGCGCGTCGCGCACCGCCTCGTACTGGCCGAGCAGCCGGGGCCCGAAGAGCAGGGGGTCGTCGGCGCCCAGGGCCACGGTGGCGCCGGCGGCCAGGAGCCGCGGCACCGGCACGGACGCCAGGTCCGGGTAGACCCCGAGGGAGACGTTGGAGGTCGGGCAGACCTCGAGGGCGATGCCCGCCTCCACCACGCGCTCGAGCACCGCGGGGTCCTCCACCGAGCGCACCCCGTGGCCCAGGCGCCCGGGGTGCAGGGCGTCGAGGCAGGTGCGCACGTGCTCGGCGCCGCGCAGCTCGCCGCCGTGCGGGACCAGCAGCAGCCCAGCGCGCTCGGCGATGGCGAAGGCGGGGCCGAAGTCGAGGGTGCTGCCGCGGCGCTCGTCGTTGGAGAGGCCGAAGCCGACGACCCCGCGGTCCGCGTACTGCGCCGCCAGCCGTGCCAGGGTGCGGGCGTCCAGGGGGTGCCGGGTCCGGTTTGCGGCGATGACGACGGCCATCCCGAGCCCGGTCGCGCGCGAGGCGTCGGCCACGGCGTCGAGCACCAGGTCCGTCATGGCGGTGATGCCGCCGAACCGGGCCGCGTAGCCGCTGGGGTCGACCTGGATCTCGGTCCACACACCGCCGTCCGCCGCGTCGTCCTCGGCCGCCTCGCGCACCAGCCGGCGCACGTCGTCCTCGGTGCGCAGCACCGCCCGGGCCACGTCGTAGAGCCGCTGGAAGCGGAACCAGCCCTTCTCGTCGGCCGCGGACAGCGTGGGCGGCCAGTCCTCCACCAGCGCGTCGGGCAGCCGGACGCCGTCGCGCTCGGCGAGCTCGAGCAGGGTGGTGTGCCGCATGGAGCCGGTGAAGTGCAGGTGCAGGTGCGCCTTCGGCAGGGCCCGCAGGTCACGCCGCTCGGTGACCGTGCGTGCACGGGAGTCGGGGGGCATGGCCGCCAGCGTAGGAGGGACCCGTTTGGACGAGGTGCAGCGGCACCCGTAGTATTCCCGTTCGGTGGTTCGTTCCACAGGCTCAGTCACGTCCTCGGGCGTGCCGACCGCCGGGACCGGACGCATCGGAGGGCACTAGCTCAACTGGCAGAGCATCGGTCTCCAAAACCGAAGGTTGGGGGTTCAAGTCCCTCGTGCCCTGCAAAGAGACGACGACGAACGACGAGAGGTGACGACATGTCGGACACCCGTAGCGAGAAGGTGGAGCGCACCGGGCCGGTGACGTTCCTCCGGCAGGTCGTCGCCGAGCTGCGGAAGGTCGTCTGGCCGACCCAGGAGCAGCTGGTCACCTACTTCGTGGTGGTCCTGGTGTTCGTGGTCGTCATGATGGCCTTCATCTCCCTGCTGGACCTGGGCCTCGGCCGCCTGGCCTTCGCCCTGTTCAGCGGCGAGCTGTTCTAGTCCCCGCGAGAGGTGGCGCACGCGGCGCCACCTGGCTCTACGCTGGGACGCCTAGGCTTGGCCCCGCCCGGGTCGGCACGCCGTGCGCGCCGCCCACCGGTAGGGCCGCCGCACCCGGCAGGACGCCGGGAAACCCCGGACCGGGGAGGCCCCGGTCCCGTCGAGCTGATGGAGCATCACGTGTCGGAGCAGTACGAGTCGGAGCAGGTCGACCCGGTCGAGGAGACCGAGGTCGAGCCGCAGGACGTGGCTGCTGACGAGCCCGACGTCGACGAGGACGCCCTCGACGAGGTCGACGCCGACCTCGCCGAGGACGCGGACGTCGAGGACGAGGCCAGCCAGGACGAGGCCGCCGAGGCCGCCGAGGCCGAGGAGAGCGACCCCCTCGAGGAGTTCCGCCGCGAGCTGTGGGCCAAGCCGGGCGACTGGTTCGTGGTGCACACGTACTCGGGCATGGAGAACCGGGTCAAGCAGAACCTCGAGAACCGCATCATCTCCCTCAACATGGAGGACTACATCCACGAGATCGTGGTCCCCACCGAGGAGGTCGCGGAGATCAAGAACGGCCAGCGCAAGATGGTCAAGCGGACCGTCCTGCCCGGCTACGTGCTCGTCCGCATGGACCTCACCGACGAGTCCTGGTCCGCCGTCCGGCACACGCCGTCGGTCACCGGCTTCGTCGGCTCCTCGCACCAGCCGGTGCCGCTGACCATGACCGAGGTCGAGGACATGCTGGCCCCGGCCGTCGTGGCCCGCGCTGAGGCGGAGGCCGCCGCTGCCGGCGCCTCGTCCTCCGGTGGCGGCTCCTCCTCGCAGCCGGCCAAGAAGCCGATCGAGGTCGCAGACTTCGCGGTCTCCGACTCCGTCATGGTCGTCGACGGCCCGTTCGCCACGCTGCACGCCACGATCACCGAGATCAACGCCGAGTCCCAGCGCGTCAAGGCGCTCGTGGAGATCTTCGGCCGCGAGACCCCGGTCGAGCTGTCCTTCAGCCAGATCCAGCGCGTCTGAGCCTCGCGAGCCTGCGAGCGAGGGCCCGCCACCCTGCCGGGGTGGCGGGCCCTCGCCGGTCCGGAACCCGCCGGTTTGGGCGGGAGCGGCACCTCGCCGCACAATGAACGCTGCGCCCGGTGACGGGCGCAGGTGGCAGAGGGCGCGACGGCGTCCTCGTCATGACCACGAGACAGAAAGAGAAGGAAGCATCATGCCTCCCAAGAAGAAGATCTCTGCACTGGTCAAGGTGCAGCTGCAGGCCGGCGCCGCGACCCCGGCCCCGCCGGTCGGTACCGCTCTCGGTCCGCACGGCGTCAACATCATGGACTTCTGCAAGGCGTACAACGCCCAGACCGAGTCCATGCGCGGCAACGTGATCCCGGTCGAGATCACCATCTACGAGGACCGCTCGTTCACCTTCATCACGAAGACCCCGCCGGCGGCGGAGCTCATCAAGAAGGCTGCTGGTCTCCAGAAGGGCTCCTCGGTCCCGCACAAGGAGAAGGTCGGCAAGCTGACCAAGGACCAGGTGCGCGAGATCGCCACGACGAAGCTCCCCGACCTCAACGCGAACGACATCGACGCCGCGATGAAGATCGTCGAGGGCACCGCCCGCTCCATGGGCGTCACCACCGACTGACGACCTCGCTGACGCAGCACTGCGTCGCCGATGCGCGACGCACGCGTCCGCACCCCTCTGTGGCAGGGCCGCGCTGGCCCACACGACCACACCTGGAACGAGTAGAAGAGAGACCAGACCATGCAGCGCAGCAAGAGCTACCGCGCGGCTGTCGAGTCCTACGACATCGACGCCCTGCACGCCCCCCTCGACGCGATCCAGATCGCGAAGGGCTCCAGCAAGAAGAAGTTCGACGAGACCGTGGACGTCGTCATGCGTCTCGGCGTCGACCCCCGCAAGGCCGACCAGATGGTGCGCGGCACCGTCAACCTGCCCCACGGCACCGGCAAGACCGCCAAGGTCCTCGTCTTCGCCGTCGGTGACAAGGCCCAGGCCGCCCTCGACGCCGGTGCCGACGAGGTCGGTGGCGACGAGCTGATCGAGAAGGTGGCCGGCGGCTACCTCGACTTCGACGCCGTCGTCGCGACCCCGGACCTCATGGGCAAGGTCGGCCGCCTCGGCCGCGTGCTCGGCCCCCGCGGCCTCATGCCGAACCCCAAGGTCGGCACCGTCACCCCGGACCCGGCCAAGGCCGTGACCGACATCAAGGGCGGCAAGATCGAGTTCCGCGTGGACCGTCACGCCAACCTGCACTTCATCATCGGCAAGGCGTCCTTCGGCGAGAAGCAGCTGGCCGAGAACTACGCCGCCGCGCTCGAGGAGGTCCTCCGCCTCAAGCCGTCCGCCTCCAAGGGCCGCTACGTCAAGAAGGTCACCTTCTCGACCACCATGGGCCCCGGCATCCAGGTCGACCCCTCCGTCACCCGCAACATCGCGGGCGACGAGGAGGCCTGAGCCCCTCTCGCTCCTGGTGAGCGAAGCCTGACGACGGCCCGTCGCGCCCCCCACCGGGGCCGGCGGGCCGTCGCCGTTCCCCCTCCCTCGACCGGCCACGCACCCGCCCCACCCCCCGCAGGAGTCAGCATGAGCACCTGGGCCGTCCTCGTCCGCCCCTCGGCCAACCGCGTCTACGCCGACGCCACCCCGGCCCTGCTCCTCGCCGAGGCACAGGTGCTGGCCGCCACGGCGCTGCGCGAGGAGATCGACGACGTGCGCCTGGTCGAGATGGGCGGGCTGCCGTACCTCCAGGTCCGCACCGTCGACGTGGAGCTGAGCGAGCGCACCCGCGCCCACCTCTCGCTGCTCTCCGGCGGGTACGCCCTCTTCGAGCTGGAGGACGCCGGCTTCGGGCCCGCGCTGCTGCCGACCGAGCCCGCGCAGGTGCGCACCCTGGACGAGGACCTGCTGACCATCCAGAAGTACGTCGGCAAGACCAACGAGCTGTTCACCCGGCTCCTGCTCAACCTCACCGTGTGGGCCTCGGCCACCCCGGACGGGCTGCTGCCGACGTCCGTGGCACCGCGCAAGCGCGCCACCCGCGTGCTCGACCCGCTGTGCGGGCGCGGCACCACCCTGCACGCCGCGCTCGTGCACGGCTGCGACGCCGAGGGGCTCGACACCGACGGCAAGGCCTTCGACGCGCAGGAGGCCTACCTCAAGACCTGGCTGCGCACGAAGCGGCTCAAGCACACCGCGGACGTCTCCCCGCTGCGCCGCGACGGGCAGAGGCTCGGGCGCCGGCTCGCGATCGAGGTGGCGGCCGACAAGGAGGCCTGGAAGGCCGGGCGCACCCAGCGGCTCGCGGTCGTCGAGGCCGACACCCGGCGCACCGGCGACGTGTTCAAGGCCGGCTCCGCCGACGTCCTGGTCACCGACGCGCCGTACGGGGTCAAGCACGGCTCCCACGGTGCGGACGGCGGCCGCAGCCGCGGCCCGGCCCAGCTGCTCACCGAGGCGCTGCCGGGGTGGCGGCGCGTGCTGCGGCCCGGGGGAGCGGTCGGCATCGCCTGGAACACCCACGTCGCCCCCCGCGAGCAGGCGCTGGAGATCCTGGCCGACGCCGGCCTCGAGCCCCTGGACGACGGCCCCTGGCAGGGGTTCCGGCACCGCGTGGACGCCGGCATCGACCGCGACGTCGTCGTGGCGGTCAACCCCGGCTGAGCCCGCAGAGACCCCTTGGACGCGCGAGACCCCGGGACGTCATGCGTCTGAGGGACACTGCGTCCGCTCCGCATGACGTCCCGGGGTCGGCGTCCGGGAGCGCCCGGCTCAGCTGCTGAGCTTCTCCGCGGCGGCGAGCGCCACGCAGGTGGCGACGCCGGCCATGGCGGTCTCGACCTGGTCCAGCGGCGGGAACGTCGGAGCCAGGCGGATGTTGCGGTCGCGCGGGTCCAGGCCGTGCGGGAACGCCGAGCCCGCGGGCGTCAGCGAGATGCCGGCCTCCTTGGCGAGCTGGACGACGCGGGTGGCGGTGCCGTCGACGACGTCGAGGTTGACGAAGTAGCCGCCGGTCGGCTCGGTCCACTCGGCCACGCCGAGACCCGAGAGCGCGCCCTCGAGGGCGTCCTGCACGGCGGCGAACTTCGGCGCGATGATGTCGCGGTGCTTGCGCATGTGCGCGCGCACGCCCTCGGCGTCGCCGAAGAACTCCAGGTGGCGCAGCTGGTTCACCTTGTCCGGCCCGATCGAGGCCATGCCCAGGTGCGTGAGGAACCAGGCCTTGTTCACCGGCGACATCGCCATCATGGCCACGCCGGCGCCCGCCCAGGTGATCTTGGAGGTCGAGGCGAACACGATCGGCCGCTCGGGGTGGCCGTTGGCCGCCGCGATCGCGAGAGCGTCGGCGCTCTTGACCTCCACGTCGGTGAGGTGGTGCAGCGCGTAGGCGTTGTCCCACAGGATGCGGAAGTCCGGCGCCGCCGTCGGCATCGACATGAGCGCGGTGGCGACCTCGACGGAGCACACCGAGCCGGTCGGGTTGGCGTAGGTCGGCACGAGCCACATGCCCTTGACCGACGGGTCGTCGGCGACGAGCGCCTTGACCGCCTCGACGTCCGGCCCGTCCTCGTGCATGGGCACGGTGACCATCTCGATGCCGAGGTCGGCCAGCAGCGTGAAGTGCCGGTCGTAGCCGGGCACCGGGCAGATGAACTTCACCGTGCCGGCGTCCTTCCACGGGGCGTCGACGCCGGCGGCACCCCACAGGAGCAGGGACGTGACGGTGCGGTGCATCATCTCGAGGCTCGAGTTGCCGCCCGCGATCACCTGCTGCGGCTCGACGCCGAGGAGCTCGGCGAACAGGGCGCGCAGGCCGAGGAGACCCTCGAGCCCGCCGTAGTTGCGCACGTCGGTGCCGGTGGCGTCCGTGGTGGAGGTGGGCAGCGAGAGCAGGCCGTTGGAGAGGTCCAGCTGCTCCGCGGACGGCTTGCCACGCGTGAGGTCCAGCTTCAGCCCGCGATCCTTGAGGGCGGCGTAGTCGGCCTGGGTCTTCGCGAGGAAGGCAGCCAGGTCGTCGGCGGAGAGCTGGTCGAGCGGCGTGCGGTCGGTCATGGTGCCGATCCTGCCAGCCGGTACCGTGCTGGCACACTCCCTGCGCGGGGGATGGACGCCGCCGACGTCCACGATTTTGCGTGGCGGCCCGACACCCCTACCTTGGTACGCGTAACCAGAGACCGCCGGTCGTCCTGATGCGAGAGCAGCAGGATTGAAGGCCTCGCGAGAGCGAGCGACCCGCGCAGGATACAGAGCACCGAGCAGGCACGAGAGTGCCGCTCCCACGCCCTGGGCCTGCGCCCGGGGCGTTCGTCATTTCACGGGGTTCACGGTGGCTCTCCGACCGATGTAAGGAGACCCATGGCGCGGGCAGACAAGCAGGCGGCCGTCTCGGACCTCGTTGAGCAGTTCAACGAGTCCGCTGGCGCCGTGCTGACCGAGTACCGCGGTCTCACCGTGAAGGAGCTGCAGGACCTCCGCCGCTCCCTCGGCGAGAACGCCACGTACGCCGTGGTCAAGAACACGCTGACCAAGCTGGCCGCGAAGGAGGCCGGGCTCTCCGGCTTCGACGACCTGCTGACCGGCCCGACCGCCGTTGCCTTCATCAAGGGCGACATGGTCGAGGCTGCCAAGGGCCTGCGTGACTTTGCCAAGGCCAACCCCACCCTTGTCATCAAGGGTGGAGTCATGGACGGCCAGGCGCTCGACGCTGCCGAGGTGGCCAAGCTGGCCGACCTCGAGTCGCGCGACGTCCTCCTGGGCAAGATGGCGGGCGCCATGCTGGCGTCGCTGTCCCAGGCCGTCTACCTCCTCAACGCCCCCCTCGCCCAGGCCGCCCGGCTCGCCGGTGCGCTCGAGGCGAAGGCGCAGGAGGACCCCTCGATCCTCGCAGGTGGTGCCGGTACGCCGGCCGCCGCCGAGGAGGCCCCGGCTGCTGCCGAGGCCCCCGCCGACGAGGCCCCCGCGGCCTCCGACGAGGGCGACACCGCCGAGGCGTGACCCTCCCGGGTCACCCACGGCTACCACCACCTGAAACCCGGACGGCGCCCGCGACGGGCGCCGACCACAGCTGAAAGGACGCCACCATGGCGAAGCTGAGCACCACCGAGCTCCTCGACGCGTTCAAGGAGATGACCCTCATCGAGCTCTCCGAGTTCGTGAAGGAGTTCGAGGACACCTTCGGCGTCACCGCGGCCGCCCCGGTCGCCGTCGCCGCCGCCCCCGCTGCCGGCGGTGCCGCCGGTGGCGAGGCCGCCGCCGAGGAGAAGGACGAGTTCGACGTCGTCCTCGAGTCCGCCGGTGACAAGAAGATCAACGTCATCAAGGAGGTGCGCGCCCTGACCTCCCTCGGCCTGAAGGAGGCCAAGGAGCTCGTCGAGGGTGCGCCCAAGACCGTCCTCGAGGGCGCTGCCAAGGACGTGGCCGAGAAGGCCAAGGAGTCCCTCGAGGCCGCTGGCGCCTCCGTCACCCTCAAGTGACCTGAGTCCCCTCCGGGGGACACCGCCCCGCACGGGGCACCTGCACGATCCGCCGAGGGCGGTCATCCCGATCAGGGGTGGCCGCCCTCGCGGCGTTCCCGGCGCCGGCCGTGACAGCGCTGCCGAGAGCGGCCGGCGGTCTTGACCGGCGCGGCCTCCTGCTCGAAACCCCTCCGGTGAGGCCCCGCCCCTGCCGACCGGCAGGACGGACCTGCCACCGGATGTGACCGCGACCACGCGTCCAGCGTGACGTGGGCGACATTCGTGCGTAACCTCGCGCCGACCCCGCCGTTGTTACTGGCAGGTCAGGAAGCGGCGCCACCCGGTGCCGCCGCACGGGAGGGGAGGCGCTCGATGGGTGTCGAGATCAAGGTCGAGAACCTGACGAAGTCCTTCGGCAGGCAGCTGATCTGGGGAGACGTCACGCTGACGGTGCCGGCCGGGGAGATCTGCGTGATGCTGGGCCCGTCGGGCACCGGCAAGTCGGTGTTCCTGAAGTCGCTGATCGGGCTGCTGAAGCCCGACCGGGGCTCGATCGTCATCGAGGGCACGGACATCGCCTCCTGCTCCGAGCGCGAGCTGTACGAGATCCGCAAGCTGTTCGGCGTGCTGTTCCAGGACGGCGCGATGTTCGGCTCGATGAACCTCTACGACAACGTCGCCTTCCCGCTGCGCGAGCACACGCGCAAGTCGGAGTCCGAGGTCCGGCAGGTCGTCATGGAGAAGATGGACCTGGTCGGCCTCGTCGGCTCGGAGGACAAGCTGCCCGGCGAGATCTCGGGCGGCATGCGCAAGCGCGCCGGCCTGGCGCGCGCGCTCGTCCTCGACCCCGAGATCGTGCTCTTCGACGAGCCCGACTCCGGCCTGGACCCGGTGCGCACCGCGTTCCTCAACCAGCTCATCGTCGACCTCAACGCCCAGATCGACGCGACCTTCCTGATCGTCACCCACGACATCAACACCGCGCGCACGGTGCCCGACAACATCGGCCTGCTCTACCACAAGCACCTGGCCATGTTCGGGCCGCGCGAGATGCTGCTCTCCTCCGAGGAGCCCGTCGTGCGCCAGTTCCTCAACGCCCAGCGCGTCGGCCCGATCGGCATGTCCGAGGAGAAGGACGCCGACGAGCTGGCCGCCGAGGCCGACCAGGAGCTGCCGCCCCTCCCGCCGATCCCGCTCCAGCTGGAGCCGTCCAACGGCATCCCCCGGCGCAGCCAGCGCGAGCCCGGCGGCTGGTGCCGCGAGCACGGCGTGACGCCGCCGCCCGGATCGTTCTCGCCCGGCATGGCCATGGCGACGGGGGCCTGAGGGACCGATGGCCTCGACCACCGCCCGCCTGCTCGCCCCGGTGGGGGCTGCGGGCAGCCTCTTCGCCTTCGCGCTCGACGTCGCGCGCGGGCTCTTCCGGCGACCCTTCCAGCTGCGCGAGTTCATCCAGCAGGCCTGGTTCGTGGCGTCGGTGACGATCATCCCGACCGCGCTGGTGGCCATCCCGTTCGGCGCGGTCATCGCGCTCCAGGTCGGTGGCCTGATCCGCCAGTTCGGCGCCGAGTCGTTCACCGGCTCCGCCTCGGTCCTCGCCGTCGTCCAGCAGGCCGCCCCGATCGCGACCGCCCTCCTCATCGCCGGCGCCGGCGGCTCCGCCATCGCCGCCGACCTCGGCGCCCGCAAGATCCGCGAGGAGCTGGACGCGATGATGGTGCTCGGCATCGACCCGATCCAGCGCCTGGTGGTGCCCCGCGTGCTGGCCACCATGCTGGTCGCCGTCTTCCTCAACGGCCTGGTCTCGGTGGTCGGCGTCGCCGGCGGCTACGTCTTCAACGTCGTCCTCCAGGACGGCACGCCCGGCGCCTACATCGCCTCCTTCACCGCGCTCGCGCAGCTGCCCGACATCTGGATCGGCCTGGTCAAGGCTTTGATCTTCGGCCTCATCGCGGCCGTGGTCGCCTCCTACAAGGGGATGAACGCCGGGGGTGGGCCCAAGGGCGTGGGCGACGCGGTCAACGAGTCCGTCGTGATCACGTTCCTGCTGCTGTTCATCGCCAACTTCGTCCTCAGCGCGGTCTACCTCCAGGTCGTCCCCCCGAAGGGCGGGTGAACGGGCCGTGGCCGACCTCAAGGCGATCTACACCAAGCCGCTCGGGGCCCTCGACGACCTCGGCGGGCAGCTCGCGTTCTACCTGCGCGCCCTGGCTGCGACCCCACGCACCGCACGGCGCTACTACAAGGAGATCCTGCGCATCCTGTCCGAGGTCACCCTCGGCTCGGGCTCGCTGGCGGTCATCGGCGGCACCGTGGGTGTCATCGTCTCGATGACCTTCTTCACCGGTGCGCAGGTGGGCCTCTCGGGCTACGCCGCGCTCGACCAGCTGGGCACCGCCCGGTTCGCCGGCTTCGTCTCGGCGTACTTCAACACCCGCGAGATCGCCCCGCTCGTGGCCGGCATCGCGCTGGCCGCCACGGTGGGCTGCGGCTTCACCGCACAGCTGGGCGCGATGCGCATCTCCGAGGAGATCGACGCCGTCGAGGTGATGGCGATCCCCTCGATGCAGTACCTGGTGAGCACCCGCATCATCGGCGGCCTCATCGCGATCGTCCCGCTGTACGTGGTGGGGCTGCTCTCGTCCTACTTCGCCACCCGGCTCACGGTGACCGGCATCTACGGCCAGTCGGCAGGCACCTACGCGGACAACTTCACCAAGTTCCTGGCACCCGAGGACGTGCTCTGGTCCTTCGGCAAGGTGCTCGTCTTCGCGGTGACGGTGATCCTCATCCACTGCTACTACGGCTACACCGCCAGCGGCGGGCCGGCCGGCGTCGGCGTGGCCGTGGGTCGCGCGGTGCGGACCTCGATCGTCGCGGTGAACGTCATCGACCTCATGCTGTCGATGGCGATCTGGGGCACCACGACCACGGTCAGGTTGGCGGGGTAGTCGTGCTGCTGCGTCACGTCCGCACGCTCGGACTCGTCTTCCTCGCACTGCTGCTGGTGGCGGTGTGGCTCACCTACGCCCAGTTCACGGGCGTCTTCCGCGACTACACGACCGTCACCCTGCGCAGCACCAGCGCCGGGCTCCAGCTGCCGCGGCGCGGCGACGTGAAGATCCGCGGCGTCATCGTCGGCGAGGTGCTCTCCTTCGACGCCACCTCCGAGGGCGTGGACGTGGAGCTCGGGCTGTTCCCCGACAGCACCGGGACCATCCCGTCCAACGTCTCCGCCTACATCGTGCCCAAGACGCTGTTCGGCGAGAAGTACGTCAAGCTCGAGGTCCCGGCCGACCCGGCCCGGCCGATCCAGGCCGGCGACACGATCACCCAGACGCGCCTGTCGACCGAGGTCGAGGAGGTCCTCGACGACCTCTACCCGCTGCTGCGCACCGTCCGCCCCGCCGACCTCAACGCCACGCTCACGGCGCTGGCCACGGCGCTGGAGGGTCGCGGAGACCTCATCGGGGAGAACCTCGAGACGGTCGACGCCTACCTGAAGAAGCTCAACCCGCAGCTGCCGGCCCTGGTGGAGGACCTGCGCCTGACCGCGGAGGTCTCCGACCTCTACGCCGACGTGCTGCCCCAGGTCGGGCAGATCCTGGACGACACCGTCACCACGACCACCACGCTGCGCGACCGCGAGGAGATGCTGAACGCCCTCTTCAACGACGTCAGCGCGTTCTCCGGCTCGGCACGCACCTTCCTGCGCGACAACGAGCAGAACCTGATCCGTCTCGGCGAGGTCTCCGAGCCGCAGGTGCGGCTCCTGGCCAAGTACGCCCCGGAGTTCAGCTGCCTGACGGAGGGCCTGGTCAACGCGGGCAAGATCCAGGCCGAGGCCTTCCGCAACCACACGCTGCACATCACCCTCGAGACGCTGCCGAACCAGCCCCGCGGCTACACCGCCGCCGACGTCCCGCGCTTCGGCGAGGACCGCGGCCCCAGCTGCCTGCACCTGCCCAACCCGCCGTTCGACCAGGACAACCCGCTCCGGGCCCAGCCGAACATGGACGACGGCGTCGACGAGCCCACCGGCAAGGGAACCTCACGCGTGACCCCCAGCTACTTCTTCCGCACGGACGCGGGCCGCGCCGGCAGTGACGCCGAGACGGCCCTGGTCGACTCGCTGCTCGCGCCGGCCCTCGGCACGACCGCCGAGGACGTGCCCGACCTGGGTGCCCTCCTGGTGGCGCCGATGGCCCGCGGGGCGGAGGTGGAGCTGCGATGAAGCTCCTCGACGGCCGCACCGCCGCCGACCTGGTCAAGCTCGGCATCTTCGTCCTCGTCACCACGCTGGCCACGGGCCTGCTGGTGATCACGGTCGGCAACCTGTCCTTCGCCGAGACCCGGCCGGTGCGCGCGACGTTCACCGACGCCACCGGCGTGGTGGCCGGCGACGACGTGCGCGTCGCCGGCGTCAAGGTCGGCTCCGTGACCGACATCGAGGTCGTGGACGGCAGGATGGCGATGGTCTCCTTCGACCTCCAGACCCAGGTGCCCGTCACCGACGTAACCCACGCCACGATCCGGTACCGCAACCTGGTCGGGCAGCGCTACATCAGCCTCGACCAGCGGCCCTCGTCCGACCCCGTGGACCTCGGGGAGGTCGACGGCGACCCGGTGATCGCGGTGGCCCAGACCAGCCCGGCGCTGGACCTGACCGTGCTGTTCAACGGCTTCAAGCCGCTGTTCCAGGCCCTGAGCCCGGCCGACGTCAACCAGCTCTCCTACGAGATCGTCCAGGTCTTCCAGGGGGAGGGCGGCACGCTGGAGAGCCTGCTGGGCCACACCGCGTCGGTCACCCAGACGCTCGCCGACCGCGACGAGGTCATCACCGACCTGATCGAGAACCTCGACCAGGCGCTGGACCACCTGGCCGACCGCGACGACCAGCTCTCCGACCTGATCATCACGTTCAAGCAGCTCGTGCGCGGGCTGAAGAACGACCGCGAGCCGATCCTCGACTCGCTGACGCAGATCTCGCTGCTCTCCGAGGAGACCGCCGGCCTCGTCACCGACGTGCGCGCCCCGCTGGTCACCGACATCAAGCAGCTGCGCCGGCTCACGCGGAACATCGACGACGGCTCCGAGGAGCTCGACCGTGCGCTCCAGGTGCTGCCGGTCAAGCTCAACACCATCGGCGGCACCGCCACCTACGGCTCCTGGTTCAACTTCTACCTCTGCCACTTCGAGGCCGACGTGACCATCCCCGGGGGCGAGACCGTCCCGCTGAAGTACGAGACCGGGTCTGCGAGGTGCGACCTCGGATGAAGCCCTTCCGCGAGCGCAACCCCGTGGTGATCGGCGCCGTCAGCCTCGTCGTGCTGGCGCTGCTGCTGGTCGCCGCGTTCCGTGCCCAGGACCTGCCCCTCATCGGTGGCGGGCAGACCTACTACGCCGAGTTCAGCGAGGCCGGCGGCCTCAAGGTCGACGACGAGGTCCGCATCGCCGGCGTCCGCGTCGGCGAGGTGCGCACCATCGAGCTGGACGGGGACAAGGTCCGCGTCGGGTTCCGGGTCAGCACCGACGACACCTTCGACACCGACGCCCGCGCCTCCATCCGCGTGAAGACGCTGCTCGGCGACATGTTCCTGTCCGTCGAGCCCAGCGTCGCCAGGGCGGGGCAGGCCGGCCCCCGGATGGAGGAGGGCGGCACCATCCCGGTCTCGCGCACGACCTCCCCGTTCGACGTCGTCGACGCCTTCACCGGGCTCGCCGACACCGCCGAGCGGATCGACACCGACCAGCTCACCGAGTCGCTGCGCACCCTGGCCGACCTGACCCGCGACACCCCCGAGGAGTTCCGCGGCGCCCTGGCCGGCGTCTCGGCGCTCAGCGCGAACATCGCGGCCAAGAACGACGAGATCAACAGCCTGCTGGTCAACCTGCGCCGGCTCTCCACCGTGCTCGACGCCCGTGACGAGGACATCGTCGCGCTGATGAAGGACGCCGACGTCCTGTTCCGGGCGCTGGTCGAGCGGCGGCAGGCCATCCACCGGCTGCTCGTCTCCACCCAGCGGCTCTCGCGGGAGCTGACCACGCTGATCCGGCAGTCGCGCGCCGACCTGAAGCCCGCCCTGGAGAACCTCGACGCGGTGCTCGACGTGCTCAACAAGAACGAGGACAACATCGACAACAGCCTCCGGCTGATGGCGCCGTTCTACCGCGTCTTCGCCTCGACGCTGGGCAACGGCCCCTGGTTCGACACCTACATCCAGAACTTCCCGCCGATCGCGGAGCTGCAGAACGGTGGTGGTCTCGGATGAGGGCCCTCACCACCGTGCGCACCGTGCTCCTGGCGCTCGTCGCGCTGGCCGTGGTCGTCACCGTCGGCGTCGTCCTCCTGGACGGCGACGACGGCAAGACCCTGACCGCCCGCTTCACCTCCGCCGCCCAGCTCTACGAGGGCAGCGACGTGCGGGTGCTGGGCGTCCCGGTCGGGGAGATCACCTCCGTGCGCCCCGACGGCACGGACGTGGTGGTCACCATGCGCTACGACGGTGAGCTGGACGTCCCCGCGGACGCCCAGGCCGTCGTCATCTCCCCGTCGGTGGTCGGCGACCGCTACGTGCAGCTCACCCCCGCCTACACCGGCGGCGCGGTGCTGGAGTCCGGCGCCGAGCTCGGCACCGACCGCACCGCCGTCCCCCTCGAGCTGGACCAGGTCTACCAGTCGCTCGACGACCTGACGGTGGCGCTCGGCCCCGACGGCGCGAACAGCGACGGTGCCCTCTCCGACCTGCTCGTGCAGACGGCCGAGAACTTCGGCGGCCAGGGCGCGACGTTCCGGCAGACGCTCAGCGACTTCGCCGACTTCACCGAGACCCTCGACGACAACTCCGACGACCTGTTCGGCGCCTCGGCCGAGCTGGGGCAGTTCCTGGAGACGCTCGCCGACAACGACACGACCGTGCGCCGGTTCAACAGCTCGCTGGCCGACGTCTCCGACCTGCTCGCGGGCGAGCGGCAGGACCTCGCCGCGGCGCTGGACGCGCTCGCGACGGCGCTCACCCAGGTGCGCCGCTTCGTGGACGACAACGGGGAGATCCTCACCGAGGACGTGAAGGGGCTGAACCGCGTGGCCAAGGTCCTGGTGAAGCAGCGCGCCGCGCTCGACGAGACCCTCGACGCCGCACCGCTGGCGCTGAACAACCTGTACCTGACCTACAACCCGCAGGCCGGCACCCTCGACACCAACGCGAACCTCACGCTGATCGAGGACCAGCTGGTCAACGACCCGGCGCTGCTGCTGTGCACCGTCGCCAACTCCGTCGACGACACCGGTGGCCTGTGCGACGCCCTCGAGGGCGCGCTGCCGCGCCCCGGTGCCCTGGACGCGCTGCGCGGGCGCAGCGGCAGCACGAGCGGCGCCGCGGTGCTCTCCGACGCCACGCTCGGCGGACTCGTGGCGGTGACCGAATGAGCGCCACCCAGCCCCGACGCCAGCCCCGACGCCAGCCCCGCCGTGGGCCCGGTCGGCTGGCCCGCCTCTGGCGCGCGGCGGCGCTGGCCGTCGTCCTGCCGCTGGGCCTCTCGGCCTGCAGCAGCGGCTTCGACGTCTACTCCCTCCCGCTGCCCGGCGGCCCGGACGTCGGCGACGACCCGATCACCGTCACCGCCCAGTTCCGCGACGTGCTGGACCTGGTGCCCAAGTCGACCGTCAAGGTCGACGACGTCACCGTCGGCCAGGTCACCGACGTGGCGCTCGCCGACGACGGCGAGACCGCCCTGGTCACCCTCGAGCTGCGCGAGGACACCGAGCTGCCCGCCGACGCGGTGGCCCGCATCCGCCAGACCAGCCTGCTCGGCGAGAAGTTCGTCGAGCTCGACGCCCCCGACGGCGGCGGCACCGGCAGCCTCGAGGACGGCGCCGCCATCGGCCTGGACGCCACCGGGCGCAACACCGAGGTCGAGGAGGTGCTCGGCGCGCTGAGCCTGGTGCTCAACGGCGGCGGCGTGGCCCAGCTGAAGACCATCGCCACCGAGCTGAACACGGCGCTGGAGGGCCGCGAGGGCACCACCCGCGACGTGCTCGAGCAGATCCGGGTGCTGATGCGCACCCTGGACACCAACAAGGCCGACATCGTGGACGCGATCGAGCGGATCGACCGCCTGGCCCGGTCGGTGCGTCGTCAGCAGCCCTCCATCGACGCCGCGCTGGAGGAGCTGCCGTCCGCCCTGCGCTCGCTGGACTCCCAGCGCGAGGACCTCGTGAGGATGCTCCGGTCGCTCAACCGGCTCGGCGACGTCGGCGTGCGCGTCATCCGCTCCACCCAGGAGTCCACCACCGCCACCCTCGAGCAGCTCCAGCCCGTGCTGGCCGAGCTCGCGAACAGCGGCGACTCGCTGGTGGAGTCGTTCAACGTCTTCCTCACCTACCCCTTCGTGGACGAGGTCGTCGGCCGCAACCCGCAGGTCGCGCGCAACCTGCACATGGGCGACTACACCAACCTCTCCATCGAGATGCAGATCGACCTCTCCCTGGGCCTGGACGACGGCATCCCGACCGAGCTGCCCACGCTGCTCCCTTCGGACCTCGACCCGACGGTCGTGCTCGACCTCGTCGCCGAGTGCCTCGCCTCCGGGGACCTGACCTCCGAGGCCTGCCAGCGGGTGCTCGCCACCCCCCGCCTCCTGCTGGAGCTGCGCGAGGAGTGCGCACGCCCCCGCAACAAGGACGTCGCCGTGTGCACCCTGCTCAACCAGCTGCCCGGCCTGCCGAACCCCGGCGGCGGCGAGTCCAGCAGTGGCGGCGGCGGTCTCCCGCTCCCGCTGCCCTCGATCTCGCTGCCCGGCCTCGGGCGGGCCGGCGTCGACGCGCTGCGCACCCCCGCGCAGACACCGGGCTCGACGACGGGCTCCACGACGGGCTCGTCCACGGGCACGGCACGGACGACGGTCGGCGACCGCGGCCCCACGATGGGCGATCTCTCCGCCCTCTACGACGCCGACCTCGTGGCGCTGCTCGTGCCCGGCCTGGTGGGGACGACCAGCGACACCAGCCCGGACACCACCCGGGACACCAGGGACGGGGGTGAGGTCCGGTGATCACCCGCCGCACCCGCATCCAGCTGTTCGTCTTCGCGCTGATCACCCTGGTCGGCTGCTCCTACGTGGGCGCCACCTACGCCCAGCTCGACCGGTTCTTCCGCGACACCGACTACGAGGTCGTGGCGCACTTCGCCTCCTCCGGCGGCATCTTCGCCGGCGGCCAGGTCACCTACCGCGGGGTCGCCGTCGGCCGGGTCGACGACCTGGTGCTCACCGACGACGGCGTCGACGTCCACCTGCAGATCGACAAGAAGTGGGACACCATCCCGGCGGACACGCTGGCGGTGGTCGCGAACGCCTCGGCCGTCGGTGAGCAGTACGTCGACCTCAAGCCGCAGACGAAGAGCGACCCGTACCTGGAGCAGGGCTCGGAGATCGACACCGCCGACACCGCCGTCCCGATCGCGACCGAGAAGCTGCTCGGCGACGTGGCCCGCACCGTGCAGTCGGTCGACCGCGACGCCCTGCGCACCACGGTCACCGAGCTCGGGGCCGCGTTCGGCGGCAGCGGCGAGGACCTGTCCCGGCTCATCGACTCCGGCTCGTCCTTCATCGAGGACGCCGACGCCAACTTCCAGATCACCACCGACCTGATCCGCGACGCCAACACCGTGCTGAGCACGCAGCTGAGGAGCGAGCAGGACATCCGCACCTTCGCGCGCCGGCTCTCGCAGTTCTCCTCGACGCTGGCCGGCGCCGACCCGGACCTGCGCCGCCTGATCAAGGCCGGCTCGCCCGCCGCACGCTCCCTGCGCACCCTGATCGAGGACAACCGCGTGGAGCTGGGCGACCTGATCAACAACCTGGTGACCACCGGGCAGGTCGTCACCCGGCACCTCGACGGCGTCGAGCAGCTGCTGGTCATCTACCCCTACGTGGTGGAGGGCGGTTTCACCGTTGTCTCCAAGAGCCCCACCAGCGGGCTCTACAACGCCCACTTCGGCCTGATCATCACCGACAACCCGGTGTGCCAGCAGGGCTACGAGAGCACGCAGAAGCGCACCCCGAGCGACCGCGACGAGCGGCCGATGAACACGAAGGCCCGCTGCACCGAGGGGCCCGGCACCAGCAACGCGCGCGGTGTGCAGAACCTCAACCGGCCCGCCGCCGCCTACGACCCCGACAGCGTCGTGGCCAGCTACGACCCCGAGACCGGCGACCTCACGTGGGGCGGTGTGCCGCAGGGCGGCGCCAACGCCGCCACCCCGGCCCCCGCCACCCTGGCCGGGGACGCGTCCTGGCTCTGGCTCGACGCGCTCGCCACACCGGCGGGGGAGTGACCGGCCCATGACCACCACCCAGACCGGCTCCCGGGCCTCCACCCGGACCGCACCCACCCGCACGTCCGAGGAGGACCTCACCGTGCAGCCCGACCAGCAGCCCCCCGAGCAGCGGCCCGCGCCCACCCGCGCCGCCCTGCTGGTGCGCCGCTTCCTGCTCGTCGACCTCGTGCTCCTGATCATCGGCTCGGGCGCGGTCCTGACCTGGCTGCTCCTGACCAGGACGCCCGACACCGAGCCCCTCGGCGACCGGGTCTCCTCGCTGGTCACCGGGCGCAACGAGGTCCAGGTCCGCCGCGACGAGGTGGCCGAGGTGGCCCGCACGATGATGACGCGGGTCAACAGCTACGGCCCCGAGGACCTCGCCGACGACGGCACCATGCCCGACTACCGCGACGGCGTGTCCTCGCTGCTCACGCCCGGCTTCGCGGCCGAGTTCGACGACCAGGTGCAGATCGCCGAGGCCACCGTGGCCCAGGCGGGGCTGGGTCGCACCACCACCGTCCACGCCGTCGGTGTCTCGGAGCTGGCCGACGACGAGGCCACCGCGCTGGTGGCCGGCGAGTTCACCAACACGTACCCCGGCGACGGGGACGAGCGGGTCTCCGACGAGCCCGCCACCTACCGGGTCGAGGTCACCCTGCGGCTCGTCGACGGGGCGTGGCTGGTCGACGCCTTCAGCCCGGTCACCGGCACCGGCGTCACCACCGACGGCAGCGCGGACGACGGGGCCGGCGCCGACGGGAGCACCACCGACGGGAGCAGCACGGACGGGGGGAGCAGCCGATGAGCGGGCCCACCTGGTACGACGTCCTCGGCGTGGAGCCGGGCGCGAGCGCGGACGACGTGCGCGCCGCCTGGCGGGCGGCCCTGGCCGAGCTCGACCCCGGCGACCGTCGGGCGAAGCTCGCCACCGAGGCCGCCGAGACGCTCCTGGACCCCGAGCGCCGCGCCGCCTACGACGCGTCGCTCGCGCCGGCCGCGGGGGAGCCCGTGGATCCGCTGGACGAGGCGGCGCCACCGGAGCCGCACACCGTTCCCGAGTCGGCGTCCGAGCCGGCGTCCGAGCCCGCGTCCGCGGCGTCGGGCCGGCTGGTGCCGGCCTGGCTGCTGGCGGTGCTCGCCCTGCTGGCGGCGCTCAGCGTGGGCGGCACGGTCGCGGTGGCGGCGCAGCCGCACCACCGCGTCATCACCGGCGACGCGGGCACGGTCGAGGCCGACGCCCAGGCCGCGCAGGCGGCGGCGGAGCGGGCCGTGGGCCCCGTCCTGTCCTACGACTACCGGACGATGGAGGAGGACGGCGCCCGGGCGCGGACCTACCTCACCGCCGACTACACCGAGACCTACGACCAGCTGTTCGCGGTGCTGGAGGAGAACGCCCCCACCTCCCAGACCGTGGTCGGGCCGGTCGAGGTCGTGGACTCCGCGCTGGTGCGGGTGGGGGACGACCGCGTCCAGGTGCTCGTGTTCGCCAACCGGCAGCGCACCAACGCCTCGACCACGCAGCCGGACGTCTACCAGGACCAGCTGACGCTGACGATGGTGCTCGACGACGGCCAGTGGCTGGTCGACGACATCACCACGACACCCCTGGCGGACTGACCTCCGAGCCGGCCGCCGGACCGACCTCGCGGCCCGCCGGCGGGGAGTCGGCGGGGCGCCGGCGGGGCGCCGGCGGGGCGTCGTCGCGGTCAGGACACGGCGCGCCCATTCGGCCGAACTGCTTGACCGGGGTGCCCGGTGCCCGCATCATCTTTCCGACGGGGCTACCGGGCCCCCCTCCTCGATGTTGTGGGGCGTCGTGCGTTCGGGTACTGTTGCGCTTTGCGCCTGCCCTCAAATGCTCGACAGCCTGCCCGGTGGCTCTCTGAGTGGGGGGTGGCGCCATTCGATGAGCTGACCTGTCGAAGGATGACTCTTGGCTGCGCCTGCCACCTCTGGTAACTCCCGTCGCACCTCGTTCGCAAAGATCTCCGAGCCCCTGGCTCTTCCCCAGCTCCTCGCCCTGCAGACCGACAGCTTCGACTGGCTGATCGGCAACGAGAAGTGGCTGTCGGTGGTCGACCGCCGCCGCGAAGCAGGCGAGGACGTGTCGGAGAAGTCCGGTCTCCAGGAGATCTTCGAGGAGATCTCTCCGATCGAGGACTTCAACGAGACGATGTCGCTCTCGTTCGACAACCCGGTCTTCTACGACCCGAAGTACACCGTCGACGAGTGCAAGGAGAAGGACTTCACCTACTCCGCCCCGCTCTACGTCTCCGCCGAGTTCACCAACAACGACACCGGTGAGATCAAGGGCCAGACGGTCTTCATGGGCGACTTCCCGCTCATGACCAACAAGGGCACCTTCGTCATCAACGGCACCGAGCGCGTCGTCGTCTCCCAGCTGGTCCGCAGCCCGGGCGTCTACTTCGAGCGCGCCGCCGACAAGACGTCCGACAAGGACATCTACTCCGCGAAGCTCATCCCGAGCCGCGGTGCGTGGCTGGAGTTCGAGGTCGACAAGCGCGACCTCGTCGGCGTCCGCCTCGACCGCAAGCGCAAGCAGAACGTCACGGTGCTGCTCAAGGCCCTCGGCTGGACGAACGAGCAGATCCGCGAGGAGTTCGGCGAGTACGAGTCCATGATGCTGACCCTGGAGAAGGACAACACGTCCAACCAGGACGAGGCGCTGCTGGACATCTACCGCAAGCTCCGCCCGGGCGAGCCGCCGACGCGCGAGGCCGCGCAGACGCTGCTGAACAACTACTACTTCAACCCCAAGCGCTACGACCTGGCGAAGGTCGGCCGCCACAAGATCAACAAGAAGCTCGGTCTGGTCGAGGCGTTCGACCAGCAGACGCTGACGGTCGACGACATCGTGGCCGCGATCCGCTACATCGTGGCCCTCCACGACGGCCGCACCGAGCTGGAGGCCCCCCAGGGCGCCCTCGGCATCGAGCCCGACGACATCGACCACTTCGGCAACCGTCGCATCCGCACGGTCGGCGAGCTGATCCAGAACCAGCTCCGCACGGGCCTGGCCCGCATGGAGCGCGTCGTCCGCGAGCGCATGACCACGCAGGACGTGGAGGCGATCACGCCGCAGTCGCTGATCAACATCCGCCCCGTGGTCGCGGCGCTGAAGGAGTTCTTCGGCACCTCGCAGCTCTCGCAGTTCATGGACCAGACCAACCCGATCGCCGGCCTGACGCACAAGCGTCGCCTCTCGGCGCTCGGCCCGGGTGGTCTGTCCCGCGACCGCGCCGGCATGGAGGTCCGCGACGTCCACCCGTCGCACTACGGCCGCATGTGCCCGATCGAGACCCCTGAGGGTCCGAACATCGGTCTGATCGGCTCGCTGGCCTCCTTCGGCCGGATCAACCCGTTCGGCTTCGTCGAGACCCCGTACCGCAAGGTCGTCGACGGCCAGGTCACGGACCAGGTCGACTACCTGACGGCGGACGACGAGGACCACTTCGTCATCGCGCAGGCCAACGCCGTGCTGGACGAGGAGGGGCGCTTCGTCAACGAGCGCGTCCTGGTCCGTCAGCGCGACGGTGAGGTCTCCGAGCTCCTGGCCGGCGAGGTCGACTACATGGACGTCTCCCCGCGCCAGATGGTGTCGGTCGCGACCGCCCTCATCCCGTTCCTCGAGCACGACGACGCCAACCGTGCGCTCATGGGCGCCAACATGCAGCGTCAGGCCGTCCCGCTGATCCGCAGCGACGCGCCGCTGGTCGGCACGGGCATCGAGTACCGCGCCGCGGTCGACGCCGGTGACGTCGTCACCGCCGAGGCCGCCGGAGTCGTCAAGGAGGTGTCGGCCGACCTGGTCGAGACCCTCAACGACGACGGCACCTACTCCTCCTACCGGATGGCCAAGTTCCGTCGCTCCAACCAGGGCACCTCGATCAACCAGCGCCCGCTGGTCTCCGAGGGCGACCGCGTCGAGGTCGGCTCGCCGATCGCCGACGGCCCCTGCACCGACGACGCCGAGATGGCGCTGGGTCGCAACCTCCTCGTGGCCTTCCTGCCCTGGCAGGGCCACAACTACGAGGACGCGATCATCCTCTCGCAGCGGCTGGTCCAGGAGGACCTGCTCACCTCGATCCACATCGAGGAGCACGAGGTCGACGCCCGCGACACCAAGCTCGGCCCCGAGGAGATCACCCGGGACATCCCGAACGTCTCCGAGGAGGGCCTGGCCGACCTCGACGAGCGCGGCATCATCCGCATCGGCGCCGAGGTCTCCACCGGTGACATCCTCGTCGGCAAGGTGACCCCCAAGGGCGAGACCGAGCTGACCCCCGAGGAGCGCCTGCTCCGCGCGATCTTCGGCGAGAAGGCGCGCGAGGTGCGCGACACCTCGATGAAGGTCCCGCACGGCGAGTCCGGCACCGTCATCGGCGTCCGCGTCTTCGACCGCGAGGCCGGCGACGAGCTGCCCCCGGGCGTCAACCAGCTGGTCCGCGTCTACGTGGCCCAGAAGCGCAAGATCTCCGTCGGTGACAAGCTCGCCGGTCGTCACGGCAACAAGGGCGTCATCGCGAAGATCCTGCCGATCGAGGACATGCCGTTCATGGAGGACGGCACCCCGGTCGACGTCATCCTGAACCCGCTGGGCGTGCCGCGACGCATGAACATCGGTCAGATCCTCGAGCTCCACCTGGGCTGGCTGGCCCGGCAGGGCTGGGACCTGAACCTGTCCGGCGCCCCGGACGACGCCGCCTGGAAGCAGCGCCTGCGTGGGATCGGCCTGGAGACCTCCGAGCCGAACACCAAGCTCGCGACCCCGGTCTTCGACGGCGCGCTCGAGGACGAGATCACCGGCCTGCTCGGCGCGACGCTGCCGAACCGGGACGGCGACCGTCTGATCGACGAGACCGGCAAGGCCAAGCTCTACGACGGCCGCTCCGGCGAGCCGTTCCCCGAGCCGGTCGCGGTGGGCATGAAGTACATCCTGAAGCTGCACCACCTGGTGGACGACAAGATCCACGCGCGCAGCACCGGCCCGTACTCGATGATCACGCAGCAGCCGCTGGGCGGTAAGGCCCAGTTCGGTGGCCAGCGGTTCGGCGAGATGGAGGTCTGGGCGATGGAGGCGTACGGCGCCGCCTACGCCCTCCAGGAGCTGCTCACGATCAAGTCGGACGACGTGCCCGGCCGCGTGAAGGTCTACGAGGCCATCGTCAAGGGCGAGAACATCCCGGACTCCGGCATCCCGGAGTCGTTCAAGGTTCTCGTCAAGGAGATGCAGTCGCTCTGCCTGAACGTCGAGGTGCTCAGCCAGGACGGCTCGCAGATCGAGCTCCGTGACGCGGAGGAGGACGTCTTCCGCGCCGCCGAGGAGCTCGGCATCGACCTGTCCCGCCGCGAGCCCAGCAGCGTCGAGGAAGTCTGAGCCGGTGAGGTGCCGGGCGGGTGAGACTCCCGCCCGGCACCACCCTCAGTCCCCTTCACCCAGCAACATTCCGTTCTAACGAAGGACATCAGCCACCGTGCTCGACGTGAACTTCTTCGACCAGCTCCGGATCGGCCTGGCCACCGCCGACGAGATCCGCCAGTGGAGCCACGGCGAGGTCAAGAAGCCGGAGACCATCAACTACCGCACGCTCAAGCCCGAGCGTGACGGCCTCTTCTGCGAGAAGATCTTCGGTCCCACCCGGGACTGGGAGTGCTACTGCGGCAAGTACAAGCGCGTGCGCTTCAAGGGCATCATCTGCGAGCGCTGCGGCGTCGAGGTGACCCGTTCCAAGGTGCGTCGCGAGCGCATGGGCCACATCGAGCTGGCCGCGCCCGTGACCCACATCTGGTACTTCAAGGGCGTCCCGTCGCGCCTGGGGTACCTGCTCGACCTGGCCCCGAAGGACCTCGAGAAGGTCATCTACTTCGCGGCCTACATGATCACCTCCGTCGACGAGGACGCCCGTCACCGCGACCTGACCTCCCTCGAGGGCAAGGTCGGCCTGGAGCGTGAGCGTCTCGAGCGCCGGCGCGACCAGTCCCTCGAGGACCGGGCCGCCAAGCTGGAGACCGACCTCGCGGCCCTCGAGGCCGAGGGTGCGAAGTCCGACCAGAAGCGCAAGGTCAAGGACGGCGCCGAGCGCGAGATGAAGCAGCTCCGCGACCGGGCGCAGCGTGAGCTCGACCGCCTCGAGGAGGTCTGGGACACCTTCAAGAACCTGAAGGTCCAGGACCTCATGGGCGACGAGCTGCTGTACCGGGAGATGAAGAACTGGTTCGGCAAGTACTTCGAGGGCCACATGGGCGCCGCGGCGATCCAGAAGCGCCTCCAGGACTTCGACATCGCGGCCGAGGTCGAGAACCTCCGCGAGACCATCGCGACCGGCAAGGGCCAGAAGAAGGTCCGCGCCCTCAAGCGCCTCAAGGTCGTCGACGCCTTCCGCAAGACCGGCAACCAGCCGATCGGCATGGTGCTCGACGCCGTCCCGGTCATCCCGCCGGACCTGCGTCCGATGGTGCAGCTGGACGGTGGCCGCTTCGCGACCTCCGACCTCAACGACCTGTACCGCCGCGTGATCAACCGCAACAACCGCCTCAAGCGGCTGCTCGACCTCGGTGCGCCCGAGATCATCGTCAACAACGAGAAGCGGATGCTCCAGGAGGCCGTCGACTCGCTGTTCGACAACGGTCGCCGCGGTCGTCCCGTCACCGGCCCGGGCAACCGGCCGCTGAAGTCGCTGTCCGACATGCTCAAGGGCAAGCAGGGTCGCTTCCGTCAGAACCTGCTCGGCAAGCGCGTGGACTACTCGGGCCGCTCGGTCATCGTGTCGGGTCCGCAGCTGAAGCTGCACCAGTGCGGTCTGCCCAAGCAGATGGCGCTGGAGCTGTTCAAGCCGTTCGTGATGAAGCGCCTCGTCGACCTGTCGCACGCGCAGAACATCAAGTCGGCCAAGCGCATGGTCGAGCGCGCCCGCCCCGTGGTGTGGGACGTGCTCGAGGAGGTCATCACCGAGCACCCGGTGCTGCTGAACCGTGCGCCCACGCTGCACCGCCTCGGCATCCAGGCCTTCGAGCCGCAGCTGATCGAGGGCAAGGCCATCCAGATCCACCCGCTCGTCTGCGGCGCGTTCAACGCCGACTTCGACGGTGACCAGATGGCCGTCCACCTGCCGCTCTCCGCGGAGGCGCAGGCCGAGGCCCGCATCCTGATGCTGTCGACGAACAACATCCTCAAGCCGTCGGACGGCCGTCCGGTGACCATGCCCTCGCAGGACATGATCATCGGCCTGTTCTGGCTCACCTCCGACCGTGGTGAGCAGAAGGGCGACGGCCGCGCCTTCGCGTCGCCGGCCGAGGCCGTCATGGCCTTCGACCGCGGCGAGATCTCCATGCAGAGCACCATCAAGGTCCGCCAGGACGACGTGGTGCCGCCGGAGGGCGTCGAGGGTCAGCTGGGCGAGGCGGTGGTCTTCCCGACCACGCTCGGCCGCATCCTGTTCAACGACCTGCTCCCGATCGACTACCCGTACGTCAACGGCGAGGTCGGCAAGAAGAAGCTGGGCCAGATCGTCAACGACCTGGCGGAGCGCTACCCCAAGGTCGTCGTCGCGGCGTCGCTGGACGCGCTGAAGGACGCCGGCTTCCGCTGGGCGACCTTCTCCGGCGTCACCGTCTCCATCGACGACGTCACGACCCCGGACGACAAGCCGGGCATCCTCGCGGGCTACGAGAAGCAGGCCGCGAAGGTGCAGAAGGACTTCGAGCGCGGTCTGATGACCGACGACGAGCGCCGTCAGGAGCTCGTGGAGATCTGGACCGAGGCCAGCCGCCGCGTCGGTGACGCGATGGAGAAGGCCTTCGACCCGACGAACCCGATCTACATCATGGTCCACTCCGGTGCGAGCGGAAACATGAACCAGATCCGTCAGGTCGGCGCCATGCGTGGTCTGGTGGCCAACCCGAAGGGCGAGATCATCCCGCGCCCGATCAAGGCGAACTTCCGTGAGGGCCTCTCGGTCCTGGAGTACTTCATCTCCACCCACGGTGCTCGCAAGGGTCTGGCCGACACCGCCCTGCGTACCGCGGACTCGGGCTACCTGACCCGTCGTCTGGTGGACGTCAGCCAGGACGTGATCATCCGCGAGGAGGACTGCGGCACCGAGCGCGGCCTGCCCAAGGTCATCGCCGAGCGCACCGAGTCCGGGGCCCTGGTCGCCACGGAGAACGTCGACACCTCGGCCTACGCCCGGTGCTCGGCCACCGAGATCACCCACCCCGAGACCGGCGAGGTGCTGGTCGAGGCGGGCGGCGACCTTGGCGACGTGAAGATCGACGAGCTCATCGCGGCCGGCGTGGAGAGCGTCAAGCTCCGCTCCGTCCTCACCTGCGAGGCCCGCACCGGTACCTGCGCGAAGTGCTACGGCCGCTCGCTGGCCACCGGCAAGCTCGTGGACATCGGCGAGGCCGTCGGCATCATCGCGGCCCAGTCCATCGGTGAGCCCGGCACGCAGCTGACCATGCGTACCTTCCACACCGGTGGTGTCGCGTCGGCGTCCGACATCACGCAGGGTCTGCCCCGCGTCGTCGAGCTGTTCGAGGCCCGGTCCCCCAAGGGCCGTGCCCCGATCACCGAGGCCGCCGGTCGGGTCGAGATCGAGGAGACCGACAAGGCCCGCAAGGTCCTGGTCACCCCGGACGACGGCTCGGAGGTCCAGGAGTACCCGGTCTCCAAGCGTGTGCGTCTGCTCGTCTCCGACGGTGACCACGTCTCCGTCGGCCAGATGCTCACCGTCGGTACCCCGGACCCGCAGGACGTCCTGCGCATCCTCGGTGTCCGTCGGGCCCAGGAGCACCTGGTGGGCGAGGTCCAGCAGGTGTACCGCTCGCAGGGCGTGTCGATCCACGACAAGCACATCGAGATCATCGTGCGGCAGATGCTGCGGCGCGTGACGGTCATCGAGTCGGGCGAGACCCACCTGCTCCCGAGCGACCTGGTCGACCGGACCCTCTTCGAGGAGGAGAACCGTCGCGTGGTCTCCGAGGGCGGCAAGCCGGCCTCGGGCCGTCCGGTCCTCATGGGCATCACCAAGGCCTCGCTGGCGACCGAGTCGTGGCTCTCGGCGGCTTCCTTCCAGGAGACCACCCGCGTGCTCACCGACGCGGCCATCAACGGCCGCAGCGACTCGCTGCGCGGTCTGAAGGAGAACGTCATCATCGGCAAGCTGATCCCGGCGGGTACCGGCCTCGAGCGGTACCGCAACGTCCGGGTGGAGCCCACCGAGGAGGCGCGTGCCTCGGCCTACTCGGTCACCGGGTACGACTCCTACGACTACGAGTTCGGCAGCACCGGCGGCCAGGCCGTCGCGCTGGACGACTTCGACTTTGGCTCTTACCAGAACTAGCGCGCAGCGCTAGGTCTGGTCACCAGGAGCCAGATCGAGCAAGGAAGGCCCCGCTCGCGCTTGCGCGAGCGGGGCCTTCCGCGTCGAGATCATCTCTTACCAGAACTGACGTCACCTGCGAACGGCCCCGCTCCCACTCCGGTGGGGGCGGGGCCGTTCCGCGTCCGGAGCCCTGTGCGGGCGCGGACGTCATCCATCCGAGGGAGTGGACGTCCGCCCCGTCTGACGTCCCCCCGTATGACCTCCCGACTGGGCGCACCTGCCAGAATCGGGGACGTGAGCAGCGCCGCCGTGACCGCCCGCCCCACCGAGACCGACGTGCTGGTGGTCGGGGCAGGTCCGGCGGGCTCGGCGGCGGCGGCCTGGCTGGCCCGCGCCGGCGTGGACGTGGTGCTCGCCGACGCGGCCACCTTCCCGCGGGACAAGACCTGCGGTGACGGCCTGACCCCGCGCGCCGTGCACGAGCTGGCACAGCTGGGGCTCGAGGACTTCCTCCGCGGGCGCACCGTGAACCAGGGCCTGCGGGCGCACGGCTTCGGCCAGACCCTGCACCTGCCGTGGCCCGGCGGTCACCTGCCCGACTGGGGCAGCGCCGTGCCGCGCACCGAGCTCGACGACCGGCTCCGCCAGGTGGCGGTGGACGCCGGCGCGGTCGACGTCCAGGACGCCCGCGCCGTCGACGTCCGCATGAGCGGGAGCCGGGTGGCCGCCGTGGTCCTCGAGCGACGAGGGGACGGCGGCCGTGCCGAGGCCGAGCGCTTCGAGATCGCCTGCCGTCGCCTCGTGGTGGCCGACGGCGTCCGCTCGCCCCTGGGCAAGGTGCTGGGCCGGGAGTGGCACCGCGACACCGTCTACGGCGTGGCCGGGCGCAGCTACGTGACCAGCGAGAAGCACGACGACCCCTGGATCAGCTCCCACCTGGAGCTGCGCGACGAGGAGGGGCAGGTGCTCTCCGGCTACGGGTGGGTCTTCCCGCTCGGCACCGGGGAGGTCAACCTCGGCGTCGGCACGCTCGCCACGGCCAAGCGGCCCGCCGACATCGCGGTCAAGCCGCTGATGGCCTTCTACGCCGACCAGCGTCGGGCGGAGTTCGGCCTCGGCGAGGAGCTGCGGATGCCGACCTCCGCCCTGCTGCCGATGGGCGGCGCGGTCAGCAACGTCGCCGGCCCGAACTGGGCGCTGATCGGCGACGCCGCCGGCTGCGTCAACCCGCTCAACGGCGAGGGCATCGACTACGGCCTGGAGACGGGCCGGTTCGTGGCGTCCCTGCTGGGCGACCTGGGCCCCGACGCCCACGGGCTCGCGTCGGCCTGGCCGGCGCTGCTGCGCGAGCACTACGGCGAGGCCTTCTCCATCGCCCGCCGCCTCGCCGGCTTCGTGACGGTGCCGTGGGTGCTGCCGCGGATGGGTCCGGCCGGCATGCGGTCCACGGCGCTGATGACCCTGGCCCTGCGCTGGATGGGCAACCTGGTCACCGAGGAGGACCGCGACGCCGCGGCTCGGCTGTGGCGAGTGGCCGGCAAGGGCTCCGTCCGCCTCGACGACCGTCCGCCCTTCTCCTGAGCCCGCGCGATGACCACACGAGCGGGCCGCACGGTGCGCGCCGACGCCTGCCCGGTCGCCGGCGGCCGCGCCGGCGGCGGTGAGCGGGTCTACGACGCCGTCACCCGCACCGGGCACCGCCTGCTGGGCTCCCTGGCGGTGCAGGAGCGCTGGACCGGGCTCGAGCACGTGCCCACCAGTGGGCCGGTGGTGATCGCCGGCAACCACCACGCGTTCCCGGACTTCGCCGTCGCCGGCCACGCGCTGCTCCAGCGCGGCCGCTACGCCCGCTTCCTGTGCCGGGGCTCGTTCTGGGGCTGGGCACCGCTGGGCCGGGCGCTGGACACGATGGGGCACGTGCCGGTCGACTTCGCCGCCCCGGCGGCCGCCCTGCTCGCCGCCCGCAGGCTCCTGGACGACGGCGAGGCGGTCGTCGTCTTCGGGCAGGCCGGGTTCGGCCACTCCTACACCGTCGAGCGGCTCATGCCGGGCGCCGCGGCGCTCGCGCGGCTCACCGGCGCCCCGCTGGTGCCGCTGACGCTGTGGGGCACCCAGCGCCTGTGGCCGGTCAAGCGGCACCCCGAGGACCGGCCGGCGCTGCCGCGTCCGCGCCGCCACGCCGTCGTCGACGTCGTGCTCGGGGAGCCCCTCGCACCCGGTGCCGACGACGCGGCCACCACCCGGGCGCTCGGCGCCGTGCTCGACGGCACCCTCACGCGGCTCCAGCGGCTGCCCTCGCACCGGCCGCGGCCGGGCGAGAGCGACCCGACCTACCCGGCCCACCTGGGCGGCGGCGGGCTCGGCCCGGCCGAGGCCACGCTGCTGGACCGTCGTCCGCCCGGGGTCGTGGACCGCGGGTGGGGCACGCGCTGACGCCCGCGCCCCGTAGGTTGGGCGCGTGAGCGAGCAGCAGCACGACGAGGCCGACGACCAGAGTCAGACCCCGCCGCAGGTGCAGCGCCTGGCCGCCTACGCCCTGGTGCTGCGTGGCGAGCAGGTGCTGCTGAGCCTGGTCGCGAGCCACATCCGGCCCGACGACCTGTGGACGCTGCCCGGGGGCGGGGTGGAGCACGGCGAGCACCCCCGCGAGGCCGTGGTCCGCGAGGTCCACGAGGAGACCGGGCTGTCCGTCACGGTCGGGGAGACGAACCGGGTGATCAGCCAGCATCGGCCGGACGCCACCTGGGCCGACGGTCGGCGCAGGGACTTCCACCACGTGCGGATGGTCTTCGAGGGCTGGGTGCCCCGGGACTCGCCCGCCCCGCGCACCGTCGAGGTCGGGGGCAGCACCCGGGACGCGGCCTGGCTGCCGCTCGCCGACGTGCTGGCCGGCCGCGTGCCCGTGGACGCGCTGGTGCGCGAGGCGCTCGCCGGCCACGCCGTCGTCCGGCACCAGCGGCTCTCGGCCTACGCGCTGCTGCGCCGCGACGACCGGGTGCTGCTCACCCGCGTCTCCGCGCGCGGCGCGCACCCCGGTGCCTGGACGCTGCCGGGCGGCGGGGTCGAGCACGGGGAGGACCCGGCCACGGCGCTGGTGCGCGAGGTGGGGGAGGAGACCGGCCTGGAGGTCGCCCCGGCGGGGCTGCTCACGGTGCACGACACCCACTTCACCGGCACCGCGCCGAGCGGGCGCACCGAGGACTTCCACGGCGTCCACCTCGTCTACGCCGCCACCCTCACCGCCGGGGACGAGCCCGCCGTCGCCGAGGAGGACGGCACCACCGACGAGGCGGCCTGGCACCCCGTCACCGACGTGCTGGACGGCGAGGTGGGGGTGCTGGACGTGGTGCTGGCGGCCCTGCGCGCCGACGCCGGGCCCGCCTGAGCAGACGCCGGGCCGCCGGTCAGAAGCGGGCCGCCGCGACCTCGCACAGGTTCAGGGCTGGGTCGGTGTCGTTGACGATCCAGTAGCTGGAGACGATCAGCGTGCGCACGGCCCCGTCGGCGTAGTACCAGATCCGCAGCATGCCGTTCTCGGGCAGCTGGACGGGCGGCACCAGCCCGGCCACGGGGTCGTACTCCGCCTCCTCGACGACCACGTGGTCGCGCACGTCGCCCTCGGCCTCGATCCGCTCGACGTAGGTGCCGACCCACGGGCCGTCGGTGTCGGGGTCCTCGTCGGCCAGCGCCTCGGCGATGGCCGCCGCGGTCTCCTCGGAGGGGTAGAAGGTGACCTCCTGCACCGGGTCGGAGCCGTCGACGGACTCGCGGCAGGTGAACCGGACGCTGCCGGCGGCGCCGAGGTCGACCACCTGGCGTCGCGGGGCGCCGTCGTCCTCGCCGTGCCAGGAGAGACCCAGCACCTCGTCGGTGCGCGTGGTGACGGTGGCCTTGACCCGGCAGTACTGCCGCTTCACGTCCTTGCGTCGAAAACCCTCCCAGTACCACTCCAGGTAGAGGGACGAGACGGGCAGCGTGTTCGACCGGCCGACCTCGGCCTGGCGGCCACGCCGCTGGCTGATGACGCCGTGGGCGAAGCCGGAGGAGCGTCCCTCGACGGGCGTGGCCCGGTTGAGGCCCTCGTGGGCCTGCTTGCCGGTGCCGCCGGTGCCGTCGTCGTCCGCGGTGGCGTAGCGGTAGATCCGCACGGTCTTCACCGCCACGGTGTCCTTGCCGCGCTTGTTCTGGTGCTTGGCCAGCCACATCTGCGTCTCGGGGCTGCGGTGGTAGGGCCGCAGCCGCAGGATGGTGTTGTTCGGCCGGCACACGGCGGTCAGGACGCCGATCCCGGGCACGGTCACGGAGTCCTGTCGCTCGCCCCGGTTGCCGCGCCAGCGCACGAGCAGGGTGGAGGTGCGCAGGTCGCGGCGCGCGGCGGTGCGGGCGGAGGCGCCGTCCGTGGCGCTCGCCGCCGAGGTGGCGTCGGTGGTGGCCTCGGACGAGGCGTGGGCCTGCGCCGCGGGGCTGAGCGTGCCGTCGGCGCCTGCCGCGGCGCCGCCGCCCAGGCCGCCGAGGAGCGGCAGGAGGACGGCCAGGACGAGCGCGACCACCCCCGGCGCCGCGGGGCGGCGTCGGGGGTGGTCGGTGCAGCGGTGGTGCATCACGGTCGGGCGGGTCGGCTACTGGCCGGCCGACCCCGTCGCGGTCGCGGACGGCGAGGCGGTGGTCGTCGCCGAGCTGGTGGCGTCCGCGGCGGCCCCGTCGCCGGAACCGGACCCGGACCCGGTGGTGACGGTGTCGCCCTCGAGCTCGAGGTACTCCGGCTCCTCGCGGCCCGTCACCCAGCGGCGCTGGGTGGCGATCTGGTCGTCGGTGACGACGACGAGCTGCCCCGCCTCGTCCAGGCCCGTGTTCTGCTGGGTGGTCTGGAGGTCGGCCTTGGCGTTGTCGAGGTAGTACAGGAGGAAGTCCTGCACCTCCTCGCGCTCGAGGGAGCGCTGCGTGGTGGTGAGCAGGTACGGCCGCGACAGCGGGTACTCGCCGCTGGTGATCGTGACCGGGCTCGGGAACACGCAGTTCTCGGTGCCGTCGAGGGTCACCTCGAACGGGCGGAGCTCGTTCTCGAAGACCTGGTAGTAGGAGAACCCGAAGTAGCCCACGCGCCCGGTCAGGGCGTCGATCCGCTTCTGCGCGGCCTTGCTGACCGTGAGCTGCCGCGCCGCGGTGCGCTCCTGGGCCTTGAGGCTGAGCAGGGAGGCCTCGGCCTTGGCCAGCGAGCGCTTGGCCTCCGCCAGGCGCGCGCGGTCGGCGGCCCGGGTCTCGGCGTCGCGGCCGGTGCGGATGCCCTTCTTCACCTCGAAGCGGGCGGTGCGCAGCTCGGCACGGGCGTCACGGACGACGCCGGTCTGCTGCTTGATGTAGGTGGCCAGCTGCTGGCGCTGCCGGGTGTAGGTGCGCTCCTGCGAGGCGAGCCGCTCGTCGCGGTCGTTGCCGACGATGCTGAGCCGGGTCTCGCGGTCGGTGTCGTAGCTGACGTAGTCGGAGCGGACGGTGACCCGCGCCGGTTTGGTCGTGTCGAGCACCGCCTGGCCGAACCAGGTGAAGCGGGAGTCGCCGTAGGGGGCGCCGAGCGCGGTGAGGTCGACGTCGTCGAAGTTGTCACCGACCTGGGCCCAGCTGGTCACCGGCGAGCCGGCCCGGTAGATCTCGGCCAGCTGCTCGAGGCTGACGCAGTCGCCGCCGACGTCCGTCTCGTTCTTGATGGCCACGACGAGGGCGTTGGCGGCGACCTCGATCTGGACCAGGTCCAGGCCGTTGGCCGCGCAGGCGTCGTACTGGGCCTGGGTGAGCGTCGTGTAGGAGTCGACGACGTCGATCTGGCCCGAGCAGAGCCGCTGGAACGCCAGGTCGGTGTCGCTGACCTTGCGGTCCACGATGGTGTCGGTGTCGTTCTCGCCGCCGGTGTCGGTGTTGAACGCCAGCCGCTCGAAGTTCGTCAGGCCGTTGTCGATGCCCTCCACGGTGACCGTCTGGTCGGGCAGCGTCGGGAGCGCCTCGTAGGCGGCCTCGGTGGGGTTCACGGGCGTGGACGGGGCGACCGTCACGGTGGCGGTGGCCTGGGCGTCGGCGACGAGGTCGGTGCTGCCCG
Source organism: Nocardioides bruguierae (assembly GCF_023554635.1). NCBI lineage: Bacteria > Bacillati > Actinomycetota > Actinomycetes > Propionibacteriales > Nocardioidaceae > Nocardioides > Nocardioides bruguierae. The sequence goes on from NZ_JAMJPH010000003.1 coordinate 402,325, forward strand.
AGTCGGTCGAGCACGCGCCGAGGAGGCCGGCGCCGGCCAGGAGGGCGGAGGTGGCGGCGACGGTGCGGGTCGTGCGGCGGCGCATCAGTTGCTCCCGGCGGACTCGGTGGTGGACGCGTCCGCGGTGGCGGAGGCGGTGGCGCCCTCGGTGCCGGCCGCGGACTCCGCGACCTTCTCGGGGGTGGGGTAGCGGTACTTCTTGCCGACCGTGGTGACCTCGAAGTCGTCCAGCGTCAGGCCCTGGAGCTCCTGGCCGGTCAGCAGGTCGGCGGTGACGTCGCGCTGGGCGTAGAGCGTGGGCACCTCGGCCCGCTCGACGACGATCGCGCCGTAGGTGCGCAGCGCCAGGACCAGCGCGTCGGCGTACCGCTTCTGGTCCGCGGTGAGCGTGATCCGGTTGCCGTCGGCGTCGCGGGGGGCGCGGAAGGTGACGTCGCCCTTGAGCCGGATGCGCGCACCGATGGGCAGCGAGGCCGCACGGCCGTTGCCGTCGGTGGACGAGGCGGGGCTGACGTAGAAGTCGGACGACGGGGCCGGCACCGCGATGGCGAGGGCGTGGTCGATCGTGCCCGTCTCCAGCTCGGCGGGCCGGATGAGGCCCGCGAACAGCGGCAGGCCCGAGCCGCGCGCGGAGACCTCGCCGGCGGTCTGCCAGCCGGAGCCGTCCAGGTTCCACTTCTTCATGTAGTGGTACGAGATCGACCCGTCGTCCTCGCGGCGTGCGCGCCACAGGTCGTAGGCCACCGAGTTCTGGGTGTCCAGGATCGTGTACCAGCCGTCGTACTCCGGGTAGGGGTCGACGTCCTCGGGGATGTCGAGCGTGATGGTGTCGTCACCGTCGCCGCAGGTCTTCTGCCGGCAGGTGACCTCGGTGGGCGTGCCGCCGGCGACGACCGGGACGGTCCACTCGACCGTGTTGATCCACAGCGGGTCGGTGACCTCGTTGACGACGCGCACGAACTGGCCGTTGCGCTTCTCCTCCCAGCCGATGCGGGTCATGGCCAGGCTGAGCATCCGGTCGCTGCGGGGGTCCACCGCCAGGTCGTCGGCGCGGGTGTTCCACACGGAGGCGTCGTTGAAGAAGCGCTGCTCCGTGGTGGCGTCGCCGCCCGTGGTGTCGGAGTCGTCGCTGCTGGCCGCCGCGGTCACCGTGACGGTGGCGTCGGGGGAGGCAGCGGTGTCGGAGTCGCCGTCGCCGCAAGCGGCGGCGACGAGGGCCAGGGTCACGATCGCGGCGGCGGCGCCGGTGCGGCGGCCGGGGCGGGTGAGGGTCTTCATCGCTCCTCGTCCAGGTCGGTGGGGTCGAGCTGCTCCAGGTGCTCGGCGAACCGGGCGGAGACCGCGCCGAGGTGGCGCAGGGTGGCGTCGTCGGGACGCGGGCCGCGGACGGGTCCGCGGCGGGGGCCGTTGAGGAGCGCGTGCGCCTCCCGGCGGGCGTTCAGGCGGATGAGCTCGGCGTCGAGCTCGGCCTGCGCGGTGACCAGCTCGCAGCGGCGTGCCGCCTCGAGCTCGATGGCCTCCAGGTGGAGCTGGGTGGCCTGCTGGGCCGCCTGCATGCGGGCGATCACCGAGCGGGCCACGTCGTCGACGCTGACGTCGATGGAGGTCTCGCCCATCCCGAGCCCGGCCAGCGTCGCCGAGACGAACGCCTCGCCGGCGGCGGCCGCCTCCGCGGCGGCCTGGCGGCTCGCGCGGGTCGCCTCGCGCTGGGCCTGGCGGGCCTCGACCACGCTGCGGGCCCGGGTCGGCTGGTGGGTCGGCTGGTGGGCCTGGTGGGCCTGGTGGGCTGCCGGGGGCTGGTGGGCTGCCGGGGGCTGGTGGGCGGCCGGCGTCGCGGGGGCCTCGAGGGCGTCGGTGTCGAACGCGGCGTAGCCGGTGTCCTCGGCCTCCTCCCAGGCGCCGTCGCGTGCCCCGTCCCCCTTGTCGTGGGCCGTGTCGTGGCCCGCCTCGTCGTCCACGGACCACCAGGGGTCGGCCTGGCCGGGCCGGGTGCGGGCGGTCTCGTCGAGCAGGGCGCCCCACGGGTCGGCCGGCAGCGGACGCTGGGCCGCGCGGCGGGTGTCCTCCCAGGTGCTGGGCACGGGGCGGAGGCGTCCGGCCGGTGCGGTCTCCTCGGCGGGCCGCAGGTCCCTGTGCTCCTCGTGGGTCGTGTGCTGCTCGTACACCGTGTGCTCCGGCGCCGGGACGCCCACGGGGCGCTCGGTCGGCTGCTGGAACGACGGCGAGGCCGCGTCGGGCCGCGCGGTGGCGCGCGGCGGCACCGGGCGGGCGGACGTGGCGGGGCGCTCCTCGGCGCGCGGTGCCGTGCCGGCGGGGGCCGCGGGCCAGGGCGCGCGGGGGCCGGCGGGGGCGGGCCGCGGCTGGTCCGTGCCGTGGCCGTGCTCGACCTCCGCCTGCACCTCGGTGGGGGCGGGCTGGGCGGTCTTCTGCGCGGCGGTGCGCTGGGCGGCGGAGCGGCGCAGGGCCGCGGCCGTCGGGGGCTTGACGTCGCCGGCCTCCACGGGCCGCCCGGCACGGGGCGCGGGACGGTACGGGTGCGCGACGCTCTGGGCCCGCGCGACCGCCTGACGGCGGTTCTCCTCGGCGAGCGCACGGCGCTCGGCCTCGGCGTCGTGGTCGACCGCGACCGACTTCGGCTCCGGCCGCGGGACCGGGCGGCGCGCGGCGCGCACCGCGAGGCTCGGGCGCTCGACCACCGGCACGGCGACCGGCTCGGCGACCGGCTCGGCGACCGGCACGGCGACCGGGGTCTCGGCCTCGGGGGCAGGAGCGGGCTCGGAGCTCTCGGTGGGCACCTCGACCGACTCCTGGGCGGCCCGGGCGGCGGGCGCCCAGACGAGGTCCTCCTCGACGGCGGAGACCGGCTCGGGCGCGACGTGCTCGGCCACCGGGCCCGACCAGGTGGCCGCCTCCAGGAAGTCGGCCGGTCCGGCGATCGCCAGGCCCTCGGGCACGACACCCCGGCGCGGAGTCTCGACGACCTCGACCTCGACCTCGACCTCAGCCTCGGCCGCCTCGGCGGCAGCCTCCACCGGCTCGACGGCCTCGACCGCCTCGGCGGTCCCAGCGGTCTCGGTCCCAGTCGGCTCGACCGTCGCCGGCTCGGCCCGACGGGCCACCGGCGCGGCCTGGAACAGCACCCGCGCGGAGTCCTCCACGACGGGCACGGGGCTCGACACGGGGCTCGACACGGGGCTCGACACGGGGCTCGACACGGGGCTCGACACGGGGCTCGACACGGGGGCCGGGGCAGCAGCCTGCACGGACCCGGTCCGCTCGCCTCGTCCGCGCCCCCGGCGCCGCTGCACCGTCACCGGCTCGGCGTCGACCGACGCCGCGCTCGGCACCTCGGGCGAGGGGGAGGGGACCGCCACGGGAGCGGCGAAGAGGTCCACGTCGGGGGCGTGGAGCTGCGGGCCGTCGGCCGGGCTGGTGACGGGGCTGCTCACGGGCGCGGGCGCCGCCACGGCCTCCGGGGCGGGCCCGGTGGGCTCGGCGGCTTCGGCGTCGGCCACCTCGGAGGCGGCCTCGGCCTGCTCCCTCGCCTGGGCGAGGCGCAGGGTGAAGTCGACCTGACCGATGCGGTCCGCGCGACCCACGGACAGGATGTCCTCGAGGGTCGGCGGCGGCTGGATGCGGGCGCGGTTGTCGATCATGTCAGCTCCCGACGGTGGTCAGTCCGGTGAAGCCCTCGGGGACGGAGTACAGGCGGTACTCGTCGTTCTCGTGGTAGAGCGTCAGGCCCTCGAAGCCGACCTCGGAGTACTGCTCGGTGAGCAGGTCGTCGCCGTCGGTGGTGACCAGCAGCCAGTCGACGTCGGAGGCGGCGGGGTCGCGGGCGGCCTCGAGCCACGGGCCGTCGGACTGGTCGATCCGGTCGAGGAACAGCTCCGGCTCGCCGCTGAACAGCATCACGGCGTAGGTGGCGGCGTTGTCGGTGAGCACCGCGCCCTCCGGGACGTCGAGGTCCTGGATGAACTGGCCCATCTCCAGGGACGGGTCCAGGGCGACGGTCTGGCCGCCGCGGGTGGTGGCGCCCTCCTGGCTCTCGCCGGTCAGCACCGCGTCGGTGAAGACCATCTCGAGGGCCTGGTACTTGTAGGTGCGCATGCCCTGGAACGTCCACGGGATGCTGGCCACCAGCGCCAGGACGACCAGGCCGCTGATCGCGGTCACGCCCTCGCCGGCCGAGCGGGCCAGCCACAGCGCGCCGATCACGGACATCACCAGGATCGGGACGGCGTTCTCCATCGCCATCGGCGAGTCGGTGAGCCCGAGCAGCACGGTCATCGCCGGGGTCAGCACCGAGAGCGTCAGCATCAGCCCGAGCAGCACCGCGAACGGGTTGTTCTTGCTGAGGCCGACGAAGAACAGCGCCGGGAGCACCACGATCGCCAGCGGGGCGCCGTAGAGCACCAGCTCGCCGGTCCAGCGCAGCAGGCCGAGCACGGTGAACTGCTCGATCGCGTCGCTGGTCGGGGCCGCGGAGGTGATCCAGTGGATCGGGTTCTTCAGCAGCAGCAGGTTGAAGCCGGTCCACAGGGCGACCACGTAGATCGCCGGGGCCGCGAATCCGACCATCGTGCCCTCGACCTCGTCGCCGTCCGCGCCGAGGTGGGCGAGGATGGCGCCGATGCCGATGGCGGCCAGCAGGAAGTACATCAGCGTCGTGTAGCCGGCCAGGCCGGCGACGGCGAAGCCCAGCCCGCCGATCATCACGAAGCGGACGTCCGCGGTGATGTACCAGGCGTAGACCGCGCCGACGGAGGCCAGCAGGAACGCCAGCCACATCATGAGCGGCCCGCCGGTGGAGGCGTAGAGCGCGAACAGCGGGTTGAGGCCGAGCGCGGCCAGGCCGCCGATGCGGAGCATCGCGGGGACGCCGGTGCGGCGCATCATCGTGTTCAGGAACATCATCAGCAGGCCCGCGAAGAACGCGGACGCCACCGGGATGACGGCCAGGAAGTCGACCCCGAACCGGTAGATCGCCAGGGGCGAGACCAGGAGGGTCTGCAGCGGCGGGTAGTCGAAGCCGATCGCGGAGAGCTTGGCCGGGTTGTTGTGCCAGATCATCAGCGCGCGGTTGAGGCGGTCGAGCACCTCGTAGCTGACGACGTGCTGCTGCGCGACGACGCGGAAGCCGAACCACGAGTAGACGATCGTGGTCACGGCGAGGACCAGGACGCTCTCCCACCGGCGGCGGGGGACGTCCAGGGAGCGGCGGCCGACGGCCTGCACGATCCCGGCGAGACGGGCGGCGTTCGTGACGATCGCCGGCTGCACGGTGGCGCTCATCAGTGCACCTCCTCCTCGTCGAGGCCGTGCTCGGTCTTCTCCCAGTAGAAGGGGTTGGTGAAGAGCTGGAGGAAGCCCTTCCAGGCCGCCCAGCTCATCAGGCCCCAGTACAGAGGCGAGAGCAGCGCGGTCCTGGTGATGCCGAACTCACCGCGCTGCAGCGAGCCGGCGAGGTTGAGGTAGATGAAGACGAAGTTGCCGACGAAGAGCATCGCCGAGGCCACGTAGAAGACCAGGCCGGGGAACAGGGCCTGGATGAAGCTGGCCTGGGTGAACACGAACAGCGTGGTCAGCGACCAGAAGATCGGGTTCATCAGCAGGACGTAGGCCGAGCCCATCGTCAGGTTGAAGGAGATGAAGTCCTTCAGGCCGATCTTGGCGATGAGGCCGATCGGGTTGCGCATGTGGACCAGCCACGTCTGGTAGTAGCCCTTGTTCCAGCGGCTGCGCTGGCGGATCCAGTTCGGCACCGAGGAGTTGGCCTCCTCCAGCGTCGTGGAGTCGATCATCGCCGTGCGGTAGCCCTCGCGGTGCAGGCGGATGCCGAGGTCGGCGTCCTCCGTGACGTTGAAGGGGTCCCAGGCGCCCAGCTCGCGCAGGATCGAGGTCTTGAAGTGGTTGGAGGTGCCGCCCAGCGGGATCGGCTGCTCCGCGGCACCCATGGCCGGCAGGACGAGCTCGAAGTGCATCGAGTACTCGTTGGCGAACCACGCGGTGAGCAGGTTCTGGTCCTGGTTGAAGTGGTTCAGCTTGCCCTGCACGCAGGCGACGTTGTCCGCGGTCTGCCGGAAGGCGATGATCGCCTTCTTCAGCTGGTCGGGGTCCGGCCGGTCCTCGGCGTCGAAGATGACGCAGTACTTGCCGCGGGCCACCTGGAGGCCGAAGTTGCAGGCCTTGGGCTTGGTCTTCGGCAGGGAGTCCGGCACCACCACGCAGTGGAAGTGCGGCGGCAGCTCCATGCTCTTGATCATGTCGATCGTCTCGACGTCGTCCTCCTCGCAGAGGAGCTTCACGTCGAGGCGGGTGCGCGGGTAGTCCAGGGCGTTCATGTCGCGCACGAGGCGCTTGACGATGTTGCCCTCCTTGTAGAGCGGCACCAGGATCGTGTAGATCGGCAGCGTCCGCTCGTCCAGCGCCGCGATCTCCTCCGGCGTGGCCTCGATCTCCAGGTGCGTGCCCAGGGCCCGCAGGGTCAGGCGGAACTTGTAGACCGAGACGACCAGGTAGATGGCGCTCGCGAGACCCACCAGGGCGATCAGGGTGTTCATCGGGCTGACGACCATGAACACGGCGACCAGCACGAGGAAGCCGATGCCGACGACCTTCTGGCCCGTGGAGAACACCTTGTGCGCGGAGATCTCGGGCGCGTTCTCCATCAGGAAGGACGTGGCCAGCTCGGAGTAGTGGTCGCCGTGGACCTTCTGGATCAGCTCGTCCAGGTCGACGCGGTTGGCCAGCAGCTGGCGCACCGGCTGCTGGACGGCCTCCTCGACCTCCTCGAGCAGCTCGGCGTCCATGGGGCGCTGGACGGCCACGAGCAGCGTGCCGTCGGCGTCCGCCACCGGCAGCACCTGGTGGCGCTGGGCGATCGGCTCGGGCAGCCGGCGGGCCACCTCCATGTCGGGGGTGAAGTCGCGCAGGCCGACGCGCTGCATCTGGTGGATCTCGGAGAGCGCGGCCACGAGGATGTCCTCGGAGATGGCGCTGTTCGCGACCAGGATCTCGCCCAGGGCGTCGCCGCTGCGCGCGTGCTGGAGCATCGCGTCCTGCAGCTGCTCGTTGGTGATCAGCCCGCTGCGGGTGAGCATCTGGGCCATCTGGACGCGCGTGCGGCGCTCCTCGACCGTCTCCAGCTCGTCCTCGACGGGCGGGTAGGTCTCGTCGATGGCGGCGACGATCTCGTTGGCGGTGTGCCGCACGAGGACGACGGGGGCGTCGATGCGCTCGGAGACGACCTGGAGGGTGATCTCGTCGTCGGCGTCCGCGGCGGCGACGAGGACCTCGCCGTCCTGCGAGGCGTACGGCATGACGCGGAAGGTGCGGCAGATGCCCTCGGGCAGCAGGGTGGCCGCGGCGCTCTCGAGGCCGTCGGTCAGACGACGGCTCCCGGTGCGGTGGATGGAGGTCGTCACTGGGCACCCGCCCCGAACCCGGCGCCCACGCCGGAGCCGGCGGTCGACGCGCGGCCGGACTTCGCCTTCGACCTGGCCATGATCAGCGTGTGCACGAGGAGGGCCCCGAGCAGCATCGCGATCGGGGCGATGAGGAAGAACGCGAAGGACGCCACGAAGATGAGCAGCGTCGTGAGCACGCCCAGCCACGCGGAGCCCACGGACTTCCGCTTCCGCTGGCTGTTGGTCACCTGAACAGTCATCTGGTCCAAACCCTTTCCGATGCCTGAGGCGAGGGGTGACCCCAGGATTTCGTCAACCTGAAGGTAATGACCGCGGATGCCCCGTCCGGCAACAGCAGGTCCACGCTTCGGTAACAGCGGCACAGGGGCTGTCAGGTTTCGCGGAATCGCAGGTCAGACCGCGTGTCGAGGGTGTTTCCGACCGGTCACGAGCAAGGGTTCCGGGTACACCTGAAGCCTGAGCGGCTACGCGGTCACGGGTGTTCCGAGCCACCACTCCGGCAACGTCGCACGGAGACCGCTGCACCCCCGCTGACCAGGTATTTCGGTCCACGTGGGTGTCGCTCGCGCAGCAACATACCGACCGGGGTATGGCACGTCCCGCAAATGGGGTAATCCGCGCCGTGGTGCCACCGAGGTGTCCAGACCCCGGCCTACGCTGCGACGGACGCCTCAGCAGGAGTCCGGCCCGGAGGGGTCCGGCCGGCCGCCCGCAGGTGCGTCAGGGTGGTCCCGTCGTCGCGCAGCCGTCGTCACGGGCCGCCGGGGCGGGGCACCGCCGGCACGGGTCGCCGACAAGGGGGCGACCGGCGTCGGCAGCGCCCGCCTGCCCGGCGCCACCGACGGTGCCGGGAGCAGCAGGACGGTCAGGGCGCGGTGGTGAGCAGGTCGCGTCCCAGGCGTCCCCACGCGGTGGGGGTGCCGTCGACGTCGGTCACCAGCGAGCCGGCGTCCGCCGTGCCCGCGCGCCACCAGCCCAGCAGCACCCCGACGCCCCGGTCCCGGGCGAAGGTGGTGAAGGCCCGGGCGGTGCGCAGCTCGGCGCCGTCCTCGCCCGCGCTCACCTCGGTGGCGAGCACCGGCACCACCTCGGCCAGGGCGGCCACCGTGCCGCGCCAGCAGGCCGCGTCGTCGCAGGCGCCGCCCGGGGTCGGGCTGAACGTCGCGACCAGCTGGTCGTCGGCGGGGGCGACGCCGAGCCACGAGCCCAGGTCCTCCCCGCGCAGCCCCGGCAGCAGCACCGGCTGGGTCGCCCCTCGGCTGCGCACGGCACCCAGCAGGTCGCTCATCCCCACGCCGGTCGCTCCCGTGCCGTCGCGCCAGCGGCCGCCGTCCTCGGCCCAGGACACGTCCCCGTCCTCGCCGCCGGGGTGCGCCCACAGCTCGAACATCACCGACGGGTCGTCGGCGAAGTCCTCGGCCAGGTTCTGCCAGAACGCGTACGCGGAGGAGTCGGGCCACGCCTCGCGCACCGCGGTGGTCGCCCCACCGGCCGCGCGGGTGTCGAGGGCCAGGACGACGGCGAGGCCGGCCTCGTGCAGCGCGTCGACGAACGTGGCGACGGCGGCGCGGTAGCCCTCCGCCGTCCGGGCGTGGAAGGCGTCGCTGGCCGGGGCGCCGCGGTACGTGGCCGACCAGCAGTCGAGGTTGAGCGTGAGTCGCACCGTGTCGATGCCCCACGAGGCCAGCAGCGCGGCCTGGTCGCGCGGGCCGTCGTCGCCGAGCGGGTCCAGCGGGCTGTAGCCCCAGCCCTCGGCGCAGGCGGAGGCGAAGCCGGTCCAGGTGACGCCCTGCGGCACCCACGGGCTGCCGGTGCGGGCGTCGACGAGCGTCCGCCCCACCACCTGCGGACGCGGCGGGGCGACGTCCTGGTCGAGACCGAGCACCCCGGCGGCGTCGTCGGCGCCGCGCCACACCACCAGCACCCCGGCCACGAGCGCGACCACGAGGAGCGCCGCGCCGACGGCGTACCAGCGCGCGTGCGGTCCGCGGGCCGGGGCGTCGTCGGGGGCGTCCGCGGGCTCGGCAGGCTCGGCCTCCGGGCCGTCGAGCAGGGACGTGCGCGTCACCGCGTCCTCCTCCGGCCCGTCCCGCCCGCGGGAGCGCGACCCTCCCGGTCGCGGGGGCGCACGCCCGTCCTGCGTGCCTGGCGATGGTAGGCCGCCCGCGCGCCGCGCCGGGGCGGTTCGCCCGATCCGTGCCGCGCGCCGGTGGACGCCGCGTGACCGCCCGCCGGGGCGCGCGCGACAATGGGGGAGTGTCGTCTGCTGCTCCCGCTCCCCGGACCACCCCCGGCCCCGCCGCGGCCGCTCCTGCGGCGCCCGACCTCGTCGCGGCGCTGCGCGGCGCGGGCCTGGACGACGTCGACGACTCCCCGCTCGCCCGGGCGCTCTACTCCAGCGACGCCTCGCTGTACCGGGTGCCGCCGCAGGTGGTCGTGCGCCCCCGGCACCGCGACGAGCTGCTGGGCGCGCTGAGCGTCGCCCGGGAGACCGGCGTGCCCCTGACGATGCGCGGCGCCGGCACCTCGATCGCCGGCAACGCCGTCGGCCCCGGCATCGTGGTGGACACCGCCAAGTACCTCAACCGGGTGCTCGCGGTCGACCCCGAGTCCCGCACCGCCGTCGTCGAGCCGGGCACCGCCCACGCCGTCCTCCAGCGGGCCGCGGCTCCGCACGGGCTGCGCTTCGGCCCGGACCCCTCGACCCACCCCCGCTGCACCATCGGCGGGATGATCGGCAACAACGCGTGCGGCTCCCGCGCCCTGGGCTACGGCCGCACCGCCGACAACGTCACCGCGATGGACGTCGCCTTCGGCACCGGCGAGGTGTGGACCGGCGGCACGGGCGCGGGCGCCGACGCGCTCGCCGGCATCGTGGACGCCTCGCTGGGCCACGTCCGCACCTCCTTCGGGCGCTTCACCCGCCAGGTCAGCGGCTACTCGCTGGAGCACCTGCTGCCCGAGAACGGCCGCGACCTGGCGAAGTTCCTCGTCGGCTCCGAGGGCACCCTGGGCGTGGTGCTCGGCGCGACCGTCCGCCTGGTCGACGACCGGGTCACCCGCCGGCTGCTGGTCTTCGGCTACGCCTCGATGACCGAGGCGGCCGACGCCGTCCCCGCGCTGCTGCGCGCCGCGGGCGCCAGCACGGACGCCGCCGGCGGCCGCTCCACCGCCGACCACGGCCTCACCGCCTGCGAGGGCCTGGACGCCCGGATCGTCGACCTCGTGCGCGCCGGCGGCTCGCACGTGCCCGACCTGCCCCGCGGCGGCGGCTGGCTCTTCGTGGAGTTCACCGACCCGTCCCTGGAGTCCGCCCTGGTCGCCGCCTCCGACGCCCTGGGCCACCGCCTGGTCACCGACGACGCCCAGGCCGCGGCCCTGTGGCGCATCCGCGAGGACGGGGCGGGGCTGGCCGCGCGCTCGCTGGAGCGGCGCGCGCTCTCCGGCTGGGAGGACGCAGCGGTGCCGCCGGAGAAGCTGGGCACCTGGCTGCGCGAGTTCGACTCCCTGCTCGAGGCCCACGACCTGCACGGCGTCCCGTACGGGCACTTCGGCGACGGCTGCGTGCACGTGCGCATCGACTTCGACTTCTCCGACCGCGACACCGACCCGGCCGCCGGGCCGCGACGCTTCCGCGAGTTCCTCCTCGACTGCGCCACCACGCTCGGCAAGCACGGCGGGTCCCTGTCCGGCGAGCACGGCGACGGCCGCGCCCGCTCGGAGCTGCTCCCGTTGATGTACGACGCGGAGTCGCTGCGGCTCTTCGGTGCCGTCAAGCACGCCCTGGACCCCGAGAACGTGCTCAACCCCGGCGTCCTGGTCGACCCGGCGCCGCTGGACGCCGACCTGCGCCCGGCCCGGCCGGTGCACGCCCCGCGCCCGCTGCTCCGCTTCGTCCACGACGGCGGCTCGATGGGCGAGGCCGTGCACCGCTGCACCGGCGTCGGCAAGTGCGTCGCGCCCGACTCCAAGGGCGGGGTCATGTGCCCCTCCTGGCAGGCGACCCGCGACGAGAAGGACTCCACCCGCGGCCGCTCCCGCGTGCTCCAGGAGGCCCTCGACGGCACCCTCGTGCACGGGCTCTCCGACCCGGCCGTGGGCGAGGCGCTCGACCTGTGCCTGGCCTGCAAGGGCTGCGCGAGCGACTGCCCGACCGGTGTCGACATGGCGACCTACAAGTCCGAGGCGCTGCACCAGCGCTACGACGGCGAGGGCGCCACCGAGCGGCGGCCGATGAGCCACCTGACCCTGGGGCGGCTGCCGCTGTGGTCGCGGCTGGTCGCACCGGTCGCGGGCCTGGCCAACGCCTCGCTCAAGGTCGGGCCGCTGGCCAAGGTCGCCAAGAAGGTCGCCGGCGTCGACCAGCGCCGCTCCATCCCCTCGTTCGCGACCACCACGGTGCGCGCCGGCGAGCGCCGCGGGCCGCGTGCCGCCGACGCGCGCGTGCCCGACGTGTGGGTCTGGGCCGACTCCTTCACCGACCACTTCCAGACCGGCTCCGCCCACGCGGCCATCGCCGTGCTCGAGGCGGCCGGGCTGCGGGTGAAGGTGATCGACGAGCGGGCCTGCTGCGGCCTCACCTGGATCACCACCGGCCAGCTCACCACGGCGCAGAGGATCATCGCCTCCACCGTCGAGACGCTGGAGCGCTACGTCTCCTCCGGCGTCCCGGTGGTCGCGCTCGAGCCCTCGTGCCTGGCGACGCTCCGCTCGGACGCGGTGGAGCTGACCGACGACCCGCGCGCCGAGACAGTGGCCGCCGGGGTGCTCTCCTTCGCCGAGCTGGTGGGGCGGCTCGAGGCCGACGGCCGCGACCTCGGCCTGCCCGACCTCACCGGCGTGCAGGTCGTGGCGCAGCCGCACTGCCACCACCACGCGATCATCGGCTGGCGCCGCGACCGCGCGCTGCTCGAGCGGCTCGGGGCCGAGGTCACGCAGGTCTCCGGCTGCTGCGGCCTGGCCGGCAACTTCGGCATGGAGGAGGGCCACTACGAGGTGTCCGTCGCCGTGGCGGAGACCAACCTGCTCCCCGCCGTCCGCTCGCACCCCGAGGCCGTGGTGCTCGCCGACGGCATGTCCTGCAAGGTCCAGCTCGACGACCTCGCCGACGTGCGGGCGCTGCACCTCGCCGAGCTGCTGGCGTCCCGGCTCCCCTCCCGCACGGCGGCGGACGGGGTGGCGCGATGAGGTTCGTGGACAACCCCAAGTACCGCCGCTGGGTCATCCCCGCGGCGCTGGCCGCCCTGCTCCTGGTGGTGCTGGTCGCGGCGATCGTGAACTGACCGCCACCGCGACGTACCGTCGCACCGATCACCTCGGGCCTGTGCCCGGAGCCGAGCGGAGAGGAACCGCACCGTGGCCGAGCCCCTGCTGCGCGCGCTGAACCGGCTGCGCGAGGACCTGCTCTCCGACGAGCGGCTGGTCCGCGCCGTCGCGTCCGGCAAGCGTCGCTCCGACGTGCCCCGCTGGCGCCGCGTCGAGCTGCGCTACGTCGACCTGAAGGCCGGTCGGCACCTCCAGATGACCGCCTACGACGACCGCCAGGCCCACACCAGCAACCACCTGCTGCGCTCCGCGGCCGGCGAGGCGTCCACCGACGCGCGGGACGCCCTCGACGACCTGCTCGACGAGCCCTTCGGCAACTGGCACGTGGAGACCACCACCCACAGCCACCAGCTGCGGGTGACGAAGAAGGGCGAGGCCCTGGTGCACTCGGCGGAGCGCACCGAGGCCGTCGAGCCCGACCGCGGGCACGACCAGGAGAAGAAGCGGCTGCTGGAGGAGTCCGACCCCGTCTTCGCCGCTCTCGGGATCACCGACGCGCAGGGTCGGGTGAAGCCCACCCGGCGCGCGAAGCTGCGGCAGGTCGAGGAGTTCCTGCGGCTGCTGGACGCGACGATCAGCGAGGCGCTGGAGAAGAAGCACCTGCGCACGCCGACCCCCGAGGACCCGCTGCGCATCGTCGACCTCGGCTGCGGCAACGCCTACCTCACCTTCGCCGCGCACCGGTTCCTCACCCACGTCCGCGGCCTGCCCGTGCACGTGGTGGGCGCGGACGTGAAGCAGCAGTCCGCCGACCACAACAGCGAGGTGGCCCGCAGCCTGGGCATCCCCGAGGGCGAGGCGTCCTTCGTGGTCGGCTCGATCGAGGGTGTCGCGCTCGACCCGGCCCCCGAGGTCGTCCTCGCCCTGCACGCCTGCGACACCGCCACCGACGACGCGCTCTCGCGGGCCGTGTCCTGGGGTGCGCCCGTGGTGCTCGCGGCCCCGTGCTGCCACCACGACGTGGCGGCGCAGCTGCGCAAGGCCCGCACCCCCGGCCCGTACGCGATGCTCACCCGGCACGGCATCCTGCGCGAGCGGTTCGCCGACACGCTCACCGACGCCCTGCGCGCCTCGCTGCTGCGGATCGAGGGCTACCGGGTCGACGTCGTGGAGTTCGTCGAGTCCGAGCACACCCCGCGCAACACGCTGCTGCGCGCCGTCCGCACCGGTGCGCCGGTCAAGGGCGGCGGCGTGGTCAAGGAGTACGACGAGCTCGTGGGGGAGTGGGGCATCACCCCGCGCCTGTCCGAGCTGCTGGGTCGGACGCCGGCGGGCACCTGATGCCCGGTCGCGGGCCCGGCCGTCGGGCAACGCCCGGGGTGCCGGCGCCGTTCTCCGCCGCCGTCCTGCGCGGGGGCCTGTGCGTGCTGCTGGGGTTGGTCCTCGCCCTGCCCGTCAGTCTGGCCGGGGCCCCGCCCGCCGCGGCCGCCGCGGCCGCCGGCGACGGCAGCGGTAGCGTCGTCCTGGTCTGGGACGACCCGCGGATCATCGAGTCCTCCGGCCTGGTCGACACGGGCCGGTACCTGGTCACCACCAACGACTCCGGTGACTCCGGCCAGGTCTTCACCGTGGCCGCCCGGGGCGAGGACGCCGGGGAGACGGTCGGTGTCACCACCTGGAGCGAGGACCCCACCGACGTCGAGGCGCTGGCCCCGGCCGGGCGGGGCCACGTGTGGGTCGGCGACATCGGCGACAACAACGCCGTGCGCGACTCGATCCAGGTCGCGCGGGTGCCGGTGGGGGCGGGCGACCGCACGGTCTCGCCCACGGTCTACGACCTCGTCTACCCCGACGGCGCGCGCGACGCCGAGACGCTGCTGCGCCACCCGCGGACGGGGCGGCTGTTCGTGGTCTCCAAGGAGCTGCTCGGCGGGTCGGTCTACGCCGCCCCCGCCACCCTCGACCCGGACGGCCCCAACGAGCTGACCCGGGTCGGGCCGGTGCTGCCCATCGCCACCGACGGCTCCTTCGGCCTCGACGGACGCTCCCTGGTGGTGCGCGGCTACTTCTCCTCCGTCGTCTACGCCTGGCCCTCGCTGCGGCGGGTGGCGGAGGTGGCGATGCCCGACCAGCAGCAGGGCGAGGGCATCGCGGTCGACCGCCGCGGCCGGCTCCTGGTCTCCACCGAGGGCCGCGGCACCGCCGTCCTGCGGGTCGCGACGCCCGTGCGGGTGCGGGCGATCCTGCGGGGGGACGAGGGGGACGGCGCGGCCGGCGACGGGTCGGACGCGGACGAGGCGGAGCCCGGCGACCTGCCCGACCCCGACGCCTTCGACCCGGAGGTCGCCGCGGACCCGGCCCGCGCCGTCCCCGACACCGTGCCGAGCTGGATACTCGCCGGCCTGACCTCCCTCGCCGCGCTCCTGCTGGCCGGCCTCGCGGTGCTGGGCCTCCGCGGCCTGCTGCGCCGCCTCCGCCGCCTGCGGTGATCGAGGTGCGACGAGCGCCGGCGAGGAGCCTCGAGATCGCCGCACGCGACCGCATCCGGTGGTCGAGCAGCGAGCCTCGCGAGCCCAGGCCCCGGTGGTCGTGCTGCGAGCCTCGCGAGCCCAGGCCCCGGTGGTCGAGCAGCGAGCCTGCGAGCGCACGTCGAGACCTCCGCACCCGTCCGGGCGAGCCCGCCGGGGTGGGACGCCCGGGCCCGCAGGCTGCCTAGCCTCGCGACATGCGCCTGCGCCGGACCTCTCCCGACCAGCCGGGCTGGACCCGTCGCCGGTCCGGCAAGGGCTGGACCTACCTCGACGCCGACGGCCGCCGGCTGTCCGGCGAGGCCCGTGACCGGTGCGAGGCGCTGGTCATCCCACCGGCCTGGGCGGAGGTCTGGATCACCCCGCACGCCCACGGCCACCTCCAGGCGGTCGGCACGGACGCGGCCGGTCGGCGCCAGTACCTCTACCACCCGGAGTGGCGCCGCAAGCGGGACGAGGAGAAGTTCGAGCGGGTGCTGACGTTCGGCGCCGCCCTGGCCTCGGCCCGCACCCGGGTGCTGACCGACCTGGGCGGCACCGGGATGCCGCTGGAGCGCAGCTGCGCCGCTGCCGTCCGCCTGCTCGACCTGGGCTGCTTCCGCATCGGCAACGACGTCTACGCCGACGCGCACGGCTCGTTCGGCCTCACCACGCTGGAGCGCCGGCACGTGCGCCGCAAGGGCGAGGGGCTGGAGTTCCACTTCGTCGGCAAGTCCGGCGTCGAGCACCGCATCGTCATCGACGACGCCGGCGTGATCGAGGCGCTCGGCGTGATGCGACGCCGGCGGGCGGCCGAGGACCCCCGGCTGCTCGCCTACACCGAGCGCCGCCGCTGGCACGGTCTGCTGCCCGACCTGGTCAACACCTACGTCCGCGAGACCACGGGGCTGCACGCCTCCGCCAAGGACTTCCGCACCTGGCACGCCACCGTGCTCGCGGCGAGCAGGCTGGCGGACGCGGCGGGGAACGGCGAGCCGGGTGCCACCGCGGCCTCGCGCAAGCGTGCGGTGAGCGCCGCGATGAAGGACGTCTCAGGCTTCCTCGGCAACACCCCGACCCTCGCGCGGACCTCCTACGTCGACCCCCGCGTCGTGCACGCCTACGAGGAGGGCCGGACGATCCTCACGACCGCCGACCTCGAGCACCTCACGCCGGACGACCGGCAGGCCGCGCTGGAGAAGGCGACGCTGGAGCTGCTCGGTGGGCCCGAGCAGCTGGCGCTGGCGTCCTGAGCCCGGTCAGAGCCGCTCGAGCACCCAGTCCAGCGTGCGGGTGAGCGCGGCGACGTCGGCCGGGTCGACGGAGGGGAACATCGCCACGCGCAGCTGATTGCGGCCGAGCTTGCGGTAGGGGTCGCAGTCGACGACGCCGTTGGCGCGCAGCACGGTGAGGACGTCCTCGAAGTCGAGGCCCTCGGCCAGGTCGAGCGTGCCCACGACGAGCGAGCGGTGCGCCGGGTCGGTGACGAACGGGCTGAGCCGCTCGTGGTCCTCGGCCCACGAGTACAGGGCGGAGGACGACGCGGTGGTCCGCTCGACCATGCCGGCCAGGCCGCCGTGGCCGTTCATCCAGTCGAGCTGCTCGGCGAGCAGGAAGAGCGTGGAGACGGCCGGGGTGTTGTAGGTCTGGTCCTTGCTCGAGTTCGAGATGGCCGTGGGCAGGTCGAAGAACGCCGGCACGTGCCGGTCGGTCGCGGCGATCCGGGCCGCCCGCTCCAGGGCGCGGGGCGAGAAGAGGCCGATCCACAGGCCGCCGTCCGAGCTGAAGCCCTTCTGCGGCGCGAAGTAGTAGACGTCGGTCTCGGAGACGTCGACCGGGAGCCCGCCGCCGCCGGAGGTGGCGTCGATGAGCACCAGCGCGTCCTCGTCCGCCCCCGCGGGCCGGACGACGGGTGCCATGACTCCCGTGGAGGTCTCGTTGTGCGCCCAGGCGTAGGCGTCGACGTCGGCCTCGGCGAGCGGCGTCGCCAGGGAGCCCGGCTCGGCCGTGCGCAGCGACGGCTCCGCCAGCCACGGCGCCATCTGTGCGGCCTTGGCGAACTTGGAGGTGAACTCGCCGTAGGTGCAGTGCTGGCTGCGTGTCTGGACGAGACCGTGCGTGGCGACGTCCCAGAACGCCGTGGACCCGCCGTTGCCGAGCACCACCTGGTAGCCGTCGGGCAGGTCGAACAGGTCGGTGAGCCCCTCGCGCACGCGGCGGACGAGGTTCTTCACCGGCGCCTGGCGGTGCGAGGTGCCCATGAGGGAGGTGCCCGTGTCGGCGAGCGCCTGCAGGCGGCTCGTCGGGATCTTGGACGGACCGGAGCCGAACCGCCCGTCGGTGGGCAGCAGGTCGGTGGGGATCCGAAGATCGGGCACGGTCACGGGGCAACCTTTCGCGAGGGCTCGCGGGTCAGTGGGGCAGGACGATCATCCCAGCCGCCCGGCCCCCGGGTCGTGCGAGGCCCAGAGGTTGGGCCGCCCCGCGCAGGGGTAGGTTGACGTCACCCCAGGACGAGGAGACCCGATGACCCGCACCGCTCACCCCCTGCCGCAGACCGGCCGCACGCGCACGACCTTGCGGGTCGTCGGTGGGCTGCTGCTCGTCGTCGGCCTGTGCGTCGCCGGGCTCGGCCTGTGGGGCTTCGTGGCGGACGCCAACGGGATGACGAGCGAGCAGCCGTCGATCGAGTGGAGCGAGCGTGGCTTCGTGGACGAGGCCGACGAGGGGTTCACTCCGCCGGGTGGCTTCGCGGCGATGGGGCTCCTGGCCGTCGGCGGGTTCATGACGATCGGCGGGCTCGCGGCACTCAGCTTCGGGACCCTGGGCGCGCAGTCCCGCTACGTCGCCGGCGAGACCATGCCGACGGTCAAGCAGTCGGCCGCCTACCTCAGCGACGGACGCGGCGTGCTCGGCATCGGGCAGGACGTCGACCAGCAGCAGGAGTCGGCGACCGGCCCGTACTGCCGCCAGTGCGGCACCCGCAACGACGAGGCAGCGCGGTTCTGCGACTCCTGCGGCACCTCGCTGGCCTGACCCGGCTGTCGCGCGCCGGCGCCGGGCGGTCATGATCGGCTCGTGACCAGCACCCCCTTCCCGCGTGAGCACACCGTCGCCACCTGGGACGACGGCTTCGTGCTCGTCCGGGTCGGCTACGGCCACCCGGACGCCGTGCGCCTGGTCGAGGAGGTGCAGGCCGTCTACGTCGAGCGCTACGGCGGCCCGGACGTCACGCCGCTCGACCCGGCGATGTTCGTCCCGCCGACCGGCTCGTTCCTGGTCGGCTACCTCGGCGGCGACCCGGTCGCCACCGGCGCGTGGCGTCGTCAGCCGGACGTGGCCGCGAGGGCCGGGTTCGCCGGGCTCGACGTCGCGGAGGTCAAGCGCATGTACGTCGCCCCGCGCGCCCAGCGCCGCGGGCTGGCCCGCCGCGTGCTCGCCACCCTCGAGCAGGACGCCGGCGCCGCCGGCGTCCGGGCGATGGTGCTGGAGACCGGCCAGAAGCAGCCCGAGGCCGTGGCGCTCTACGACTCCGCGGGCTGGTCGCCCGTGCCGGGCTACGGCCACTACGCCGACGACCCGCTGAGCGTGTACCGGGGCAAGCGCCTGGGCTGAGGTGGCAGTCAGGGAGCCCTGCCTACCCGGCGGGGTGGGTTCCTCCGGGTGAGACGGGGGGTACCGCTGTCCATGTGACCGAGAAGACCGACCCCGAGGCCCACACCCGCGCCGAGCTGATGGACCAGGCCCGCGAGGCCGACATCAGCGGCCGCAACTCGATGTCCAAGAAGGAGCTCGCCGAGGCGCTGGACATGCGCGCGGCGACCGCCAAGGAGGACGACGCGGACACCGACTCCGACCTCGACCCCACGGACGAGGCGCCGGTGGTGACGCCCGAGGCGAAGCCGGACACCGCGTCCCGCGTGGAGGCGTTCCGCGACCTCTCGCGCGCCCGGGCCCGCGGCGAGATGGTCTTCCTGCCGCGTCACCTGACGGGCCACGAGCGCCGCATCCACGTGCGCCAGACGATCCGCGAGGACCACGAGACCCGCATCGCCCGCCCCAACAGCGACGCCCGCGAGAAGTTCGCCAAGCTGCACGACTCGGTCTTCAGCTTCTTCCGCGGCACCTCGCTGCTGTTCTACCGCGACCTCGCCGGCGAGGACGCGCTCATGCCGACCGTGCTCACCCTCGGCGACGTCCACCCGGAGAACTTCGGCGTCATGCCGAGCGCCGACGACGTGCCGATCTTCGGCGTCAACGACTTCGACGAGGCCTTCTACGCCCCCTTCACCTGGGACCTCAAGCGTGGCGCGGTCGGGTTCATGATCGCCGCCGAGGCCGAGGGCGGCATGGACGCGGACAAGCAGCGCCGGGTCGCCGAGGAGTTCGTCCGCGGCTACGTCGACGCGATGCGCCGCTACGCCACCGACGCCACCGAGCAGCAGGGGCAGATGCGGCAGGACAACGCGCCCACGGTCATCCGGCAGCTCATCGAGGACAAGACCGAGGAGGGCCGCGACGCCTGGCTGGCGCGCAAGTACCACGACGAGCAGCGCCGCCGCTTCCGCGCGGACGACGAGCACGTGCCGATCTCCTCGCGCACCGAGGAGTTCCAGGCCCTGTTCGAGCAGTTCATCGCCGACAACGACATCGAGCTGCCCGACCGCGCGCTCTCCGGCGAGACCGGTGCGCTGAAGGTGAAGGACGTCTGCCAGCGGCTCGGCCAGGGCACCGCCTCCCTCGGCCTGCCGCGCTACTACCTGCTGCTCGAGGGCCCGGCCGCGGACGGCAGTGACGACCTCATCATCGAGTTCAAGCAGGCCCGCCGCTCGGCGCTGGCCGGTCTCGCGCCGCCGTCCGAGTACGTCATGGACGGCAGCGCCGAGCGCATCACGCACGCCCAGGGCGTCCACCTCGTGCGCGGCGACCGCTTCTACGGCGCCATCGAGCTCGACGGCAAGTCCTTCATGGTCCGCGAGCGCGCGCCCTACCGCGGCGACATCGACCTCGACGACCTCTCCAAGAAGGAGTGGCGCAAGTACGCCCGCACCTGCGGGGCGTCCCTGGCGCAGAGCCACGCCCTCTCGGACGAGGCGGGCCTGGTCGACCACGACGTCGAGCCGGACGTCCTCGAGGCGATCGAGCCGGAGGAGCTGTTCGTCTCCGACCTGCTGGCCTGGTCGGAGGCCGCCCTGGCCCGGGTGAAGGCCGACCACGAGCACTTCAAGGCCGACCACGACCTCGGTGCGTTCACCAGCGTCGACCGCGTCTTCCGCTGAGGGGGCCTCGCCTCCGCCCGGGTCCCGACCGCACCGGTCCGTGACGCGGGCGCGTCCGTGTCGTTGAGGGGGCGTGACTCCCGAGACGGCCGTGCGTGAGGCGACCCGGCGCCTGTCCGCGGCGCTGGTGCGCCGCGACCTGGCGGCCGCGATGGCCTGCTTCACCGACGACGCCGCGGTCTTCGGCGACGCCGGCGGGGAGGAGGCTCGCGGCGGCCCCGAGGTGGCCGTGTTCCTCGAGGAGGTGCTCGAGGAGCCCTGGGTCCTCGGCTGGGAGGTGCTGGACGTCCACGCCCGGGCCCGGCAGGGCTGGGTCTGGTTCGTGGCCGACGCGGACGCCGTGCAGGCCTGGCCGGACGGGCTGGTCGAGCGGGTGCCCGTGCGCCTGGACGGGCTGCTCAGCGAGCCGCTCGCGGACGGCACCCGGCGCTTCGAGGTGCTGACCGTGAACCAGCCGGTGGGCCTGGAGACCACTCCCGGCTGAGCGTTCCGCACGGGTTCTTCACCCCGAGTCCTCAGAAAGCCGGGACGGTTCCCGAACGTGCTTCCTAGCCTGGTCCAGTCCGGCTGACGGAGCCGACGCACCTGTTCTCGGGAGGAACACCCCCATGCACCACCGCACCCCTGCCCCCTCGTCCGCGCCCGCGCGGGCCCTGCTGCCGGCGCTCCTCGCGGCACTGGCCCTCGTGCTCGGCACGCTCGTGCTCGCCCCGGCCGCCTCGGCCGCCCCGGTCGAGGACTACGCCCCCTACGACGGCGCCGACGAGTGCAAGCCGAAGGCGAAGCGCGGCACGACGTTCGCCCTGACCTGGACGGTCAAGCACTACGGCGGCGTCGCCGGCGGCATCTCGCGCGACTGCAAGCGCGACAAGGACGTCTACTCCGAGCACCAGGAGGGGCGTGCCTACGACTGGATGGTCGACGCCCGCACCACCTCCGGCGCCCGCAAGGCCAAGCGGTTCATCCGCGCCCTCACCAAGAAGGACCCCCGTGGCAACGCCGACGCCCTCGCCCGCCGCATGGGGATCATGTACTTCATCTGGGACGACCACATCTACAGCGCCTCCGGCGGCTTCGAGCCCCGCTGGTACCAGAACTCGGCTTGCCCCGAGCGCAAGAAGGCCTACCTGAAGAAGTGCTCGGCCACCCTGCGCCACCGCGACCACGTGCACGTCTCGCTGTCGTGGAAGGCCGCCCGCGGCAACACCAGCTTCTACGTCAAGCGCATTGGCTCCCTGGCGGACGCCCGCGCGAAGAAGGGCTGAGCCCCACTTCTCCACAACCCGGCCCGGCCACGCGTGAGCGCAGCCGGGCCGGGCACGTTCCGGAGGTGTCCGCGTCCTTCCTGCCTCGAGCGCCCTGGCCGCAGGCCGTCCAGCCGGTGCCGGTGGACTCCGACGGCGCCAGGGGCCCCACTCGGGGCCAGGCCCGCGGGCCGGGGTGGCGGGCGGTCGGACGCGGTCTCCACGTCCCGTCCCACGTCGACGGGGACGCGGTGCACCAGCGTGTCGTGGAGGCGGCAGCCCGGGCCCCCTCCGCCGTGGTGACGGGATGGGCGGCCCTCCGGGTCCATGGGTCCGCCTTCCACGACGGCCTGGACCGGCACGGCCGCACGAGGCCGGTGCCTCTCGTCTTCGGGGCCGGGTCGCGGCTGAGGCCGGACGAGCGGGTCCAGGTGCTGCGGCACTCGCTCGCGACGACGGAGCACTCCTTCTCGAGCGGGCTCGCGGTCACGACCCCCGAGCGCGCCGTGCTGGACGAGGCTCGCGTGCTCGACTCCGACCGTGAGCTGGTGGTCGGCATCGACATGGCCCAGGCTGCGGCCGTCACGACGGTGGAGCGTCTGAGCACGATGCTCGCCGCGACACCGGTGCGCGCGGGCCGTGACTCCGGGCCGCAGCGGCTGCGGAGGCTCCTGGACCTGGTCGTCCCGGACTCGTGGTCGCCGGGGGAGACGCGGCTCCGTCTGGTGTGGGAGGTCGAGGCGGCTCGTCCCCGCCCGTGGCGCAACCAGCGGATCGTCGACGCGTCCGGGACGACAGTGGCGGTGGTGGACCTGCTCGATGCTCAGGCCGGAGTGGTCGGTGAGTACGACGGAGCGCCGCACCGCACCTCGGCCCAGCACCGCCGCGACGTCCAGCGACAGCGAGACCTGGAGCGGTTGGGGTTCGTGGTCGTCAGCGCGGTCGCGAGCGACGTCGCGTCGGGCGCGATGAGGCGGCGCCTGGCCGCGGACGTGCGTCGGGCGGTCGCTCGGGCCCGCGGGCCGGAGCCGGCTCGTCGCTGGGTGGCCGGCCCAGGCCGGCCACCATGGGTCTGACGCCGCGCGGCTGGATTGTGTCACCGCAGGCACCTTCAGCCCGTGGTGGAGCGTGCCTGCGGTGACACAATCGGGTGAGAGCGGGCGCCCACACGGCCGGCTCAGCCCCAGGCGGCGTCCCAGCCCTCGATGGTCTCCGGGCCGCGGGCGGACGGGCCGGTGTAGATCGCCGACGGGCGGATCAGCCGGCCGGTGGAGCGCTGCTCGAGGATGTGCGCCGACCAGCCACCGGTCCGGGCGCAGGTGAACATCGAGGTGAACATCGGCGCGGGCACCTGGGCGAAGTCGAGCACGATGGCGGCCCAGAACTCCACGTTGGTCTCCAGCACCCGGTCGGGGCGGCGCTCTCGCAGCTCGGCCAGGGCGGCCTGCTCCAGCGCCTCGGCGACCTGGTACCGCGGGGCGTCCAGCTCACGCGCGGTCCGGCGCAGCACCCGGGCGCGCGGGTCCTCGGCGCGGTAGACGCGGTGGCCGAAGCCCATGAGCCGCTCGCCGCGGTCGAGGATGCCCTTCACGTAGGCCCGGGCGTCGCCCGACTTCTCGACGTCCGCGATCATCCCGAGCACGCGGGAGGGGGCGCCGCCGTGCAGCGGGCCGCTCATCGCACCGACGGCGCCGGAGAGCGCTGCCGCCACGTCCGCGCCGGTGGAGGTGATGACCCGCGCGGTGAACGTGGAGGCGTTCATGCCGTGCTCGGCGGCGCTCGACCAGTAGGCGTCGATCGCCTTGGCGTGCTTGGGGTCGATCTCCCCGCGCCAGCGGAGCAGGAACTTCTCGGCCAGGGTCGTGCCCTCGTCCACGACGTGCTGCGGCACCACGGGCAGCCCCACACCGCGGGCGGACTGGCCCGCGTAGGAGAGCACCATGACGGCGGCGCGCGAGAGGTCCTCGCGGGTCTGCTCGGGGCTGATGTCGTACGTCTGGCCCAGGCCCAGCTGCGGCGCGAGCATGGCGATCGCAGCCTGCACGTCGACCCGGACGTCGCCGGTGTGCACCGGCAGCGTGGCGGCCTCGGCCGCGGGCAGGCCCGGGGTGAACGAGCCGTCGACCAGCAGGCCCCAGATGTGCTCGAACGGCACGCGACCGACGAGGTCCTCGATGTCGACGCCGCGGTAGCGCAGCGCCGAGCCCTCCTTGTCCGGCTCGGCGATCTGCGTCTCGAACGCGATCACTCCCTCGAGACCGTGCATCACCTGCGGCATGTCGGACATGGCGACTCCTTCGTCGATCGAGCGGTCCTGCGCATCATGACAGTGACGCCTGCCACGTCCGCCAGTGCCCCGGGTCCCGGCCGTGGGAGTGAGCCGTCGGCCGCGTCCGAGGGCTAGCGTGGAGGCGTGAACGAGCAGCACCCGGACCTGCGCTCCCTGCGGCACGACTACGCGGCCCGCGGCCTCGACGAGGCCGAGCTGACGCCCGACCCGCTGGACCTCTTCGACCGCTGGTTCGCCGAGGCGCTCGAGGCGGGGCTGGGGGAGCCCAACGCCATGGTCGTCGCCACGGTGGACGCCGGCGGGCGACCGTCCGCCCGCACCGTGCTGCTCAAGGAGCGCCGTGGGGGCGGGCTCGTGTTCTTCACCAACCACGCCTCGCGCAAGGGCGAGGAGCTGGCCGCGAACCCGCACGTGGCCCTGCTGTTCCCGTGGCACGACCTGGAGCGCAACGTCCGGTTCGAGGGCGTCGCCGAGCCGCTGCCGCGCGCCGAGGTGGAGGACTACTTCGCCGTCCGCCCGCGCGGCTCCCAGCTGGGCGCTCACGCCAGCCGGCAGTCCAGCGTCGTGGCCGACCGGGCCGAGCTCGAGCGCTCCTACGCCGACGCCGAGGAGCGGTTCGCCGACCAGGACGTGCCGCCGCCGGCGTCCTGGGGCGGCTACCTCGTGCGCCCGGACGTCGTGGAGTTCTGGCAGGGGCGGCCCTCCCGGCTGCACGACCGGCTCGTCTACCGGTTCGAGGGCGGCGCGTGGCGCACGGAGCGCCTGGCACCCTGATCACTGAGTGAGCCCTCGCTCACTCCTTGCTGAGTGAGCGCTCACTCATCTACTCTCGGCGGGTGACCGAAACACGTCGTCGCGCCCGACCCATGGCGCCGGAGGAGCGGAAGGCCGCCCTCGTCACCGCCACGCTGCGGCTCCTGCGCGAGCACGGCCGCGCGGTGACGACCAAGCAGATCGCCGAGGCGGCCGGCGTCGCGGAGGGCACGATCTTCCGGGTCGTGGAGTCCAAGGAGGCGCTCGTCGACCTCGCGATCGCCAAGGCCTTCGAGCCCGGCGCCCTGCCCGAGCGGCTGGCGGAGATCGACCGGGACCAGCCGCTGCGCGACCGCCTGGTCGTCGCCGTCTCCATCCTCCAGCAGCGCTACCGGGCCACGTTCTTCCTCATGCAGAAGGTCGGCATGGTCAAGCCGCCCATGCGCGACGCGGACGGCGCACGGCGGTGGGTCGACGAGCGCAACGGCCTCGTCGCCGACCTCGTGGGGCCCGACGCCGCCGCGCTGGCCGTCGAGGTCGACGACCTCGTCCACCGCCTCATGCTGCTGACGTTCGCCGGCAGCCACGCCCTCATCGCCGACGGTCGCCTCCTCACGCCCGAGCAGATCGTCGACACCGTGCTGCACGGCTGTCTCGCCGGCGCCCCCACCCAGGAGATGCCCTGATGCTGGTCCGACTGCTGCGCGAGCACCTCGCGCCCTACCGTGCGTGGCTGGCCGGAGTCGCCGTGCTCCAGCTGGTCGGCGTGCTGGCGATGCTCTACCAGCCCAGCCTCAACGCCCGGATCATCGACGAGGGCATCGTCCTGGGTCAGACCGGCACGATCTGGCGCCTCGGCGGCGTCATGCTCGCCGTCTCGGTGCTGCAGATCGTCTGCTCGATCGCGGCCGCCTACCTGGGTGCCCGCACCGCCATGGCGCTGGGCCGCGACCTGCGCCGCGAGCAGTTCGCCCGGGTCCAGGCGTTCTCGGCCCAGGAGCTCGGACGCTTCGGCGCGCCCTCGCTGCTGACCCGCACCACCAACGACGTCCAGCAGGTGCAGATGCTCGTGGTGATGGGCGCGACCATCGCCATCACCAGCCCGATCATGATGGTCGGTGGCATCGTCATGGCCCTGCGCGAGGACCTCGGCCTCGGCTGGATCCTCGTGGTCGTCGTGCCGGCCCTGTTCGCCTCGGTCGGGTTCGTCATCTCCCGGATGGTCCCGAGCTTCCGCGCGATGCAGGTGCGCATCGACGAGGTGAACCGGGTGCTGCGCGAGCAGATCAGCGGCATCCGGGTCGTCCGGGCGTTCGTCCGCGAGCCCCGCGAGGTCGAGCGGTTCGAGGTGGCCAACGACGCCCTCACCGACGTCGCGATCCGGGCCGGCCGCTGGATGGCCACGCTCTTCCCGCTCGCCATGGTCGTCGTCAACGTCTCCAGCGTGGCCGTCATCTGGTTCGGCGGCCTGCGGGTGGACGCGGGGGAGACCGAGATCGGCGCCCTCACCGCGTTCCTCTCCTACCTCATGCAGATCCTCATGAGCGTCATGATGGCGACCTTCCTCTTCATGCAGATCCCCAGATCAGCCGTGTGTGCCGACCGGATCAGCGAGGTCCTGGCCACCGAGTCCTCGGTGCGTCCTCCGGCGGCACCCATGGTGCCCGACGTGAGCAGGCGCGGCCACCTCGACCTCGAGGCCGTCACGTTCGGCTACCCCGGTGCCGACGAGCCCGTCCTGCACGAGGTCGACCTGGCCGGACGCCCCGGGCAGACCGTCGCCGTCATCGGCTCCACCGGTGCCGGCAAGACGACACTGCTCAACCTCGTCCCGCGGCTCTTCGACGCCACGGGCGGCGTCGTGCGGGTCGGTGGCGTGGACGTCCGCGACCTCGATCCCGAGGTGCTCTGGGCCGAGCTCGGCCTGGTGCCGCAGCAGGCCTACCTCTTCTCCGGCACCGTCCGCTCCAACCTCGCCCACGGCAGGCCCGACGCGACCGAGGAGGAGATGTGGGCCGCCCTCGAGGTCGCCCAGGCCCGCGACTTCGTGGCCGCGCTGCCCGAGGGCCTCGACGCGCCCGTCACCCAGGGCGGCACCGACTTTTCCGGCGGTCAGCGGCAGCGGCTGGCGATCGCTCGGGCCGTCGTCCGCAGGCCCGCGGTCTACCTGTTCGACGACTCCTTCTCCGCGCTCGACCTCGCCACCGACGCCCGCCTGCGCGCCGCGCTGAAGCCGGTCACCACCGACGCGCTCGTCCTCGTGGTCGCCCAACGGGTCTCCACGATCCGCGACGCCGACGTGATCGTCGTCCTCGAGCACGGTCGGGTGGTCGGACGCGGCACCCACGACGAGCTCGTGGCGACCTGCGAGACCTACCAGGAGATCGTCTCCTCCCAGCGCAGCGCCCAGGAGGCAGCGTGAGCACCCAGCAGCCGGCCCAGCAGCCCGCCCGCCCGGCGTCCGCCCAGGCCACCGTCCGCATGGGCCCGCCCGGCGGTGGACGCGGCGGGCCGATGGGTCCCGGTGGCGGCATGGGCATGGGCGGCAAGGCGCAGTCCTTCGGCCCGTCCGCCCGCCGCCTGCTGGCCCGCCTGCGGCCCGAGCGCACCGCGACCCTCGGCGTGGTCGTGCTGGTCGCGGTGTCGGTGGGGCTGATGAGCGTCGGGCCGCGGCTGCTCGGTCACGCCACCGACCTCGTCTTCCGCGGCTTCGTCGGCGCCATGTACCCCGCCGGCACGCCCGACAGCGCTCTGCCCGAGGCCGTCCAGGGCCAGGGCGTCGTGCCGGGCCAGGGCGTCGACTTCGGCGCCGTGGGGGAGTGGCTGCTGCTGGTGCTGGGCGTCTACCTCGTCGGCTCGCTGTTCTCCTGGCTGGCCGGGTTCGTGCTCAACGGCGTCGTGCAGCGCACCATCCGCACCCTGCGCGCGGACGTGGAGGAGAAGCTGCACCGGCTGCCGCTGTCCTACGTCGACCGTTCGGCACGCGGCGAGATCCTCTCCCGGGTCACCAACGACATCGACAACGTCTCCACCACGCTGCAGCAGACGATGAGCCAGCTGCTCCAGAGCCTGCTCATGCTCCTCGCGGTGCTGGCGATGATGCTGTGGATCAGCCCGCTGCTGGCGCTGGTCGCGTTCGTCTCCGTGCCGGTCTCGCTGGCGCTGACCCGCGTCATCATGAAGCGCTCGAAGACGCAGTTCTCGGCCCAGTGGGCGCGCACCGGCGAGCTCAACGCCCACGTCGAGGAGGCCTTCTCGGGCCAGGCGCTGGTCAAGGTCTTCGGGCGTACCAAGGAGGTCGAGCAGCGCTTCGGCGAGCTCAACGACGGCCTGTTCGACGTCTCCTTCCGCGCGCAGTTCATCTCGGGTCTGGTGATGCCCACGATGATGTTCGTCGGCAACCTCAACTACGTCGTGGTCGCGGTCGTCGGGGCGCTGCGCGTCTCCTCCGGCGCGCTCACCCTGGGCGAGGTGCAGGCGTTCGTGCAGTACACGCGCCAGTTCTCCCAGCCGCTCACGACGGTGGCCTCGATGGCCAACCTGCTGCAGTCGGGCGTCGCCAGCGCCGAGCGGGTCTTCGAGCTGCTCGACGCCGACGAGCAGAGCCCGGACCGCACCGACGAGACCCTGCCCGAGCGCGACGTCACCCACGGCGAGGTCCGCTTCGGGCACGTGCGGTTCTCCTACGAGCCCGACCGCGAGCTCGTCCGCGACCTCTCGCTCGTCGCCCGCCCCGGCCAGACGGTCGCCATCGTCGGCCCCACCGGCGCCGGCAAGACGACGCTGGTCAACCTCGTCATGCGCTTCTACGACCTCGGGTCCGGTCGGATCACCCTCGACGGCGTGGACGTCGCCGCGGTGCCGCGCCGCGACCTGCGCTCGCGCATCGGCATGGTGCTCCAGGACACCTGGCTCTTCGAGGGCACGATCCGCGACAACATCGCCTACGGGCGGCCGGGCGCCACCGAGGAGCAGGTGCTCGAGGCCGCACGCGCGACGTTCGTCGACCGCTTCGTCCACGCGCTGCCCGACGGCTACGACACCGTCGTCACCGAGAACGGCGGCAGCCTCTCGGCCGGCGAGCGACAGCTCGTCACGATCGCCCGCGCGTTCCTCACCGACCCCGCGCTGCTGATCCTGGACGAGGCGACCAGCTCGGTCGACACCCGCACCGAGCTCCTGCTCCAGCAGGCGATGACCGCGCTGCGTGCCGATCGCACCAGCTTCGTGATCGCGCACCGGCTCTCGACGATCCGCGACGCCGACCTCATCCTGGTGATGGAGCACGGCGACATCGTCGAGCAGGGCACCCACGAGGAGCTGGTGGCCGCCGACGGCGCCTACGCCCGGCTCTACCGCAGCCAGTTCGAGGGGGCGGTGACGGGCGCCGAGGGCGCGGCGCCGGTGTCGTGAGGCTCCCGGAGAGCCGGAGGCCCCATGCCCTGCGTTTCCTCTGGTGAAACAGCGTCTGCTGTGATGTGACGTTTACACGCGGTGGTGGTCGCCGGAAACCTGGCGTGGATCGAATGGCTCCACAGCCACCGCGGCCCCGCTCCCGGGGTCCGCCCGAGGAGCAGGAGCCAGTCATGACCACCGAGGCCACCACCGAGGCGAGCACCGGCACCACCCCGTTCCGCGTCACCACCGACGCCTGGAAGGGCCTGCCCTTCATGGAGGAGCACCCGGACAACAAGGGCTACATCGGGGACGTCTACGAGAACCCCGAGGGCAGCCGCATGTGCAGCGGCTACTTCGAGCTGCACCACACCGACGAGCCGCTGGTCTACGACTACGGCTACGACGAGATGAAGATCGTCGTCGAGGGCGAGTTCCTCCTGCGCAACGTCGACACCGGCCAGGAGATGGTGGCCAAGGCCCGCGACGCCATCTTCTTCCCCAAGGGCTCCAGGATCGCCTTCTCCACGCCGTCCTACGCGCTCGCCTTCTACGTCGGCGACCGCGACTCCACCCTGCTCTGACCTGAACCCCCGACCAGGTCAGGAGCCGACCATGACGCTCGTGGACGACGCCCCGGTCATCGAGGCCGGCGCCGAGGCCGCCCCCGTGGCCGAGCCGCCGCTCGGCGTGCCCCGCTGGCTGCGGGAGCCGGAGCCGCTGGACGCCCGCGCGACCGTGCACCTGGTGGTGGCCTGTGGCAGCGACCCGCGCGCCGCGGACGGGGCCGCCGGCTGGGCCGCGCAGGCCACGGCCGCCGCCCCCGTCCGCGTGCTCGCGCTGCCCCAGGGCCCCGTCGCCGGCCGCGAGGTGCTGGACGAGGCCCTCTCCTCGCTCCGCACCGGTGCCCGCGTCCTCGTGGTCGGTGACCGCCACGACGTCCTCGTGACGCTGTCCGCGGCCCGCGCCGCCGGGGCCGGCCCCGACGAGCTGCGCTGCTTCGCGGTGGACGCCTACGACGGCACCGGCCCGTTGC
This sequence comes from Nocardioides bruguierae, assembly GCF_023554635.1. Lineage (NCBI taxonomy): Bacteria > Bacillati > Actinomycetota > Actinomycetes > Propionibacteriales > Nocardioidaceae > Nocardioides > Nocardioides bruguierae. The sequence goes on from NZ_JAMJPH010000003.1 coordinate 432,524, forward strand.
CGGTCTTCTGCGCGCACTGCCGCGCGACCCGCCGGATGGTCGTCGAGCCCGGCGGCGAGGTCACCTGCCCCGGCTGCGCGCGCCACCTCGAGGTGCACCCGCACCACTCCGCGGCCCTCGGCGCCTTCCTCGCCTCCGACGCGCGTGCCCGGGACCTGGCGTGAGCGCCACGCTCGAGCGCTACCCGGCGCACCTGCACCCGGGCTACCGCACGGCGGCCCGCGCGCTGCGCGTCGCGGCCGTGGCGCCGGTCGCCGAGGACGTGGTGCACGTGACGCTCGTCGACCCCGCCGGCGTCCCGCTGACGCCGTACGAGCCGGGCGCGCACCTGGTGCTCACCGTCGGCACGGACGCGGCCGGCGAGAAGCAGCGCAACGCCTACTCGCTCACCGGCGACGGGGTCGTGCCGCGCACCTACGAGATCTCGGTGCTGCTCCAGCGTCCCGAGGACGGCGGCGCGGGCGGCTCCGCCCGCGTGCACGCGCTGGCCGTCGGCGACCTGGTCGAGGTCGAGGGGCCGCGCTCCTCCTTCGCCCCGCGTCACGACCAGCGGCACACGCTGCTGGTGGCAGCGGGCATCGGGGTCACCCCGGTGCTCTCCCACGCCCGCGCCGTCGCCCGGTGGGGCGGCTCCGCGGAGATCCTGTACTCCTACCGACCCGGCCGCGGTGCCCACCTCGAGGAGCTGCGCGCGCTGGCCGAGCAGCCGGGCATCACGCTGCGCGAGGCCGTCGGCCGCGAGGCCACGGCCGCCCTGCTGGCCGAGCGCCTCGCCGACCAGCCGCTCGGCACGCACGCGTACGCCTGCGGTCCGCCGTCGTTCCTCGAGGCCTACGAGGCCGCCGCCGAGCGGGCCTGCTGGCCGGCGTCCCGCGTGCACCTGGAGCGGTTCGCGGCGCCCGAGCTGGACCCGGGCGTCCCGTTCTCGGCGGTGCTGGCCGACGGCACGAGCCTCGAGGTCCCGCCCGGCACCAGCCTGCTGGAGGCGCTGCTCGCGGCCGGTCGTCCGGTGGCCAACCTCTGCCGTCAGGGCGTGTGCGGCGAGTGCCTGGTGCCCGTCCGGTCCGGCGAGGTCGAGCACCGCGACCTCGTCCTCTCCGACGCCGAGCGCGAGGCCGGCGACGTGCTGCTCTCGTGCGTGTCCCAGGCCGCCTGCGAGGGCGGCGTGATCGAGGTGGAGGTCTGATGACGCTGGCTCCCGAGAACCCGCTGGCCCCCGAGACCCCGGCGGCGTTCCCCGTCCGCGGGCACACCGCGCGGCTGCCCTGGCCGTTCCCCGACGACCTCGAGGCCTTCCGGTACTCCGTCAACGTGGAGCCCGCCCGGCTCGTGCGGCAGACCGCCGCCGGCAGCTGGGGCGGCACCATCGTCGACCTCGGTGGCGAGGAGTACGGCGCGATCATGGCCGACCGCCGGCGCATCCTGGACGCCGACCCGCACCGCGTCCGCCTCATGCCCGGCATGGGGCCGGCGTGCTGGGACCTGCTCGTCTACTACCTGCGCGACCTGGCGATCTCCTACCCGCACGTGATGGAGCTGAGCGAGCACGGCGACGTCTTCCACTGGCGCAACCACGCGCTCGGCACCGACCAGCGCTTCGTCGTCGGCGACGCGAGCACGCTGCCGTACGACCCGATGACGTTCCTCGGTCGCGAGATCCCCGACGACCTGCTGCTCGTCAAGGAGCGCGACGGGCACCTGTGCTTCGACGCCGGGCTGGTGACGTTCGCGGCCGCCTGGTCGGTCTCCTTCGACGTCGGCATGACGATGACCGAGATCCACAACCCGGTGCCCCGGCTGACCCGCGAGGGCGTCACCTCCCGCGCCGAGCAGTTCCTGCGCCGGCTGCCCGCGGACCAGGTCTACCGCCGCGTGAACTGGACGCTGTCGGCGTCCGGCTCGCGCAAGCTCGACGTCAGCCTCGAGGAGCTGCCGGAGTGGGGCACCGACATCCCCGCGCTGGTGCGCGACGAGGACTGGGCCCGACTGCAGCTGCGGATCGAGGTCGAGCACTTCATCCGCCTGCCCATGACGGGTGCCGTCACCTTCAACATCCGCACCCACATGACCTCGCTCGAGGAGATCCGGCAGATCCCCGCCTGGCGCCGCCAGCTCGCGCAGGTCGTCCTGGAGCTGCCCGAGGACCTCGCCGCCTACAAGGGGTTCCTCGACTACCGGGAGCCGGCGATGGCCTGGCTCACCGCGCCCGACCGCACCGACCCGGACCGCACCGCCTCGGAGAAGGAGCTCGCGTGAGCACCCCCGCCCCACCGCACTACACCTCCGTCCCGCCGTGGACGCGCGAGCCCGTGGTCGAGTCCCCGGACGCCACCGGCACCGCCTTCACGGTGCTGGCGGTCGGCACGGGCAGCGACGCCACCGGCGCGGCCGCGATCGTCGACGCCTGGCTGCCCACCCTGCCCGTCGGCGCCCCGGTCCGGGTCCACACCAGCGAGGACGTCGCCGGCGCGATCGCCGCGCTGCGGACCGACCTCGCGGGTGCCCGGGTCGGCCACCGCGTCCTCGTCGCCGGCTCGGCCACCGACTGCCTCGCCGTCCGCGCCGCCGCGCTCGGCTCGTCGCTGCTGGACTCCGAGCTCACCGTCGGCGTCACCTCGGTCGCCACCCGCGCCGTGTGGTGCGTGCACTGCTCGGCCACCACGATCGCCGAGGCCGGCCTCGAGGACGTCGTCACCTGCCCGTCCTGCCGCAAGGACCTCGTCGTCTACCCGCACGTCTCGCGCCGCACCGGAGCGCACCTCGGCTTCCAGGTGGACGCGGAGACCCTGCCCGACCAGGAGGTGCGCGCATGAGCGCCGAGCGCATCGCCCTGGTCGTCACTGGTCTCACCGCGCTGACCCCCTCGATCCGCGAGGTCGTCCTCGCCCCGATCGACGGCGGCTCCCTGCCCTCCTACGCCCCCGGCTCGCACCTGGTGCTCGACGTGCCCGTCGGCGACGGCCGCGAGCGGGCCCTGGCCAACGCCTACTCGCTGACCGGCGAGACGGTCGAGCCGACCGAGTACCGCATCTCGGTGCTGCGCTGCGACCCCGAGACCGGTGCTGCCGGTGGTTCGGCCTGGGTGCACTCGCTGGCGGTCGGCGACAAGGTCGAGGCGCTGCCGCCGCGCAACCTGTTCGCCCCCGTCCGGCACGCCACCAAGCACCTGCTCGTGGGCGCGGGCATCGGGATCACGCCGCTGCTCTCCCACCTGCGCAGCCACGTGCGCTGGAACGCCGACGTCGAGCTCCTCCACGTCTGTCGCGAGGGGGAGGGCGCCCACGTGGACGAGGTCGTCGCACTGACCGGCGGCGCCGCCACCGTCGTCCACGACCGCGCGACCTTCGCCGCGCTGCTCGCCGAGCGCCTGCGCGACCAGCCGCTCGGCACCCACCTCTACACCTGCGGGCCGACGGGGTTCATGGACCTCGTCCACCTCGAGGCCGCCGCCGCGGGCTGGCCCGCCGAGCGCGTGCACGCGGAGGCGTTCGGCGCCGCCGACCTCGACCCGGGCGAGCCGTTCACCGTCGCCGTCGCCGGCGAGGAGATCGAGGTGCCCTCCGGCGTCAGCCTGCTCGAGGCGCTCGAGGAGGCCGGGCACGAGGTGCCGAACCTGTGCCGCCAGGGCGTGTGCGGCGAGTGCCGGGTGCCCGTGGCGGCCGGGTCCACCCCCGTCCTGCACCGCGACCTCTACCTCACCGACGAGGACAAGGCCGCGAACGACTGCCTCATGGCCTGCGTCTCGCGCGCCCTGCCCACCGACGACCGACCCGCCCACCTCGAGGTGACCCTGTGACCACCACCAGCCTGCCCCGCACCGGTCTGACCACCGACGGCCTCGACCTCACCACCGCCGATCCCGAGCGCCGGGCGGCGCTGGTCGCGGGCTTCCCCTTCCCGTTCCCGAACCCGACCTACCGCTACTCCACCAACGTGGAGCCGGCCGGCAGCGCGGTCGTCACGCCGGCGGGGCAGTGGGGCGACTGCGTGGTCGACGTGGACGTGGAGTACGCCGCCGAGCTGGCCGAGCGGGCCGAGATCCTGGAGCGGGACCCGTCGCGCTACGCCGTCCTGCCGCACATGCGGGTCGCCTGCTGGGACGCGATGCTCTGCCTCATGCGCGAGCTGGCGGCCGCCAACCCCGCCACGATGGAGCTCACGCTGCTCGAGACCGGCAGCCGGCCGCGCTACCGGTGGCGCAACGACGTGCTCGGCATCGACACCACGTTCACCTACGGGCTGGAGTCGACCCTCCCCGCAGAGCCGCTGGCCTGGATCGGCCAGCAGGTCCAGGAGGACGTGGTGCTGCTCGACCAGCGCGAGGGCGAGCTGTTCGGCGATGCCGGCGTCGTCACCTTCGCCGCCGACTGGTCGTTCGGGTTCGACGTCGGCATGAGCTTCCTCGAGATCCACGGCCCCGTCCCGCGGCTGCACGCCGAGGGCGTCATCACCCGCGCCCAGGCCTTCCTCACCCGGCTCCACCCGGGCGAGGTCTACCGACGCACGAACTGGACGCTCACGATCGGTCGACGCCTGGACGTCTCCACCGAGCTCTACGACCAGTGGGGCCCGGACCGGGAGAGCATCCAGCTGCTCGACGACACCGCCTTCGGGGCACTGGTGCACCTGCGCACCGAGGTGCAGCACCTCATCCGGCTGCCCGAGTCCGGCGCCGTCATGTTCCTGATCCGCAGCTACATGCTCCCGCTGGAGGAGGTGGCGCGCGTCGAGCACTGGCGCACCCGCGCCGCCGACGTCCTCGAGGAGCTGCCCCAGGACATGGCCGACTACAAGGGCATCGCCAAGTACCGCGACCGCGCCGTGGCGTGGTTGCGCGCCGCCGGCTGAGCCCGCCCCGCACTCCTCCGGGCGGTCGTCACGACCGCCCTGTCACCTCGACGTCACGGCAACGGCGCCGTCACGCGGGGGGTGCCACGGACACGCAGTCGTCACAGACCTGTTCGTCCGCGGCAACCCAGCCAGGGTTTCCCCCCACGAGACTACGTTCACTCTCGTACTACCCCTTTGCAGGAGGACCTGTGACCCCCGAGGACACACTCGCAAGCATGGAAGCGGTCATCACCGACCTCTTCTACTGGGTGTCGATCGCCCTGATGATCTGCATCCACGCCGGCTTCCTCGCCTACGAGGTCGGCGCCTCGCGCTCCAAGAACGTGCTCGCCGCGGCGATGAAGAACCTCCTGACCTTCTCCGTGGTCATCGCGACGTTCTTCTTCTTCGGCTGGTGGTTCTACAACGCGTTCTACGCGTTCCCCGTCGGTGCGATCGACTCCGCCACGGCTGCGCTCCCCTGGAGCGACGACATGGGCCCGAACTCCACCTCGGTCACCGGCATCTTCTGGGGCGCCTTCGCGCTCTTCGCCGCCACCACCGGCTCGATCATGTCCGGCGCGGTGCTCGAGCGCATCCGCACGAGCTCGTTCCTCATCCTGACCACGGTGCTCGGCTCGGTCGTCTGGATCATCGGTGCCGCCTGGGCCTGGCACGGCTCGGGCTGGCTGCTCACCGAGTGGGGCTGGCACGACTTCGGTGCCGCGGGCTGCGTCCACCTCATCGCGGGTGCGTTCACCCTGGGCGTGCTGATCAACCTCGGCCCCCGCGCCGGTCGCTTCATCGACGGCAAGGCGATCACCATCCCGCCGCACAACCTGCCGCTGACCATGCTCGGCCTGATGCTGATCTTCGTCGGCTTCTTCGGCTTCCTCATGGGCTGCGTCGTGTACACCAACACGGGCTACTTCTCGATCTTCGGCAACGAGACCAACCTCTCCGCCATCGCCTTCAGCACGCTGATGGGCCTGGCCGGCGGCATCCTGGGCGCCTACGTCTCCTCGAAGGGCGAGCCGTTCTGGACGATCTCCGGCGGCCTGGCCGGCGTCATCTCGGTGGCTCCGGGCATGGACCTCTACCACCCGGCCCTGGCCTTCATCATCGCCGTCGTCGGCGGCCTGATCGTTCCCTCGATCGGCAAGCTCATCGAGAAGTTCGGCATCGACGACGTGGTGGGCGCGGTCTCCGTGCACGGCGGCTGCGCGGTCTACGGCCTCGTCGTCTCCGGCTTCGTCCTCTGGGGCTACCCGAACCTCGAGGGCATGCCCGCCATCAACCCGCTGGGCCAGATCGGCGGCATGCTCGTCCTCACCGCCCTCGGCTTCATCCCCGGCTACCTGATCTCGCTCGCCCTCAAGAAGGCCAAGATGCTGCGCATCCCGGCCGAGGTCGAGCTCGCCGGCCTCGACCTCTCCGAGGTCCCGGCCACCCCCTACCCCGAGGGCATCCCGGTCACCACCCTCAAGTCCGACGCGGAGGTCTGAGAAGCATGAGCCCGATCGACTCCTGGGGCGGCACGGCTGCCGTCTTCACCGGGGCCGGCACCGCCTGGCCCGTCATCTTCACCATCGTCGCGGTCGCCCTCTTCGTGGGCTTCCTCGTCGTGATGATCAACCACGAGAAGCACGCCTACATCTCCATGCTCAAGCACGAGCCCGTGGAGAAGGGTCCCGCCGTCGAGGGCGAGCCCCGCGCGTACTGACCCGCGGCACCACCTGCTCCACCCGCACCGCCTCCTCCCGCCCCGGGAGGGGGCGGTGCGGCATTTCCCGCCCCTCGGCGGAGCAGCAATCGGAACCGTGCTTTAACGCGCCCGACACATCCACCATGTCTACTATCCGTAGACGGTGATTCACCAAAGTAGACACACCAGGAGATGGCATGACCTCGACCGAGCTGCCCACGGCGACCACGGACCTCGCGACGCTCTGCGAGCAGACCGGCACCACGTTCGTCCTCGCGCTCTTCGTCGACCTGGACGGCAAGCCGTGCGCGAAGCTCGTCCCGGTCGAGGCCGTGGACGCGCTGGCCACCGAGGGCGTCGGCTTCGCCGGCTACGCCGTGGGCTCCATGGGCCAGGAGCCCAAGGACCCCGACCTCATGGCGATCCCGGACGTCTCCTCCTTCACCCCGATCCCCTTCGTGAAGGAGGGGCTGGCGATCGTCCACTGCGACCCGCACGTGGAGGGCAAGCCGTGGCCCTTCGCCCCGCGCGTGATCCTCAAGTCGATGCTGGAGAAGCTCGGCAGCACCCAGGGCCTGGACGCCTTCGTCGGTGCCGAGGTCGAGTACTTCCTGCTCAAGCGCACCGAGGACGGCGGCCTGGTGACCGCGGACCCCGGCGACAACGCCGCCCGCCCCTGCTACGACGCCCGCGGCGTCACCCGGATGTACGACCACCTCGCGGCGGTCTCCCGGGCGATGAACACGCTGGGCTGGGAGAACTACGCCAACGACCACGAGGACGGCAACGGCCAGTTCGAGCAGAACTTCGCCTACGCCGACGCGCTGACCACCGCCGACCGCGTGGTCACGCTGCGCTACCTCATCACCATGCTGGCCGAGGAGCGCGACATGGTCGCGACCTTCATGCCCAAGCCGTTCGCCGACCGCACCGGGTCGGGCCTGCACCTGCACCTCTCGCTGTGGAAGGACGGCGAGGCGGCGTTCAGCTCCGACGACGACGCGCGCGGCCTCGGTCTCTCCGACCTGGCCTACTCCTTCACCGCCGGCATCCTCGAGCACGCCTCGGCGCTGCAGGCGGTGCTCGGCCCCAGCGTGAACTCCTACAAGCGCACCGGCGCCGTCTCCACCACCTCGGGCGCCTCCTGGGCCCCGCGGTTCCCCACCTACGGCGGCAACGACCGCACCCACTTCGTCCGCGTGCCCGAGGGCAACCGCGTCGAGCTGCGCGGCGGGGACGGCTCGGCCAACCCCTACCTCGCGATCGCCGCCGCCCTGGGCGCCGGCCTCGACGGCATCGAGAAGTCGCTCGACCCGGGCACCGTCGGCGGCGACAACGGCGCTCAGCGCGACGCGCTGCCCCGCACCCTGCTGCACGCCGTGGACGCCCTCGACGCCGACCCGGTCGTCTCCGGCGCGCTCGACTCCGCCGCCGTCCTCCACGGCGAGGGCCACGCCGTCGCCGCCTACTTCGCCGAGGCCAAGCGCGAGGAGTTCTTCGCGTGGCACTCCCAGGTCAGCCCCTGGGAGACGGCCCGCTACCTCACCGCCTACTGAGCGGCCCACCCACCACCCACGACCCGGACCCCCGGACGAGAGGAGCCGCGCATGTGCGGCATCGTCGGGTTGCACCTGCGCAACCCCGAGCTGCAGCCCCGCCTCGGCGAGCTGCTCACCACCATGCTGTGCGAGATGCAGGACCGGGGCGCCGACTCCGCCGGCGTCGCCGTCTACGGCGACCCGCGGATGTCGCCGCCCGGCCGCACCACCGTCTCCCTGCTGGAGACCGGCACGGACGCCGCGACCCTCGGTGACGCGGTCGCCGCCGCGCTCGGCGGCCCCGCCGACGTCCTCGCCGTCGGCGAGACGCTGCTGGTCTCCGCCGAGGCCGACGAGGACGCCCTCCTCACCGCGTGCCGCGCCGCCGCCCCCGACGCGCTGGTCGCCGGGTTCGGCGCCGACCTCGCCGTCCTCAAGGGCGTCGGTCACCCCCGTGCCCTGGCCGACGGCTGGGACCTGGCGAAGGCGCAGGGCTGGCAGGGCGTCGGCCACACGCGGATGGCCACCGAGTCGGCCGTCGACGCGTCCGGCGCGCACCCCTACGCCGTCGGGCCGGGCCAGTGCATGGTCCACAACGGCTCGTTCTCCAACCACGCCACCGTGCGCCGCGAGCTGGTGCGCAACGGCGTGAGGTTCGACAGCCAGAACGACACCGAGGTCGGCGCACGCTTCGTCGCCCACCAGCTGGCCGAGGGCCGCGACGTGGAGACCGCCCTCAAGGAGCTGTGCACCACGCTGGACGGCTTCTACACGCTGCTGGTCAGCAACCGCGACTCCTTCGCGGTGCTGCGCGACGCGATCGCCTGCAAGCCGGCCGTCATCGCCGAGACCGACGACTGGGTCGCCATGGCCAGCGAGTACCGGGCGCTCGCCGACCTGCCCGGGGTCGAGAACGCCCGCATCTGGGAGCCCGAGCCGGAGGTCGTCTACGCATGGACACGCTGACCAGCACCAGCACCAGCACCACCACCAGCACCACCTACGACCTGGGGGAGACCCCGCTGCGCGAGGTGAACGCCGCCCTGCACGCCCCGGGCCTCTCCGGTGACTTCGTCATCACCGGCCCCTCCGGCGCGCACAACGTCGCCTGCGGTCTGAACGCCCCGGTCAAGGTCACCGTCGCCGGCCACGTCGGCTACTACGCGGCCGGCATGAACCAGCAGGCCGAGGTCGTCATCGAGGGCAACGCCGGCACCGGCGTCGCCGAGAACATGATGAGCGGCTCGGTCGTCGTCACCGGCAACGCCTCGCAGTCGGCCGCGGCCACGGCGCACGGCGGCCTCCTCGTCGTCCACGGGGACGCCTCCGCGCGCTGCGCCATCAGCCTCAAGGGCGCGGACGTCGTCGTCGGCGGCAACGTCGGCCACAACAGCGCCTTCATGGCGCAGGCCGGTCGGCTCGTCGTGCGCGGCAACGCCGGCCACGGCCTCGGCGACTCGCTCTACGAGACCCGGATCTACGTGCGCGGCGAGGTCGCGAGCCTCGGCGCCGACTGCGTCGCCAAGGAGATGGGGCCCGAGCACCTCGAGGAGCTCACGGGCCTGCTCAAGGCCGCCGGCTACGACGACGACCCGGCCACCTACACCCGCTACGGATCGGCGCGCAGCCTCTACCACTTCCACTCCGACAACGTCTCGGCGTACTGAGCCGGGCAGGAGACACCCACCATGAGCACCCCCAGCAGCTGGGCCCTGCGCGAGTCGGCCACCTTCGACCGCGCCGCCATCGCCGCCATCGACAACGCTGCCGAGACCGGCCTCTACGACATCCGCGGGTGGGGCGCCAAGCGCGCGCTGCCGCACTTCGACGACCTGCTCTTCCTCGGCGCCTCGATGAGCCGCTACCCGCTCGAGGGCTACCGCGAGAGCTGCGGCACCGACGTCGTCCTCGGCGCCCGCAACGCCAAGTACCCGCTGCACCTCGACATCCCCGTCACCATCGCCGGCATGTCCTTCGGCGCCCTCTCGGGCCACGCCAAGGACGCCCTGGGCCGCGGCGCTTCCGAGGTCGGCACGTCCACGACGACCGGCGACGGCGGCATGACCCCCGAGGAGCGCGGCCAGTCCAAGCACCTCGTCTACCAGTACCTGCCCTCGCGCTACGGCATGAACCCCGACGACCTGCGCAAGGCCGACGCGATCGAGGTCGTGCTCGGCCAGGGCGCGAAGCCCGGTGGCGGCGGCATGCTGCTGGGCCAGAAGATCTCCGACCGCGTCGCCGGGATGCGCACCCTGCCGCCGGGCATCGACCAGCGCTCGGCGTGCCGGCACCCCGACTGGACGGGCCCCGACGACCTCGCCATCAAGATCAACGAGCTGCGCGAGATCACCGACTGGGAGAAGCCGATCTACGTCAAGGTCGGCGCCTCGCGGCCCTACTACGACGTGAAGCTCGCGGTGCACTCCGGCGCGGACGTGGTCGTCCTCGACGGCATGCAGGGCGGCACGGCCGCCACGCAGGAGGTGTTCATCGAGCACGTCGGCATCCCGACGTTGGCCGCGATCGCCCCCGCCGTCCGCGCGCTGCAGGAGCTCGGCGTGCACCGCCGCCCCGACGGCGTCCAGCTGATCGTCTCCGGCGGCATCCGCACGGGCGCCGACGTCGCCAAGGCCCTGGCCCTCGGCGCGGACGCCGTGGCGATCGGCACCGCGGCGCTGATCGCGCTCGGCGACAACTCGCCCAAGCACGAGGCCGAGTACGCCAAGATCGGCTCGGCCGCCGGCTTCTACGACGACTTCCAGGACGGCCGCGACCCGGCCGGCATCAACACCCAGGACCCCGAGCTGGAGAAGAACCTCGACCCGGTCGAGGGCGGCCGGCGCCTGGCCAACTACCTGCGCGTCCTGACGCTGGAGGCGCAGACCATCGCTCGCGCCTGCGGCAAGGCGCACGTCACCCACCTGGAGCCGGAGGACCTCGTGGCCCTCACGGTCGAGTCGGCCGCCATGGCGCGCGTGCCGCTCGCCGGCACCGAGTGGATCCCCGGCGCACCCGTGACGGGGTACTGAGGTGGCCGCGTCCCCGGAGCTCCCCGCCTCCGCCGAGGTCGTCATCGTCGGCGGTGGCCTCGAGGGCTGCTCGGCGGCCTGGCAGCTGGCGCTGCGCGGCGTCGACGTCCTGGTGCTGGAGAAGGGCACCGTCGGCTCCGGCATGACCGGCAAGTCCTCCGGCATCGTCCGGTGCCACTACGGCGTCTCCTCCCTCGCGGCGATGGCCGCCGACAGCCTCACGGTGCTCGAGCAGGCCGAGGAGGTCTTCGGCGTCGACATCGGGTTCCGCCAGACCGGCTACGTCGTGGGTGTCGGCGAGCCCAACGTCGACGCCCTGCGCGCCAGCCTCGCGGCCCAGCAGGCGGTCGGCGTCGACACCGTCGAGATCGGCGTCGGCGAGGTGGCCGCGATGTGGCCGCACGCCGACCTCGAGCCCTTCGCCGCGTTCGGCCACGAGAAGCGCGGCGGGTACGGCGACGCCTACCAGACCGCGCAGGCCTTCGCGGCCGCCGCGCGCTCGCACGGAGCCGTGGTCAAGCAGGGCGTCGAGGTGGCCGGGCTGGTCACCGACGGGGACCGGGTCACCGGCGTCGTCACGACGGACGGCACCCGGGTCGCCGCCGGCACCGTGGTCGTGGCCACCGGCGTCTGGTCCCGCCCGTTCCTCGCGCCGCTCGGCATCGACCTGCCGCTCCGCGTGCACCGCGAGGAGATCGTCATGGTCAGCCCGGGCCTCGACCTCGGGCCCGTCCCGGTCTTCTCCGACCTGGTCTCGCTCCAGTACGTCCGGCCGGAGGTCGGCGGGGACATCCTCTTCGGCAACTCCGACCTGGCCGAGCTCGCCGACGCCGATCCCGACGACTACTCCAACCGCCCGACCGAGGAGATCCTCGACGTGGCGGTGGAGAAGATCGGCACCCGGTTCCCGGGGCTGGAGGACGCCTCCATCGCCGGCGGCTACGCCGGCTGCTACGACGTCACGCCCGACTGGAACCCGGTCATCTCGCGGATGCCGCAGGACGGGCTCGTCGTCGCCGCCGGCTTCTCCGGGCACGGGTTCAAGATCTCCCCGGCCGTGGGTCGGCTGGTGGCCGACCTGGTCGTCGACGGCGTCAGCTCCGACCCGCGCATCCCCGAGACCGACTTCCGCTTCAGCCGGTTCGCCGAGGGCGACCTGCTGCGCAGCCCGTACCCGTACAAGGGTGCGGGGGAGATGCGCTGAGACGTGCGCCACGACGGACGAGGCGGGGCGGCCGCACCGGACGGTACGGACCGTCCGGTGCGGCGGCGCGCCGCGTCCGCGGGTGGGCCCCGCCCGGGCCGGCCACGACCCGGTGTCTCCTATGCTTCACCCATGGCCACCGAGGGGAAGCAGCCGGAGTCCGACCTGCTGCGGAACCGGGCCGGCACGGCTCGGGACCGTGACCCCGCCGCCCCGCTCGACGAGCTCGAGCTGGTCGAGGCCATCGCGCGCAACGTGCGCGTCCTGCGCCAGCAGACGGGCCTGTCGGTGGGGGAGACCGCCGAGCGCGTCGGCATCTCCAAGGCGATGCTGTCGAAGATCGAGAACGCCCAGACGGCCTGCAGCCTCGCGACGCTCTCCCGGCTCGCGGTGGGCCTCGACGTCCCGGTCACCTCTCTCCTGCGCGGGGCCGAGTCCGAGCGCCCGGCGTCCTACGTCGCCTCCGGCACGGGGGCCAGCATCGTGCGAGCGGGCTCGAAGGAGGGCCACCTCTACGAGCTGGTCGGCTCCCTGCGTGGCGAGCACAAGCGGCTGGAGTCGCTGCTGGTCACCCTGACCGCGAGCTCGGGGACCTTCCCGATGTTCCAGCACCCCGGCACCGAGTTCCTCTACATGCTCGACGGCGTCATGGACTACGCCCACGGCCGCTCGGTCTACCGGATGAGCCCCGGCGACTCGCTCCAGCTGGACGGGGAGGGCGCCCACGGCCCGGTCGAGCTGGTGGAGCTGCCGATCCGCTTCCTGTCGGTGATCGCGTTCCCCGACAGCGCCGTCTGAGCCCCGTCCGCCTCCGCCTTCGGCCTGGAGCGGTCCGAGAAGGTCGGCGGAGTGGACGACGTCACCGCTCGTGAAACATGCCTGTGACCCCCGCGGGCTAGCCTCGACATCGTGACCTCGTACCACGCGCTGGTGGCGGGCCGGTCCTACCGGTTCGGCCACCTCGTCGACGTCCTGGCCAAGGCCAGCCCCCGCCGCTCGGGCGACGAGCTGGCGGGCTGCGCCGCCGAGACGGACGCCGAGCGCGCGGCCGCGCAGGGGGTCCTGGCCGACATCGACCTGACGACCTTCCTCAGCACCCCGGTGGTTCCGTACGAGACGGACGAGGTGACCCGCCTCATCCTCGACACCCACGACGCGCAGGCGTTCGCGCCGGTCGCCCACCTCACCGTCGGCGGTCTGCGGGACCACCTGCTGGAGGTGGCGGCCCTGCCCGACGCCGGCCGGCGGCTCTCCGCGCTCGCCCCGGGGCTCACCCCCGAGATGGTCGCCGCGGTGAGCAAGCTGATGAGCAACGGTGACCTGGTCTCCCTCGCGCGCGCCACCGACGTGACGGCGGCGTTCCGCTCGACCGTCGGGCTGCCGGGCCGGCTGGCGACGCGGCTGCAGCCGAACCACCCGACCGACGACCCCCGCGGTGTCGCCGCGGCCACGCTCGACGGCCTGCTGCTCGGTGCGGGCGACGCCGTCATCGGGATCAACCCCGCCACCGACTCCCCGCGCGCCGCCGCCGACCTGCTGCACCTGCTCGACGACGTCCGCCTGCGCTACGACATCCCGACGCAGTCCTGCGTGCTGGCCCACGTCACCACCACCATCGAGCTGATGGAGAAGGGCGCCCCGGTCGACCTGGTCTTCCAGTCGGTCGCCGGCACCGAGGCCGCGAACAAGGGCTTCGGCGTCGACCTCGCGGTGCTGGGCGAGGCGCACCAAGCGGCCCTCGCGCTCGACCGCGGCACTGTCGGCACCCAGTGCATGTACTTCGAGACCGGGCAGGGCTCGGCGCTCTCCGCGGACGCCCACCTCGGGGTGGACGGGCGTCCCGTGGACCAGCAGACACTGGAGGTCCGCGCCTACGCGGTGGCCCGCGCGTTCGACCCGCTGCTGGTCAACACGGTCGTCGGCTTCATCGGCCCGGAGTACCTCTACGACGGCAAGCAGATCATCCGGGCCGGGCTCGAGGACAACGCCTGCGGCAGCCTGCTCGGCCTGCCCATGGGCGTCGACGTCTGCTACACCAACCACGCCGAGGCCGACGCGGACGACATGAGCACCCTGCTCACGCTCCTGGCGGCCGCAGGCGTCGGCTTCGTGATCACGGTCCCGGGCGCCGACGACCTCATGCTCGGCTACCAGAGCCTCTCCTTCCACGACGTGCTCCAGGTGCGCCAGACCCTCGGCCTGCGGCCGGCCCCGGAGTTCGAGGCCTGGCTCGAGCGCGTGGGCCTCATGGACGACGGCCGCGTGCCGCGGCTGGACGCCGGGTCGAGCCAGCTGCGTGCCCTGGTGGCCGGTCGATGAGCGGGGAGACGCCGGTGGCCGGTGACTTCTGGTCGCCGCTGCGCACCGCGACGCGGTCCCGCATCGGCCTCGGTCGGGCCGGCGACGCGCTGCCCACCAACGAGGTGCTCGCCCTGCGCGGAGCCCACGCGGTGGCGCGTGACGCGGTGCACCTGCCCTGGGACGCGGAGGCGATCGAGGCCGGTCTCGGCGCTCGCGGTCTCGAGGTTCTGCACGTCCACAGCGCGGCGGCGGACCGGGCGGAGTACCTGCGTCGTCCCGACCTGGGCCGTCGACCGGAGACGCTCGAGCACCTGCCCGCACCGGAGGCCGGCACTCACGACGTGGTGCTCGTCCTGGCGGACGGGCTGTCGGCGCGGGCCCAGGACCAGCACGGCGTGGCGCTCACCGCGGCGCTCGTCGACGCGCTGCACGGGGCCGGGCTGTCGGTGGGGCCGGTGGTCCTCGCCGACCAGGCCCGAGTCGGCATCGGGGACCACGTCGGCCAGCGGCTCGGCGCCACCGCGGTGGTCGTCGTCATCGGGGAGCGCCCCGGTCTGAGCGTGGCCGACTCCCTGGGCCTGTACCTGACCCACCACCCGCGCGTGGGTCGCCGCGACTCCGAGCGCAACTGCATCTCCAACGTGCACCCGCCCGACGGACTCACCTACGAGCGGGCGGCCCAGGTGCTCACGGCCCTGGTGCTCGGTGCCCGGCAGCTGGGGGAGTCCGGCGTCCGTCTGAAGGACGTGGCCGAGGCCGTGGACTCCGGCCAGGCTGAGGCGGACGCGGCACTCCTCTGAGCCGTCGCCGACGCTCGAGCCGCTCGCAGGCCGCTGACCTGCGTCTTCGCTGACACGTGCGCGCCGATTCGTCGTCGTGCACCCTGGTCTGTAATGTTCCCTCTCGCCGCCGGACGCCCGGTGAGCCGCCTCGGAGGCCCAGCCTCGAACGAAGCGGTTCGTCATGTCCGGCAGCAGGAACGAGCGGGAAACGCGCCGAGTTGACACTCGGAAAACGAATCCGTAAGTTTCTGCAGGTTGCCTCGGCAGCGGAGCGGAGACGCGA
Source organism: Nocardioides bruguierae (assembly GCF_023554635.1). NCBI lineage: Bacteria > Bacillati > Actinomycetota > Actinomycetes > Propionibacteriales > Nocardioidaceae > Nocardioides > Nocardioides bruguierae. The sequence goes on from NZ_JAMJPH010000003.1 coordinate 448,196, forward strand.
TGCGCCGGGTGCGTGTGATTCTTGAGAACTCAACAGTGTGTCATTGATAGTCGACGAATTAGTTTGTTTATGCCCCTCTCGTCGGCATGGCTGGGTTTTGGTCTGGTTGTGTTGGTGGGTGGGTTTCTTTGACGATGATTCTGACAAGTTTGTCAGGTTCTTTCTGTCAGTGATTGATTTTGCATCATCTCACACTGTGTGTGGGTTTTCGATGGAGAGTTTGATCCTGGCTCAGGACGAACGCTGGCGGCGTGCTTAACACATGCAAGTCGAGCGGAAAGGCCTTTCGGGGTACTCGAGCGGCGAACGGGTGAGTAACACGTGAG